>JALHNK010000012.1 GCA_022843565.1 Phycisphaerales bacterium
CGGGCTTGGCTTCGGGTGCTGGCGCGGCGGCTGGTGCCGGGGTGTCGCCGATCGGGCGCATCTGCGGCAGGGGCTCGCCGGACGGATTCGACGGCTGGCTCGAGGGCTCGCTGGGCTTGGCCGGCTGGTCGCGCTTCACGGTGCCGGGCTGCAGCAGAGCGATGTCGCGATCCAGCAGCTTCACCTGAAGCTCATCGGCGGAGCGCCGATCAGCACCGGACAGCTCAACACCCCAGCGCCGTACCTGCGCGAGCGTCGTCCGCGACGCGTCGATGTCGCCCTTGGCGTACAGCTCGGTCGCCTTGGCGATCGTCGTCGAGACGCGCGGCATCAGTTCGTTGCGCTGGGCGTTGATCGTCTCCAGCGATTGGGCGGCGCGGGCCTTCTCCGTGCTGGTCGCATCGGTGCGGTTCTGCACGCCCTCGGCGTAGCGCTGGGCCATCCGCAGGTCGCCCTCATCGCGGAGCAGGTCGCTCTTCTGGAGCGAGACCTCGCACTCTGAGAGCTGGCTGATCTTCGAGTCAAGCTCGTCGAGGCGAGCGACCATCGCTGAGCGCTGGGCGTCGGTCAGTTGGGCGGTGCCGGGCTTGATGGCCGAGAGCAGAGCCGCGCGAGCGGCGACGAGTCGCTTCTCGCTGACCAAGCGGTCAATGGCGTCCATCGACTGAGTGGTCTGATTCGGCAGCAGACTCTGCGCCAGCACCATCGGTGCGGCGGCGCCAACGCTGAGCGCGGCGAGGGTGATCGTGTTGGACATCACGGACGCGGTGGACTCACGGTTCTTGACCGACATGCAGCAGCTCCGATTGCACGCCGCGCGCAGCCCCCCGAGGGGTCCTGACGCGGACAGAGGGGACAAGCCTAACGCCTCCGGTTCGCAAACGCAAACCCGCAGTTGCCGACTTTTGTCGCAAACCTTTTCCACATCAGGACTTGCGACGCGAGATTCTTTCACAAGTTCCGGGGTGTTCGGGTTCTAGAAGTAGAATGCGGCGGGTTTCTACTGGTTCGAAACGCTGGTCCCACACACTGACCCGCAACGCCAGCGACTTTGACCAAAATACCCGTTCTTCCTGCGTGTGAACCCGATTTCTTACGAACGGTTCACGAGCTCGTGCGAGGGGGCAGGCGGGTGGCGGAGCCCGCAACGCGAGATCGCGGCGGCTCGGACATGGACGTTGAAGGGAACTCGGTTGACCGGTGCTCCGGACAGCAGCAGTGCGCGTCACGTGGCTCGGCCGGTGCGGCAGATATCAGGTCAAGCACTTAGACGCGGATGGCGGATTGCGCGCGGGCAGCCACTCGCGTGACCGTTTCTGCGCTCTCGCCCTCATTGGAAAAAAGGTACGTGCGCTCCGGCACGGCGCTCAGGCGGCAGAGGAACTCGTGGGTGATCGTGCCCGCGCTGGCGGCGAGCGTCGGCAGGTGGTTGGGCATTCCCGGCACCGAGCCGACGATTTCGACCTCGCGCCCGACCTCGCACAACTCGGGCGGCGCGTCCGTGACGTCGATGGTGATCTGATCCATGCTCACGCGTCCGACGATCGGGGCCCAGACCGAGCGGGTCGGATCAAGCTCGAAGCTCGCGGTGGGCTCGACCGTTCGCGGGCGATCCCAGTTCAGGCCGGTCAAGCGGACTTTGGCCCGGTTGCCAAGAGTCAGCGGGTAGCCGTCGGCATATCCGACGGGCACGATCGCGATTTTCGACGGGCGTTCGCTGTGCCACGTCCGCCCGTAGCCGACGGGCCAGCCACTCGGGATCTCCTGCGTGTGGACGATGCGGCTGACCCAGCGCACCGCGGGGCGCAGGCCGGTTGCGATCTCGCCGAACTCGGGCAGGTGCTCGCCGGTCATCTCGTCGGCGTAGCCGAGGAGGCCGAGGCCCACGCGGACCATCGTGGCGTGGTAGGACGCGGAGCGAAACGTCGCGGCGGTGTTGGCGGCGTGAACGACACAGGGCGGCTGGCCGCGGGCAATGGCGGCGCTGAGCTTGGGCTTGATGCGTTCGATCCAGTTGCGGAAGAAGCGGGCCTGCTCGCGTGTGAAGGGTTCGTCACTTGCGGGGCTGGAGAAGTGCGTCATGAGCCCGGCGAGGCGGAGGCGCGGGCTGGTGGTGGCGAGGTTGACGAGACGCTCGCCCTCATCGGGAAGGCAGCCGCCGCGGGACATGCCGGTGTCGATCTGGATGTGGACGGGGATAGTGATGCCGAGGCTGTTGGCGCAGGCGATGAGGGCGTGGGCCTGTCGCTCGCTGTGGAGAGCGACGTGAAGGCGACCGGTGACGGCGAGGCGGTAGAGCGAATCCTGACGATCGAAGCCATCGACGGGCATGAGCAGGAGGATGGGGGTGCGGATGGGCGCGTCGGCGAGTTGTCGTGCCTCGGCGAGGCAGTAGACCGCGAGCAGATCGACGCCGAGCGAGGCCAGACGTTTGGCGATCCGGGCGGCGCCGAGCGCGTAGGCGTCCTGCTTGATGATCGCGCAGAGCTGGACCTTTGACGGGTGGCCTTCGGCGCCCGCGGCGATGGTCGAGCGGATGACGCCAACGTTCGAATCGATGGCCGCCAGATCAATCTCCAGACGCGATGTGGTCACAAGCGGCTCCGTTCAAGGCGTGCGCAGGGCGCACCGTGATGATGAGGGTTCTATGATGGTCATCGGACTTGTGACAGGATTGACTGCGAAAATGGCCATGAACACATCCAACGACTCTCTTTCCGCACCTTCATCGGCTTCCGCTGCCTCTCCGGCCCCGGATGACTCGACGCACACGAGCGAACTGCCGCAGGCGAACGTGAACGCTCCGACGCTGCAATCGGTGGACGACGTCTTCACCGAGGTCGCGAACTTTGATGCTCTGGGCCTGCGGAACAGCGTGCTCAAAGGGCTGAAGGCCGCTGGCTTTGAGCGCCCGACGCGGATTCAGGCGATGCTGATTCCTCGCATCATGGCGGGCAAAGACGTCATGGGGCAGGCCAAGACCGGCACCGGCAAGACGGCGGCGTTTGCCCTGCCGCTGTTGAACAACCTGCAGAAGGATGTGCCGAGTCAGGCGCTGATTCTGGTGCCGACGCGCGAGCTTGCGATGCAGGTGGCCCGTGAGATCAACGAACTGGGAGCACTGACGCCGATTCGCGCTGTTGCGGTCATCGGTGGCGAGCGAATTCAGACGCAACTCCAGGTGCTGCAGACTGGGCCGCAGATCATTGTCTCGACCCCCGGGCGTCTGATGGACATGGTCCAACGCGGGCATATCTCGCTGAGCAGCGTCAAGCACGCGGTGCTGGACGAAGTGGACCGGATGCTGGATATTGGCTTCCGCGAGGACATCAAAAAGATCCTGGGCATGTGCCCGCAGCCGCCGGAACGCCAGACGATTTTTGTGAGCGCGACGTTCTCACCGGATATCGAGCGGCTGATCCAGCGTCATAGCAGCAACCCGGAGAAGATTGTCGCGGTGACGGCCGGCGCGCTGACCACCAAGCTGGTGCGCCAGCACTACCTGGCGGTGCAGCCCTGGGACAAGAAGAAGCTGCTGGCGCATCTGCTGACGCACGAGGACCCGGCGTTGACGCTGGTCTTCTGCCGCATGAAGCGGACGGTGGACGAGCTGACGAAGTATCTGAACGAGAAGAAGATCGACGCGCACGCGATGCACGGCGACATGTACCAGACCAAGCGCAACAAGATCATCGAGCGGCTGCACAAGGGCGATCTGAGCGTGCTGGTGGCCAGCGATCTGGCCAGCCGCGGCTTGGACGTTGACGGCATCACGCACGTGATCAACTACGACATGCCGGAGGATCCGGAGATCTACGTGCACCGCATCGGGCGCACGGCGCGAATCGGTCGCGAGGGTGTGGCGTGGAGCTTCGTGACGCCGGAGCAGGGCGAGCTGCTGACGCAGGTCGAGTTCCTGATCAACATGGAGATCCCGAAGCTGGATTACCCGGACTTTGTGGCCAGCGCTCCGCCCGGTGGCGTGGCGCGGTACGCGGTGCCCAACTCGCAAGAGCCCAAGCCGGTGGTGGAGAACGCGGTGAGCCGCTACGCCGCGGCGATGCCCCCGGCACCGGTGCGGAGCAAGGCCGAGATCGACGCGCAGAAGTTCCCGGGCGGGATCGTGCCGACGAAGTTGCCAGCCAAGCGGATGTTCGGGAAGGTCAAAGGGCGGTGAGGCGAGGGCGGGGAAGCGTGCTGAGCGATGAGTGCTGAGTGCTGGGCGTTGCGAGTCGCACGTTCACTGGATGGAATTGTTGACACGAGGCGATGCTTGGTGCATTCTTCGTCGTCGTGGCTGCCGGAGGGCAATGCGACGCGGAGGCCCGTTGCATGATGCGATCACTGAGGACGCGTGTGGCTCGATCGCTGGCGTTGGTCGCTGGCGGTGTGTGCGTTGCTGGCGCCGCGTCGCCAGCGATGGCGGCGCCGCGTGAGCTGGTGATCATGGTGACGGGATACTGGCCGCCGACGAACAACATGCTCCGCCCGTGGAGCCCGAACAGCGCGCAGAACGGCGGCACATGGACGGGGCAGAACTGGGAGGGGCGGGGCTACACGATCAAGGCGTACTTCCCGGAGTTCCCGGGCCTGACCGGGCCGAACTGGGGCAAGGGGACGGGCGATTTCGAGGTGGACTATCAGGACACTGATGCGGACTTCGCGCGGATTGTTGCGGAGCTGAAGCCGGTGGCGATCGTGTCATTCAGCCGCGCGAGCACGACGATTGGCTGGGAGATGGAGCCGGCGTACCAGCGATTCCGGATTACGTCGAGCGAGACGGCGCCGCCGGGCCGCACGATCTCGCTGTACAGCGCGGACTATTCTGGCGCGACGCGCCCGACGGGCACGTCGATCGTCGGTGATGCGGTGGGCACGGTGTACCCGGCGACGCTGCCGATGCAGGCGATTGTCGATGGCGTGCAGGCGCTGAACACGATCGGCCAGCCGGAGATCATCGATCCGTTCATCCCGAGCTACAACCCGGCGACACCGAACAGCTACGACTACAGCGGGTCGTTCTTGTCGGGTTTCATGCCGTATCTGGCGGCCCGCTATCGCAGCCTGAACAGCGACCCGGCATCGCCGATGTTCTGTGCGATGTCCGGGCACGTCCACGTGGGCACTTCGCTGGTGAATGCGAACGCTCTGTGCGTAGCGGCGTCGGAGATCACGCTGCGCGAAGTGATCAACGCGTTGAACACGGCGCTGCCGATCTACGTCTGCCAGCCGGCGGACATCGCGGCGGATAACGGCGAGCCGCTGACGCAGACCAACCGCGGGCTCACGAACAACGGCGTGACCGAGGCGGACTACAACGCGTTTTTCGTCGGGTTCTTTGACGCGCTGGCGTATTGCGACATCGCCGACGACGCGGGTCAGGCGCCGCCGGTGGGCACGAACAACGGCGTGACCGAGGGCGACTACAACGCGTTCTTCAGCACGTTCTTCGACGGCTGCCCCGTGTAGGGCCGGGTGGTGGGGGGGCGGCGCTGCGTGGTCCGAGAACCGATGTGGGACTTGTGCCCGCCTGCGGATGAGGGTCTAATGTTGGCTGATCGAGCCGTCGAATCGCGACGGGCTGTGTGATCTCAACAGGATGCCGGACCACGCTTCAGCACGCTCGGACGCCGCCACCGGAGCACGGGCTCTGGCGGAGCATGTGCGCTCTCCGGTGAGGCTTGAAGCGCCGGCGGCTGGCGGCAGCGCCGGAAGCCGGGGCGGGGCAGCGGCGATCGCGATGACCGTGGTCATGCCGGTGTACAACGAGAGCGCGACGCTCCCGGCGACGCTGGATTCGATCAGCGCGTACGCGCGGGCGAACCCCGGCGTGCGGTTTGTGCTCGTCGATGACGGCTCGCGGGATGACTCGGTGCGGATCGTGCGGACTCGATTGGGCGTGATCGGCGGTGTCGAGCTGGCACCGGGCGACACGATCGAGTCACTCGGCGATGCGCCGGTCGTGCTGATCGCAAACGCGCAGAACCAGGGCAAGGGCGGGGCGGTGCGCGGGGCGATGATGACGCTCCAAAGCGAGATGATCTGCTTCATGGATGGCGATCTGGCCTACGCGCCCGAGGACCATCTGCCGGCGATGATCGCGGCTTTGCAGTCGGCCGATGTCGTCATCGGCTCGCGGCGCGAGAGCCCCGAGGAGCGGCGGAACACCAAACGCCTCCGGCGATTGATGGGCTGGACGTTCAACCGCATCGTGCGCGTCGGCCTGAACCTGCCGATGGATGACACGCAGGCGGGTGTGAAGGGCTTCAGGATGGACGCGGCGCGCACGATCTTCAGCCGGTCGCGGCTGTCGGGTTTCTCGTTCGATGTCGAGCTGCTCTTCATCGCGCGTCAGCATGGGCTGCGCATCGCCGAGATCCCGGCACGCGTGGCGCGGGCCCATCGCAAGAAGCCGACCAACGTGAACCTGGCGACCGAGCCTCTGCGTATGCTCGGCGACCTGGTGAAGGTCCGATGGAACTGGCTGCGTGGGCGATACCGCTGAGCGAATCCTGCTGTCGTTTGATGCGGAGGAGTTTGACATCCCGCATGAGTTCGGTCGCGCGATCAGCGAGGACGAGCAGATGCGTATCGGGCGCGAGGGTGTGCAGCGGGTGCTGGATCTGCTGGATGAGGTGGGCTGCCGCGCGACGTTCTTTTCGACAGCGAGGATTGTCCTGCACGCGCCGGACCTGTTCCGCCGAGCGGTGAACGCCGGGCACGAGATCGCGAGCCACGGGTACGCGCACTCGACCTTTGAGAACGCCGACCTCAAACGCTCGCGCGAGGCGATCCTGAGCGTGCTGCCGGCAGGGAGCAGCGTCGTTGGATTCCGTCGCCCTCGCATGGCACCGACGGACGCCGGCGAGGTGCTGCGAGCCGGGTACACCTATCACTCATCAGAGAATCCGATCTGGCTGCCCGGGCGGTACAACAAGTTCTTCTCGCCGAGGCGGTGGTCGTTTGAAGCGGTCGGTCTCGGAGAGAGCGACCCACCACGAGCCGAGCCACTCAGACTGCTCAAGATTCCCGCCGCGGCGACGCCGCTGATTCGCTGGCCGCTGTTTTGGTTGAGCTTCAAGAACACGCCGCGCGTGTGGACGCAGGCGATGACGGCGTGGTGCCTGCGGACCGATGGCTACGCGGCGTTGTACTTTCACCCGTGGGAGCTGTGCGAGCTGAACGCGATGGGGGGCTTCGGGCTGCCGCGATGCGTGCGGCGGATCGATGGCGATGCGCTGACGGATCGGCTGCGCCGGTACCTTCGGTGGTGCAAGGCGCGCGGTGAGGTCTGCACGTACGCGGAGTTTGCCGACGGCGTGCGCCGGGCCAATGGGTCGGCGGCGCGGGCGTGAACGTGGTCGTAGACGGGCCCGATCGCGTGGCGGAGCGGCATCGCTTCCGGTAGAGTGATCGGCATCGATGCTCAAGCACCTCACGACACTTCGCAACTGGATCGAGCCGGGAACCGCGAGCGCCGGTTGGATTGCGTGGCTTGTCGTTGCGATCGGCGCGTTTGCTGTCGGCGCGACGAGCAAGACGAACTCGGTGACGGACAACTATCGCAGCGCGGCCCACGCGTGGCTGCACGCCGAGCCGATGTACTTTCCCGGTGGCGATGGCTGGCTGTACCCGCCGCAGAGCGCGCTGTTGTTTGTACCGGTGGAGTTGATGCCCCGGTGGCTTGGCGAGGGGCTGTGGCGCTGCGCGTGGGTGATGCTGATGGCCTGGGGTGTCTGGCGGCTGACGCGATTGGCAAATGGGCTGGCGTGGCGAGACGCGGCGGCTGACATGGTGAGCGTGTTCCGGCGCGATCTGACCTCGCCGGGAGCGCTGGAGGCGGAGCGGGCCGGGCGTGCGAGTTCCGTGGATTTGTACTTTCTCGTGACGTTGCTCACGATCCCGGCGTGCCTCGGGAGCATTCAGAACGGCCAGACGAACATGCCGCTGGGCGCTGCGATCGTGCTTGCGTGCGTGAGCGTGGCGGAGCGGCGGTGGTGGTGGTGCGTGGGGTGGTGCATGTTCGGGCTGGTGTGCAAGCCGCTGATGGTGGTGCCGATGTTGCTTGTGGTGGCGTGCTGGCCACGGGCGTTGGTTGGGCGGATGGCGGGGGGGCTGATTGTGTTCGCGTTGCTGCCGCTCATTCACCTTGACCCTGGCTACGCGATCGGGCAGTACGAGGCCGGCGTGAAAAAGGTCTTGGAAGCCGGCGAGCTGCGCACGCGGCTGTTTGCCAACCTGCCGGGGATGCTCGCGGAGTTTGGCGTCGCGGTCCCCGAGGGCGTGATGACCGCGGTGCGCGTCGGGAGCGCGGGGATTGTGCTGGGGCTGTGCTGGCTCAGTGCCCGCCGGGATGGCGTCGGGCGGGCGGCGCTGGTGACGCTGGCGCTGTCGGCGGCGTACTTGATGCTGATGAACCCGCGGACCGAGGGGAACTCGTATTGCGTGCTGGGGCCCGCGCTCGCGGCGTGGGCGGGGCTCTGGTTGGCGGGGCCGCGGCGCGGTGCGATCGACTCGGTGATCGCGGGGCTGCTCGTCGTCGGGTGTGTGCAGCTGGGCGTGGCGCACCTGATCTCCGGGCCGGTGTTCGGGCGGGGCAATGACCTGACGCTGCGGCCGTTGGTGGCGCTCGTGTTTGGCGCGCTGGTGGCTTGGCAGGTGGCCTCGGAGCGCGTGTTCCTCACGAAATGCGGGGGATTGCGCGGGTCAGGCGATGGCGAGCGAGGAAATACACTCCAGAGTTAGACGTTGACTCTCTGTCTGGCCGATGCTTCAATTACGTGCTCGGGCTGATAGGCCGGGCCGCACCGGACGCGCCGCCTTGTATCCTGTCGTTGCCCACGCTGATTCGCGAGATGATCTCCGGCCCTGCTCGCGGCGTATCACTCATGTCTTCCTGCCCGCACGGAGCCGCCAATGCCCGCCTTTCCCTCCGCATCCCCCAGTTTCACTGTTCAGACGCTCGGTTTCATCCAGAACATCGGGCCGTTCGAGTGGATGATCATCCTGGTCGTGATGCTGCTGCTCTTCGGGCGGCGGTTGCCTGAGGTTGGCAAGTCCTTGGGCAAGGGCATCATCGAGTTCAAGAAGGGCATCAAGGGCGTGGAGGATGACGTCGAATCGCAGTCCTCAGCGCGACCGGCCCAGGCGGCACCGCAGCAGCTTCCGCCCGGTCAGCCCCAGCAGGCTCCGTGGCCGCAGCAGAACCAGCACGCACAGCAGTACCCGGCCCAGCCGTACCCCGCGCAGCAGGGACCGGCCGGCACGTACCCGGCTCAGCAGCCGTACCCGCCTCAGGGTTATCCGATGGGCGGCCCGGGCATGGCACCGCCTGCGGCGCCGCAGTGATCGGGCGTTCAATTTATTGCCGCGGAGTTGATCGAACGCCCGGATGACGGGCGTTTGGTGGCGTTTGCGTCCGCCGCGTGGCTGAGCCTTCGGCAGCTACTGGGCCGGTGCTTCGATCGCGGGCGAGTACCGCACGGACACGACGGCATCGTGGCGCGGGGCGTGCCAAAGAGATCGTCGCAGACCGGCGCACGTCGCCGACCTCGTGTACATGGAACTACGCTTGCGGCATGGCGACGCGAGCGAGCTTCGGACGTGGACTGTGCGTGGTGTTGTCAATGGTGTGTGCGTGGGTGCTGATGCCGGCGCGTGCGTCGGCGGAGGCGAACCCGACGCCGCCGAACGCGAACCCAAGCGAGGGGAGAAAGCCGCCGACGCGCCCGAAGCCGAAGCTCACGGCGCCGGAACGGCGCGACCCGGCAATGGCCGAGCCGCCCGAAGCGCCGCCGGTGAAGCCGCGCGTCGGGCCGGCGCTGCCTGTTGTTCTGGTTGACCGAGACAACGTGCGGATCGAGTCCTCGTGCGTCATCAAGATCCCGGCGGACACGATCATCGTCGATAGCGACGGCGACGGCGTGATCCAGGTCGTCAAGCCCGATGTTATCGTCGAGTTCGAGCGGGGCTCCGTCCTGCGCGGAGCGATGGCGCAGGCCGACCCCGAGATGCGCCGCGGCGTCGGCGTGCGGGTGCAGGGTGTCAGTGGCGTGGTGCTGCGCAACGTGCAGGCCGAGGGGTATCTCGCCGGGGTCTTCGCGACGCGGACCGACGGGCTGGTGGTGGAGAGCTCGTCGTTCCGCGAGCTGCGCCGGGATGTGCTGAAATCCACGCCGCAGGGCGAGGATGCCAGAGACTGGCTGTGGCCGCATCGCAACGACATCAACGAGTGGCTGACGAACTACGGGGCGGCGGTGTATATCGAAGACTCGCAGGGCGTGACTGTTCGCGACGTCACGGTGCGCAGCAACCAGAACGGCATCGTGCTGGATCGCGTGACAAAGTCCAAGGTCTACGACAACGACTGCTCGTTCCTCACTGGCTGGGGTATCGCGATGTGGCGGTCCAGCGACAACCTCATCGCCCGGAACTCATTGGATTTCTGCGTGCGGGGCTACTCGCACCAGATCTACAACCGCGGGCAGGATTCCGCCGGGCTGCTCATGTTCGAGCAATGCTCGCGCAACATCATCGCCGAGAACTCCGCGACGCACTGCGGCGACGGGCTGTTTGTCTTCGCAGGGAACGAGGCGCTCGGCGAGAACGCGCCGCCCGGTATGACTGTCGATTCCGCCGGCAAGGGCTGCAACGAGAACCTGATCATCGGCAATGACTTCTCGTACAACGCGGCGCACGGCGTCGAGCTCACGTTCTCGTTCAACAACCGCATCGTGAGCAACCGCCTGGTCGGCAACGCGATCTGCGGCATCTGGGGCGGCTACAGCCAGAACACGCTGATCCTGGCCAACACGATCACGCACAACGGCATCGAAGGTGCCCGAGAGGGCGGCGGCATCAACATCGAGCACGGGCACGCCAACACGATCGCGCAGAACATCATGGGCAACAACACCGTCGCGATCTCGCTGTGGTGGGACGACGACGCGAAGCTCCTGCAATCTCCGTGGGCCAAGGCGAATCACAAGGGCTCCAGCGACAACCGCGTGCTTGCGAACTCGTTTGCCAACGAGTTGGTGCCGCTTCGGCTGCGCGTGTCAACGGCCACGCGCGTTGGCGCGAACACCTATGAAGAATCACCCGAAGCGGTGGACCGCGACGAACGTTCCGACGTGATCGCGCCGGAGCCCGGTGAGGCCGCTCCGGAGTTTGATGTGCCCGTGGCCAAGGACCTGCCCGGCGAGCGAGCCGCGGTCGGCGGTCGGCGGGCGCTCGAAGGACGCGAGAACATCATCCTGACGCGCGACGGCCCGTGGGACCACGTGCGCACGCTTGTGCGGCTGTTCAAGAGCACGCCCGACAGCGACGAGTATGAGGTCTACCGGCTCGCCGATCGTGCGGTGGTGAACATCATCGGCATGAGCGATGACACGCCCGCGGAGCTGGTCCCCGAGGCGAACCTGGACTATCCGCTGGCGGGTGAGCGTTTCCGCCGTCTGTTGGTCACGGCGCCGGGGCCGGGCATCTATCCGTATCGCCTGACGTTCGACGGGCGCGGTTTCAAGGCGTCGATTCCCGGTGTGCTCAACGCCGTGAAGTGGGACGCGACGTTCTTCGTGCTGGATGACACCTTCGCAAAGGCGGTGGGGCCGGACGAACGCCGGGCCGCGTTTGACGCACTCGCGGCGGCTGCGAGTGGCAAGCTCAAGTCGAGCCAGAAGCCGTTCATCGCCGGCTCATGCGCGCAAGCGGAGCTTCGGACGCTGGACTTGCCGTTTGGTGTCGGCGGGCCCGGCGAGCTCAAGCTCGATCCGGGCGTGACCGAGGCGGCACTGCCCGCGGACAACTTCGCCATGGTCGCGACGACGAAGCTGAAACTGCCGCCGGGCTCGTATCGCGCGACGTTCGCGTTCGACGATGGCCTGGAGCTGACGATCACCGTCGGTGAAGGGGCGGACGCCAAGACGATGGTCTTCGGCGGCGAGTGGGGTCGGAGCGAGCCGGTGAACAACGTCGCGGACTTCGATGTTCAGGGGGCGGCCAAGCAGGGGGTGCCGGTGACGATGAGCATCAAGTACTATGACGTGGACGGACCGGGGGTGCTGCAACTGCGATTCCTGCCGAACTGGCGGTGAGTTTCGAGATTTGAGGAGGATTCGCCGGTGCGAATGCTCACGCCGACCCGTCGTTTGAACCGATACCGTTCGATGTTCGGACGGCACTCAAGGAACGCTCATGCGATACTGTGACCTGTGTGTGATCGGCTCGGGCCCCGGCGGACAGAAAGCGGCAATTCAAGCCGCGAAGCTCGGCAAGGACGTGGTGATCGTCGAGAAGATGGACGTGGTCGGCGGCGTTGCGATCAACACCGGCACGATCCCCAGCAAGGCCCTGCGCGAGGCGGTGCTGGCGGTCAATCAGGTCGAAAACGTGATGGCGTACGCCAAGGACCAGTTCCTGACGCGCGAGAACAAACTCGAGCGTCTCACCTCCGCGACCAATCGCGTCGTGCGTGCCGAGGTTGATCTCACGCGTCAGCAACTGGTCGCCAACCAGATCGAGATCATCAAGGGGCATGGGAGCTTCGTCGATTCCAAGACCGTGAACGTGGACGGCCCGCGCGGCGTTGAGCAGGTCCACGCCGAGCACATTCTGATCGGCGTCGGCACGACGCCCGCCAAGTCGCCCGGCGTTGAGTTCGACGGCGTGAACATCATCACCAGCGATGAGGTGCTGAAGCTGCCGGCGCTGCCGCGCAGCATGATCATCGTCGGCGGCGGTGTGATCGGCACGGAATACGCGTCGATGCTCGCGGCCCTGGGCGTGCGCATCACGCTCATCGAGGGCCGCCCTCGATTGCTCGAGTTCATCGATGCCGAGATCAGCGAGGCCCTGCAGTATCACCTGCGACAGATGGATTGCACGCTGCGCCTCGGCGAGAAGGTCGTCAGCATCAAGAAGGTCGCGGCGCCCGCGGGCTCACGCAGCGATGACGGCGTCCTGGTGCAGGCGACGCTCGAATCGGGCAAGGTCATCACGGCCGACTCGCTTCTCTACGCGATCGGCCGTCAGGGCGCAACCGCGGGGCTGGCGCTGGAAAAGGCCGGCCTGGACGCGGACAACCGCGGCCGCATCAAGGTCGATGCGAACTACCGCACGAAGGTCCCGCACATCTACGCCGTCGGTGATGTCATCGGCTTCCCGGCCCTGGCCTCGACGAGCATGGAGCAGGGGCGCGCCGCGGCCCAGGACATGTACGGGATCAAGCACGAGAGCGCAGCGGAACTGATCCCCTATGGCATCTACTCGATCCCTGAGATCTCCATGGTCGGCTGGACCGAAGAGGCGCTGACCAAGGACAACGTGCCGTACGAAGCGGGCATTGCGCAATACAAAGAGATCGCCCGCGGGCAGCTCTTGAATGATCAGGTTGGCATGCTCAAGCTGCTGATCCATCAGGAGACGCACGCGCTGCTGGGCGTTCACGCCATCGGCACCAACGCGACCGAGCTGATCCACATCGGTCAGGCGGTCATGGCCTTCAAGGGCACGGTCGAATACCTCGTTAACGCGGTGTTCAACTATCCCACGCTCGCCGAGTGCTACAAGGTCGCGGCGTTGAACGGGCTGAACAAGCTCCGCCGGTCGTAGTTCGCTTCGCGGTCACGCGGCGAGTGGCCCGTCCGCCACACCTGCGATCGCGCCACCGCGCACCCGCTCCCCCGCAGACATCACACAGGCCTGGCAGCCTCGCGACACGCGACGCCGAATCGCGGACTTCACTCGCCATTGAGTGCCGGACTCTGCGCGTCGCGGCTTTCTTCCAGCAATCCCGCGAGCCCGCGGCGCAACGCGCCCGGCTTGGCCTTGCGCGGCTGCTCGATCGTCTGCGTCGCAGCGCCGGTTGGTGACGAGCCGATGGCCAGCTCGCCCGCTTCGGCGCTAACGGTGGCGCGTGATCGCGTGGGTCGCTCGCCGGGCGTGTCGGTGGTCTCGCGGATGCGGCCGTCGGGACCGACCTGGTCGATCTTGACGGCGACGCGCTTGGAGACGCCCCGTTCCTGCATGGTGACACCGTAGAGCTGATCGCCCTCGTGCATGGTGCGTTTGTGGTGGGTGATCACGATGAAGTGCGAGAGGTCCGTGAACTGACGCACGACTTTGCAGAAGCGATCGACGTTGGCGTCGTCCAGGGCGGCGTCCACTTCGTCCAGCACGCAGAAGCACGCGGGCTTGCTGCGGAAGATGGACATCAGCAGTGCCACGGCGGTCATGGACTTTTCACCGCCGGAGAGCTGGCTGATGCTGCGGGGCTCCTTGCCCGGTGGCTTGGCGATGATCTCGATGCCGGATTCGAGCCAGTCGGTCTCGTTCGTTTCGACGCCGTCGCGGACGACGGGCATGAGCTTGACCTCGGCCTTTCCGCCGCCGAACAGACGGCGGAACATGCCCGACTCGCCGGCGAAGTGCTCGCACACCTGCTCGAACGTGCTCTTGAAACGCTCGCGGCTGGCGGTGTTCAGCTGCTCGATGAGCGAGCGCAGATCCTTCCCGGCGCGATCCAGATCGCCGACCTGGGCCGCGAGGGCTTCGTTACGACCGGCGAGCTGAGTCTCTTCCTCGATCGAGTCGAGGTTGACGTTGCCGAGCTTCTTGATCTCGCCCTTGAGCTCGTCGACACGCTTGGTGCCGAACTGGCCGTCGATGCGCGAGATGACAAATCGGGGCTGCTGCTCGGTGCTGTCGGTCTCGGCGTCGCTGGCGTCCGGCGCGTCGTCGCTGAGCATGGCCTCGTATTCCGCGTGCAGGGCCGCGATGTTCTCGCCGAGCTCCTCGCCGGCGCGATCTTCCAGCGCCTCGCGCTTGACCTCGGCCTCGCGTTTGGCGACTTCAAGGCTGTGCCAATCACGCTCGATATGCTGCGACGCCTCGCGAGCGCCGACGAGCTGCTCCGAGAGCGCCGCGCCCTCGCGAGAGAGCTGAGCGACCAGTTCGCTCGCCGCGGCTTCCTGCGCCGACGCGACCACGAGCGCCGCCTGGGCGGCCTGCTGGTCCTTCAGCGCCTCGCTGGCGGTGGCATTGTGCTCGACGAGTGCCCCCTCTCGTGCACGCACGGACTGTTCGAGGTTCCCGATCCGGCGGCGCTGCTCGTCGCACGCCTGCTCCAACCGCTGGCGTTCTCGACGAGCGCTGGAGAGCTGCTCGGCGAGCCGGCCGGCGGAAACCTTCGCCTGCGTCATGCGCTCCGAGCCGGTGTCGAGCTGAGCCTGCACGCCGGACATCTGCCGCTCGATCTCGTGGCACACGCTGGTCTGCTCGATGTACAGCCGCTGCAACCGCTCGGCCTTGGCGCTCAGCTCCGCCCGCTCCTGATCCAGCGCACGCGACCGCTCGGTGAGCTGCTCGATCTCGTCGCTCAGCACCGTCTGCTCGCGGGCCAGTCGCTCGGTCTCGCGGGTCAACTGATCGAGCTTGGATTCGTCCTGATCCAGCGCGCGACGCTCGGCCACGAGCTGCGCCCGCGCGCCGGTCAGTGCTTCGGTGATCGCAGAGGCCTCAGCATCCACACCGGCGAGCTGCGCACGCTCGGATTCGACAGCCTCGCGCAGTGATTCAAGCTGGGTGCCGAGGGCCTCAAGCTCGCTGCGGCGTTGCAGCACGCCCGGGGCCGCGACGGTGCTGCTGGAGTCCTCGCTCTCGCCTGCGACATCGACCGGCCCGGCCATGACGCGACCGTCGGGCTCGATGATGCTGCCGTCTTCGCAGACGAAGCGGCAGGCGCTGGCGTCAGCGGCAAGCAGCGCAGCGACCATCATCGCCGATTCGAGATCCCGCACGCGGAACGTCCGGCCAAGCAGCCGATCCAGCAGCGACGAAAGCTGCGAATTGTCCTGTGCATCATCAATCTGGCGAACCCTTGCCAGGTCACGCACGCGTTGGACGTTCGGCACGTTGCTCAGTCGCTCGGCGATCCGGGCATCGGCGTCGGCGTCGATCGGTGCCAGCGGTGCGATCGTGACGAATCCGACGCGCCCGGGGAGCTTTGCAATGTCGCCGGGGTTGGGCATCGTTCCGAGCGTGTCAACCACGAGCGACTGGAGGCTGCTGCCCAGCGCCTGTTCGACGATCGAGGCGTGCTCGGCCTGGGCATCGATCAGGTCGCTGAGTACGCCGCGAACGCTGGCGAATCCTTCGGAGGCCTGGCGCATCTCCAGCACCCGGCGCACCGCCTGCCCAAGGCCCGCGCGGCTCTGCACCATCTCCTGCAGCGTGGCCCGCCTGGAATCAAGACGAGCGAAGGACTGATCAAGCTCACCGAGGTGGTTGGCCCGCGCGCGACGATCGGTCGCCAGACGCCCTGCGTTCTCGGTGAGTTCGGCGACGCGGGCTTCGAGGGCGGCGTGGGCGGCGCGCCGTGCGTCGCGAGATCGCGTGGTTGCGTCGCGCTGCTCGGCGATGCGGGCTCGCTCGCTCTGATTGCCGGTGGCTCGGGAACCGAGCCGCCCGAGCTGATCAGACAGCACCGCGGCCCGGCGCTGGTCCTGATCCACCGCGGCGAGCAAGCCCGCCCGCTCGCGATCGATGTTGCCGGCGCTGGCACGTTCCTGCGTCAGCTTGCCTCGCAAGGCGCTGATGGACTCGTTGAGCGTGTTGCGCTCGGTGCCGAGTTGAGTGAGCGCCCGCTCGGCTTCGCTGAGTTGCTCGCCCAGCGCCGCGATCTGGTCGCGCGTGTCGATCTCGCTCTGGGCGAGAGCTTCGAGCTGGCGTTGAACGTCCGCCAAGGTTTGCCGGTCGCGTTCCAAGCCCGAGCGCGTTGCATCGCTCGCGGCCTGGCTTGACCGTTGGCGCTGGATCGCGGATGACTCGGCGTGGCGGGCGTTCTGGCAGGCGCCCTCGGCGCGACGCAGCTCATCGGCGGCGTCGTGGCGACGCTGGTCGGCGATGTGCTTGCTGCTTTCGAGTTCGGCCAATCGCTCGCTGGCCTTGTTCCGCTGGTCGCTCAACTCGGTCAGCCGGCTGGTGAGCCCGACAAGCCGTTGGTGCAGGTCGTCAAACTGATCCAGTGCCAGCACGAGGCGTAGGGCCCGGAGCTCTTCGTCGAGTACCTTGAACAGCCGCGCACGCTGAGCCTGACCCTTCACAACTTTCAGGCGACGATCGGTGGACTCGAGCTGCTCGCGGCAGACCACGAGGTTCGATTCGGTCCGCTCCAGCTTCCGCTCAGCCTCGATCTTGCGCTGGCGATACTTCGCGACGCCGGCCGCCTCTTCGAAGACCGTGCGCCGCTCCTGCGGCGAGGCCAGCAGCATCGCATCGACCTTGCCCTGTTCGATGATCGAGTACGCGTCTGCGCCGACGCCGGTATCAAGGAACAGCTCGCGGATGTCCTTGAGTCGGGCTTTGCGACCGTTGACGAGGTACTCACTGGCGCCGTCGCGATAGAGCCGGCGTTCGACTTCGACCGTGTCGGTATCGATCGGCAGGGCCCGACGCCCGCGCACGTTGAAGTTCAGCACGCTGGACTCGATATCGGCCAAGTGCCCGTCGGCGATCTCCGCCGCACGTTCGACGTCCGCGGCGGATGCGGGCATTGAAACAGCTTCCGTACCTGCGATGTCTGCCAGGGCGGTGGTCTCGCTCGGGGCGAGCGCGACTTCCGCGATCGAGTCTCGCGTGATGATCGGATTGGCGAAGGTGAGCGCGACCGCCGCCATGCCCAGGGGCTTGCGCCCAGCGGAGCCGGCGAAGATGCAGTCGATCATCTCGGTGCCGCGCAGCGACTTGCTGGACCGCTCGCCAAGGACCCACTTGAGGGCGTCAACAACGTTGCTCTTGCCGCAGCCGTTGGGCCCGACGATGCACGTGATCGCGTCATCGAAGTGGAACTCGGTCTTGTCGGCGAAGCTCTTGAAGCCGGAGAGCGTGAGCTTGAGCAATCGCATGGGCAGCCAACCTCCTGTCGCGCCGCGCAGAGCGCGGCCCGTCCGTGAGCCGTGAAACCGTGCGCCGCGGTCTGTCAAAGCAGCGCCATCGGCACGGGCGGCGTCGAATCAGCAAGTATGGGGATAGCGTGGGGAGAAATCAACCTGTGGGGCTGTCGGTTGTGGGGGAAGAGCGCGTGGCACCCAAGATCTTGCGAGTGCAGTCCGACGGCGAATAGACTCCCTCAATCTTGGTGTTGAAGCGTACGACAACCAATCAAAAAACGAACACACGGGCCGAGAAGCGGACGCTCCGGCCCGGAACATCCAGAACTGCACGCACAGGCGGCTCAAATTGTGGCGTTTGCGAATTCTTGGTGTATCGTCGATTGGTGTCCTGCTGCCCGTGCCGGTGTGCATAGGGCAGGACAGATTTTTTTAGGAGAGAGAGAATGAAGAAGTTTGCTATTGCTGCTGTTGCGCTTGCCACCCTCGCGGGTACGGCCAACGCCGACTTTGTCACCGTTGACCTCACCGGCTGGCAGAGCGACGGCGGATACTTGGCCGCCGGAAACACGTCCGCCACGATCACCATCCCGGCCGGCTCGCAGATCACCGCCATCAGCTACGAGGACCTCGAGTTCACCACGCAGAACGGCAGCTGGCTGCGCGAGTTCATCATCTCCGTGAACGACGGAACCGCTGGCGACTTCTGGGACTTTGCTTTGTCGAATGTGGGGGCGCCCGGCACCTTCGGCCCGGCAAGCGGCGCAGCGGCCGTCGCCGGCCCGCTCACTGCGGGTGGCCCGTTCACCACGACGACTGACCTCTTCGTCACGGTGTATGAGACTTTCAATGACGATGGCATCGACGCGGTCGTTGCTTCCGGCGTCCTGACCATCACGTACACCGCCATCCCCACCCCCGGCGCGATGGCGCTCCTGGGCCTCGGTGGTCTGGCCGCGGCGCGTCGTCGTCGCTCGTGATTGTGAAGCCGATTTGATCGGCATGATTTCAAACTCAAGAAGGCCGCGGGCGAATGCTCGCGGCCTTTTTCGTGCGCGGATGACTATGCCTCGGCAGAAACTCCGGTGCGCGCCCGCTCATTCCGGCGGTGGCGATGGCGATGCCACGACGATCGGGCGGCCGGCTTCAGCAAGTCGCTCGCCTCGAACGCACTGCATCACAACCTCCGCGATCGCGTCCGGCGGGAGCGTCTGGCTCGTTGGCAGCGCGTCGCTGGAGACGATCGCGCGGAGCATCGGCGTCTCGACCGCGCCCGGACAGATCGCGTAGCACCGCACGCCGTGCGGGCTGCCCTCGCGATCGGCCACGAGCGTCAGGAGGTTGAGCGCCGCCTTGCTCGCGGCGTATGCAAAGAAGCCATCGAACGGGTCGATCGACGCGAGGCTCGAGATGTTGACCACGACGGCCCGCCCCTGACGTGTCATGATCGGCCACGCAAAGTGCAGCAGATTTGCGGGTGCCTCCGTGTTGAGCGCCAGCACGCTTCGCGTGAGATCGGGTGTGGACTCGCCGACCGAGCGGACTGGCGCAACTCCCGCAGAGTTGACCAGCACATCGACGCGGCCGAGTTCCGCGATCACGCGATCGATCAGCCGGCGCGCCGCGATCGGGTCCGCCACGTCGCACGGGTGGACCACATGTCCGCCGCCCGGGAGCGTCGCGAGCACTGCGTCGAGCGATTCGCGCCGGCGCGACACGAGCACGACACGATGGCCCGCCTCGGCAAGCCGGACGGCGCACGCACGCCCGATACCGGACGACGCGCCGGTGACGATCGCCACCGGCCGAGAGCCTGGGGAGGTCGATGAATGGGGTTGGGTGCTCACGCGTGATTATCCGCTGTTCGCGGCCTCGGCGGAGCGGCGCCCGGATTCACTTCTGAGCGTCACTGGCGACCAATCGCGACGGGCGGGACGCGGGGCAGAGTTCGCGAGGCTCGGCGGTGCGAAGGGCTGTTCGCGTCGGAAGTGCCATGTGCGTTACACTTCCTGCATGAAGGGCCCGCAGATTCTCATCCTTGTGCTGTTTGCCGTGATCCTCGGGGTGCCGTTTTTCGCACATCGCGCGAGCAATCGCAACGCGGCGGCGGCTGACGAATCGTCGGCGCCCGGAGCCAAGCAGGAACGCGGCCGGCTGATCGTCGTCACGCCGCACATCGAGCAGATCCGCGTCGAGTTTGCCAAGGCGTTTGATCGCTGGCACCAGCGAACCCACGGCCAAGGCGTCGAGATCGACTACCGCACGCCCGGCGGCACCACCGAGATTCTCAAACTGCTAGAAGCGACGTATGGGTCGGCGATGCAGCGGCGGATCGCCGACGCTCGCGGCAGCAACCCGGCGATGCTCGTGGATCCGACGTTTTCGATGGATCAGATGAAGCCGGGCGAGGCGGACTTTGACATCATGTTCGGCGGCGGCACGTTCGATCACGATCGCTTGCGCAGCCGCGGGGCGACGGTGAGTGCGTTGATCGGTGCTGCTGGCGCGCGCAGCCTGCCCAGCGAAACGACGAGTCGGAAGGTCTCGCTCGCGAAGCCTCGCGACGCGATCAACGCCACAACGATCGACCAGCTCACGACCATCGAGACGAAGGCGACGATCGAGGGCGCGGCGCTCACTCTTCGCGTGCCGACGAGCGCGATCGTCGGCGGGGCCAAGTCGCTCTTGCCGCTGGCGGAGGGAAAGGCCACGGTCGATGTTGAGCTTGACCTTGCCAGATGCGAGCGGGTCTTCAACGTGCGCATCAGCACACCGCCGGACCCGGTGTTTACCGACGCGGAGATGGCGGCGATCTTTGGCGAGAACAAGATCGGCGTCGGCCAGCTCTATCAGGACGATCGGGCCAAGGGCGGGCCGAAGGACCAGCAGCACTGGGTGGGCGCTGCGCTCTCGGGCTTCGGCATCGTCTTCAATCGCCCGCTGCACAAGCAGATGGGGCTGAGCGAGCCGACGAGCTGGAACGATCTGCGACGCCCGGAGTACGCCGGCTTGCTCGCGATGGCCGACCCGCGGCTCAGCGGCAGCGTCGCGACGCTCTACGACTCGATCTTGAACGCGCAGGGGTTTGATGAGGGCTTCAGGACGTTGCGAGACGCATCGGCCAACGCACGGAGCTTCGCCGCGGCGAGTACGCAGCCGCCGATGGATGTGAGCCAGGGCGATGGCCTCGCGGGCGTGGCGATCGATTTCTACGGGCGATTCCAAGCCCAGGCGGTGCTCGCGCCGGGTGAGACGAGTGAGACAGGGCGGCTTGGCTACATCGATCCGCCAGGCGCGGTCTACGTCGATGCCGATCCGGTCTCGATCCTTCGCGGCGGGCCGAACCCGACGCTCGCGCGGCGCTTCGTCGAGTTCTGCATGACCGAAGAGGCCCAGGCTTTGTGGCAGTTCCCGGCTCACAACGCAAGCTCAAAGGCCCCGCCCGCCGCGGGCCCGCCGGTGCCGGTGATCGCGGGCGATCCGGCTGGTCGCAAGCTCGGGCCGGAGCAGTTCGTCCTGCGGCGGATGCCGATCCGGCGGAGTGTTTACCGCCCGGAGCTTTTCGCGCATTTCACCGACAAGACCAACCTCTTTGAGATCGCCTCGACCGTGCCCACCAAGGGCTGGCGCGACGGCATGATCACGATGATGGGGTGCTTCGGGATCGACTCGGCTGCGCAGATCCAGGAGGCGTGGCGGGCGCTACGGAGCGCGCGGGCCGACGCGTCCTTCCCCAAAGACGTGCTGGCGAAGATGGAGCTTGCGTTCTATGCACTCCCGCCGCACGAGATGGCCGATGGCTCGATGCTCGAGTTCAACGAGAAGAACTACGGGGCGATCTCGCGAGATATCGGGCGATGGAGGGATCCGATCCGCGGGCCGGCCGCAAGAGTGAAGTACACGAAGTTCTTTCGGACGAAGTACGCCGAGGTGGTGTCACTCTTCCGTGAGGCTTCGCGAGGCCGGGGCGTGAGCATGAACGAGCAGGATCGAGACGACGCGACCGGACAGTTGCGAGTCCAGCACGATTCCGCGGCCCTGGCGACGACGGTGACGACGACTTCAGCGAGGTGACTGCCATGCGACGCTACCAGGTGCAATGTGTGGATCGCGCGACCGGCGCCGAGACGCCCGTACTCGTCGATGCGACAAGCGAAGACGCCGCGCGCGGCTGGGCGATCGACGAGGGACATCTTGTCGGACGCGTGCTTGACACAGGCCCGGCGAACGTCGCGTACTCGAACTCCCCGCCAACACGCACGCCTGCCCCGTCGAGCGATGCCGACGAGCAACGGCGGCAGGAGATGATCGAGGCGGCGCGACAGTGGCAACAGCAGCGGGCGTCCACCGGCACAAGCGTGTCGAGCTTCGGCGCGGGTGTTGGCGGAAGTGGGGGGGGTGGCAGCGGCGGTGAACTCGCGGAGATCAGCCGCGCGCTCAAGGCGATCGCTGAGTCGCGGCTGGTCGCCAAGCCGCGCCGGACGTTGCTGGTGTGCGTGGTCGGCGGGCTCTTCATCGGCAGCACGATCACGACGGTGCTCACGACGATGGTTCAGCTCGCGATGACCGGCTCTGCCTTGAATCGCACGATCGCCACGGTCGCGGCGCCGGCGTCCACGCCTTCGACGCCCGGCACCGGTACGCCGCAAACCGGCACGAACATCGACCCGCAGATGCTCGCGATGGTCCAGCAGATGATGGCTCAACAGAACGCCGGCGGTGCCGGCCCGCTGCCCGGCACGCCGGGCACCGGCGTCTCGCCGGCGCAGTTGAAATCGATCACCGACCAACTCGATGCGATCAAGAAGCTCTACGAGGACACCGCGAACAACCCGATGGGGGACAAGTGACTTTCGGATATCGCGCCGTAAGGGGTCGTCGTCCGGCGTCAGTCGGTGCTCGCCCACGGTGTGCGGGGCAGTCGCCCGCACAGCATCTGCGGCGCCGATCCGAGGTTCGCTGAAGTCGAGATTCAGCTTCCGTGCGGCGTCGCTACCTACGATCCCGCACGAATGCCGATCTCCAATGAACGTACATCAATCAAGGTCCAGGCGGAGCGAGCGGTGTTGGCCGCGGTGCGACTGCCGGATTCGAGTTACGATCCGCGCGACCCGCTGGGCGAGTTGGCGGCGCTCGCCGAGCAGGCGGGGGCGGTCATCGTCGGAACGATGGAGCAGCGGATGGAGCGCCCGGTGGCCGGGACGTACATGGGTACGGGCAAGGTCCGCGAGCTGAAGGAACTCTGCGACAAGCTCGAAGCGACGCTGGTGATTTTCGATCACGACCTGTCGCCCCGACAGCTCTCGAATATTGAGGAGATCGTCGGGCGCAAGATCGTCGATCGATCGGAGCTGATTCTGGACATCTTTGCGAGCCGCGCGACGACGACGGAGGCGAAGCTGCAGGTCGAGCTTGCGCAGCTTGAGTACACGTACCCGCGTTTGCGTGCGATGTGGGACCATCTTGAGCGCATCGTCGGTTCCGGCGGCATGACGGGCATCGGCACGCGAGGGCCGGGCGAGCAGCAGCTTGAAATCGACCGGCGACTGGCCCAGAAGAAGCGGCTGAACCTGCGGCGCAGGCTCGACGAGATCGAGGGCCGCAAGCGCCGGAGTGTCGCGCAGCGGAATGTCGATCACTTCACCGTTGGCATTGTCGGTTACACCAATGCGGGCAAGAGCACGCTGTTCAACGCGCTGACCGCCGGTGGCGCGTACGCCGACGACCGCTTGTTCGCCACACTCGTGACGCGAACACGTGAGTGGGATGTCGGCGGCGGATCGCAGGTGATGCTCTCGGACACCGTCGGATTTGTGCGCGAGTTGCCGCACAACCTGGTCGCGAGCTTCCGCGCGACGCTCGAAGAGGCGACGCACGCGCACCTGCTGCTGATCGTCCTGGACGTCAGCGATCCGTCGGCCCAGATGCAGTTCGAGACGGTCAACGCAACGCTGGACGAGCTCTTCGGCGGCATCGAGGAACGCGAGGAGCGCGAGGCGGCCAAATCGGGTGAGACGCATCCGGTTCGCTGGCAACAGCCTCGCCGGTTGCTGCTGCTGAACAAGGTTGACAAGCTGCCGGACAACTCGGTGCTGTTGCAGTGGCAGAGCAAGAACCCCGACGCGATCGCGATCGTGGCGAAAGACGAGCGCGACGCGGGCCTCGCGCAGCTCCGCGAGCTGGTCAAGGACGCGGCCCTCGGTGGCGAGCGAGAGGTTGATCTGGTGATCGATCTGAAGGACTCTCGCACCGTGGACACCGTGGAGAAGCGGGCCAAGGTGATCAGCCGCGGGTACGAGGGCGGCTCGGTGCGGCTGCGCGTGAAGATCGGCCAGCGGACGCTGGATCAACTGCGGTCACTCGGGGCGCGGATGCAGATCGTCGGCGCGCAGGGGCCGACGCGGGCGGCGTGGAAGAAGGTCTAGGACGGGGTGCGAGGGAGCGTGAAGTCTGGATCGCGCGTTGGAATTGGCCGTCGGCCACGTGCGCGTCGAGCCGCTGCCCGGGTGTTCCCTGGGCATTCGAGGGCTTCTGGGCGTGATCGTGGAGCGATGGCGTCGCCGGGACCGATACACTGTCGGCTCGTGGGTTCCAATGGAGTGCCTGCCCATGCGATCGAACTCTGTGGTGTGTGGTCGTTTTTCTGGCGCTGGCCGCCGGCGCGTTTCGTTGACGATCGCGGGGATGGCCGCGGTGCTGGCGCTTTGCGCCGGGGTGCTGCCGGTGTCCGTCGCGCGCGCTGACACGCCCGCGAAGAAGCCCGACACGAGCCCGATCACCGGCCTCGTTGATCTGCGTCCCAAGTTCGAGCGCGGCGTCGTGACGCGCTACAGCATGGTCGTGGAGTCCAAGACGAAGAACGCGGTGCCGGGCGATCCGAAGAAGTTCGTCGAGAGCTCGACAGCCCAGACCATCGGCCTGCGGATGAAAGTCCTCGACGTGAAGGACGGCGAGTCGACGGTTGAGCTGGTCTACGAATCGATGAAGATCAAGGCGGTGACTGACGGCGAAACGTTCGAGTTTGACTCTAACGCGAAGCCGGACCCGAAGAAGAAGCCCGACCCGCTGGACCCGCAGGCCTTGCTCAAGCCGATCTTCGACCAGATCGTCGGCCAGACAATGACGATGACCGTCGACAGCGACGGGAAGATCAAAGAGATCAAAGGTGGCGAAGCGCTCGGACTTCTGGGCCAGATTCCTGGTGGCGGCGGAGCCGTGGATGCCAAGTCGCTGGGCCAGCTCTTTGGCCCCATTTCCAGCAGCGGGCAGGCGGGCGGCAAGCGGCGAGTGGGCGAGAAGTGGACCAGCACCGATGACCTCAGCGTCTCGGCGCTCGGCGACTTCCGCATGGTGACGGATCATACGCTGCAATCGCACAGCGCCGGGCGGGCGGAGGTGCTCGTCAACGGGCGGGCCGAGGCCAAGAGCGAGGGCGACGCCGCGATGTCGCCAAATGCGCTGAAGCTCAGGGCGTCGAGATACGCCGGCAAGTACGTGTGGGACACGATTCGCGGCAAGCTCTCAAGCATGGAGATCGAGCAGTCTGTCTCGGTCGGCGGCGCGGTTGATGCGACGACGTCATCGACGATGAAGGTCACTGAGAAGAAGTGAGCCTCGCGGCAAGTCAAAGCCACGCCTCGTCACCATGACACCACGATCGAAGGCGATCATCGCGCTGGCGCGCCGGCGGGTGCCGTCGCGTTCACGCGCTTGAGCACCGCTCGCTGGAGCGATGTCGGCGAGGACGATCGGACCGGCGGCACGCCGTCTTTGCCGCCGGACTCCCGCGCGGTGCTGGTGTCGTGGCTCACGAGTTCGACGATGATCCGATCGCCATCGGGCCCGGCGCGATCGAGGCGATAGACGGCGTTGATGGTCGTGCCCTGGATCTCGAAGGTTGAGTAGAGTCCGCCGTCGAGGTCCACGGCGTCGATGAGGATGGAGTTCTTCTCGTCGATGATGAACGCGCCGGGCTTGCCAGCGACGCTGGCGATCGTGTATGGGCGGACCTGCGTGCCGGCGTCACCGGCGTATGTGATTGTCCAGGTGTGCGTGCCGGGCGTCGGCGTGGGCATGATCGTGAGCCCCATCGTGAACTCGATGGCCGGGCCGGTGGCGCCAGAGACCTTTGCGGGGCCACGCCAGTCGCCGATCCAGTCGGCGGGGAACTTCGGTGGCATGGGCGCAGCGGGTGCAGCGTTCGTTGCGGGCGTCGCCATTGGTAGCGTCGCGGGTTCGCCGCCGCGCTTTGGTCCCGCGCAGCCGCTCATCGACGCGGACGCGCCGGCGATGACGATCGCGAGCCACACGCGCGCGAAGCGTTGGGAATCACGCAGGGCGACGCACGCACGCTCCGAGGTGAATCGTGGCATCACGGCCAGTTCTCCCGCGGCAGAAACCTGTAATCCGGCGTTGTGTTCACGATGCCGGGCGCGACCGTGAACGGCCCGCCAACGTGGAAGTCCGCGAAGAGCAGGTTCGCACGCACGGTTCGCGGCCCGTACCAATCGGCCAAGCCGCGGTCCTCGCCGGTCTGGTAGTTGTAGATCGGGTGCGAGCCCAGGACCCAGGTCTTGGACGGGTTGTCGATCTGCGGCATCTTGCCGCCGCCGGATGGCACGAGCGTGGCGCGAGATTCAGAATCGAGCGCATGGTCGTTGAGCGTGTACGACGCGCAGAGCAGGTCGTAGAACGACGGCACGCGCCCGAAGCCCGGGACGACGCCGCCTCGATCGGCGGGGGAGCGGAAGGCTTCGAGTTCGAAATCGCCGGGCTCGTAGTCATCGGGCACGGCGCCGAGCGAGAGGTAGCGGTTGAGCGGGCGGCGCTCGGCGCCGTAGACATTGATGCCGAAGGCGGGGAGGGTGCCGCGCTTGCCGCCGAAGAGCGCGCCGATGATGGCGGCCTTGCCACCGAGATCGATCGCGAGCTGCGGCAAACAGCCCTTGTTCTCATCGAGGTACATGCTGACACCGATGCCCAGTTGCTGCAGTCGGGACATGCAGGCGACGTTTCGGGCCGCCTGGCGTGAACTCGCCAGCGATGGCAACAAGATGCCGATCAGCAGCGCGATGATCGCGATCACGACCAGCAGTTCGATGAGTGTGAAGGCTCGCTCGGCTCGCGCGCGTGGGTCGGCCTTGGGCGCTGCGATCATGAGCGGGCTCCTGTGGTGGCACTCGCGTTTGCGAGCAGCTCGTCGATCATCGCGTCGCACGCATCGCCGAGCATGTCGTAGACCGCGCCGAAGTCCTCCATCGTTCCCTCATAGGGATCCGGGACCGCCGGTGCCTGTTCCGCAAGCCCGCGATACGCGGGGACGAACGACATCGCCATGCGGACTTTCTCACGCGGCACGCCCGCCGCGAGCACGTTCCGATAGTTCATCGAGTCCATCACCACGAAGAGATCCCACTCATTTGCGTCGGCGCGGGCGTTGAGCTGGCGGGCGACGTGGTCGATCTTCACGCTGCGGTCTTGCAGCGTGCGGATGGTGCGTTCGTCCGCGGGGCCGCCGACGTGCCAGTGGCCGGTGCCGCAGGAATCGACGACGAACCGATCGCTCAGGGACCGCTTGTTCAGGCGATCGACGAAGATCGCCTCGGCCATCGGGCTGCGGCAGATATTGCCGAGGCACACAAACATCACACGGAGAGGCTGCGGCATCCTGTCATCCCTTTGCGTGCACATCAGATTCTCGCTGCGACTTCGCGTCGTGCGGAGGTGAACCGATCGCGCCGGAGTCCGACCCGCCGCCGGGCTCGGCCGATCGCCGGGCACGCATTGTTCCCTCGCGGAACAGGGACTCAAGTGCATCGGCAAAGGCGAGATTCCTCGCCGGCGCATCCACCGCTCCGGCGAGGCTCGCGCCGACCGATGCGCGGAGCGCCGGATCATCGGCCAGCGGCAGCACCCCGGCACCGAGCGACGGCATCGACGCGTTTCCGACGCGGCACCATCCCGGCGCACCGACGAGCGTCCGGCGCGTGAGACCCGAAGCGACCGTCACAATCGGGATGCCCATCGACGCGACGCTCAGCGCGCTGAGCTGGCCCGAGGGGGGCTGGGCGATCTGAACGCCGGCGCGAGCCGGGTCCGTATCCCAGATCACGATGTCCGCGGCTCGCATCGCCAGCGCTCCGGGCCCGCGGAATGACACAATCTCCCAGTGGCGATGGTGAAGGCGAAGGTACCGGGCGGCGCGGCGCATCGAGCTTGCACCCTCCGGCGCGACGCCGACGCACGTGCGCCCGGAGATCGCCAGCACACCCATGATCCACGCGAAGAGCCTCGCCTCACCGAAGGTCGCAGGATCGCACAGCAGTCCGACCGCGATCTCGTCAGGCCGGATCGAAAGCTCGGCCCGCAGCCGCTGGCGATGCGCTTCCTGCGTGCCGCGGGTGTTCTCGCCACCGCCATCGAGCCGAACGACCGGCGCGACAAAGACTTCCGCACGCTGCACGCCGGCGGCTCGCCATGCGCTGGCGATGTCGTCATCCATGCACGCGACGCGCACGCGCCCGCTGCCGGTGCCGACATGCGGCCACAGCGCATCGCGATCCGATTCGCGCGGGCCGCGCGTGAGCATCGCGATCACGGGTGTCCGTGGACCGCACACCTCGCTGACGATGTCGGCGATCGGCCCGGCGCGACCCGCCGCCCAGCACACGACGCCATCGATGCCGCCGACCTGGCTTTGGCGAGCCCGCACGATCCGCGCGATCGAGCGCTGCTGGCGAAACTGGGTGAGTGTCCAATCGATCGCCGGCGCACCGGCGGCGTTCGAGGTTTGGGTCGTCACCCGGTCGGTCAGTGTCAGCCCGAGGGCGTGGGCGTCAAGCTCGTCATCGCGCGAGCCGAGCAGGATCGCCATGTGGCGAACGCGAGGCCCGCCGAGATTCTGCGCGCACGCCATAACACCGAGCACCGCGTCGTGCCCGTCAACACTCGGCTCTAGCACATGCAGAATATTCAGTGGCGAGGTCAACATTGGGCCTTGGATGCGGACCTCGATCAACGCTCGGTCTCTTCTCGCCGCGACGCGGTGCTGTCGCGCTCCCAGTCGAAGAACACGCGTGCGAGCGCCAGCCCCGCCCGCTCCGCGGCGCCGACTTCGGCGATTGTGCGTTGCGAGCGCGTGGTCGGCACGCCGCTCTGGATCAGCGGCTCCTTCATCGTCACGCGATACGACCCGGGTTCCTCGCCCTCGGCCGGGAAGAGGCGTTTACCGGTGGAGCTCTCGATGACCTTGACCTCGAGCACCGCCTCGGGGATGAACTGCGCCCCGTCGCTGCTGATGGTGAACTGCCGAACAAGCGCGTAGATCACGATGTCGGCGCGAAGGGCCTTGCCCACGCTGGCAACGGTGGTGAGCTCGGCTCGCTTTTCGCCGCGGGTGATCGCGATGACTTCGCGAGATTGGATCATGTCGGTGACGAGCTTGCGAGAGAGGATCTCCTCTTCGGCGCGCCTGCCCATCGCCAGGCGTGCCTCGCGCCCGGGGAGCTGCGAGGACGGGTCGTCGATGAAGATCACCGTGGTGCGTTTGGGGTCGAGCGTGAACGCCGCGGGGACTTTCTCGGGACCGGAGATCAGATACGTCGCCGGGCCGACGATGTTGCAGCCGGCGTTGATCGGCAGCACCGCCAGCGTTCCGATGGTCAGGAGCACGGGCAAGTGGCGGAGTCGGTTGTTCGGGCGGCTGCGCATCGAGTGGCTTCCTTCGGGCGAGACGGAGCGGTCGCTCAACTCAGTATGTGATCACGTTCTTCTCTTCGTGCGTGTAGAACAGCCAGCTCACACGGTCAATGAGACGGTTCGACAGCGCCGTCGTCACCAGCTCCTCGGCCATGTCCTGCGGCGTGAAGCCGTCCTTGTCCGGGAAGCGCACCAGCAGCGTCTTGCGATACACGAAGTCATCGCCCATGCGCCCATCAGTCTCAGAGACCCGCACGCTCGCGGCGGCCACGCCCTTCCAGATGTACCGGTTGCCGGGGTCCTTGAGTCGGTACTCGTCAAGATCGACGAAGATGATCCGCTCGACGCCGAGCTTCTTGGCCAGCTCGGTCGGCGTCCATGTTGACCAGCGCGGGTTCTCGAACTGGAAGTTCAGCATCCGCTTGCCGGGCACGTACTTCGTCGCGCGCGTCTCCTTCGCTACGCGCTCGGAGATCTCGGTCGTCAGACGCGCGATGACCGCGGGGTACTCCGCCTGGATCACGCGATCCGCGGAGACGACGACGGCGAAGCTCTTGTTGTCCAGGCCTGTGTACTCGGCCTCGACCTCTGTGGAGCCCTCACGGCGCGCGTTCTCCATCATGCCCCCGACGGGCGCCAGCAGGTTGCAGCCACCCAGGAGCGCGAGGCAGGCCAGCGCCGCCAGCACTGCGCCGCGACCGCTCCGGCGGCTCGCCGAGGGCGTGCGCCCGATCTGCGTTTCTGTTGTGCTCATGACGACTTCCATGTGATCAACGTGTAGATCCAGCTCACCAGCCACGCGGCTCCGATGATCCACAGCGCCCGCGGCTGCAACAGTGTACCCAGAGGCTTCGTCAGTCGAGATCCCGTCAACGCGATATGCCCAAAGAGCCAGAACGCGGCACTCACCCCGATCGCGAACATCGCCCCGCCCGGCTGCGTCAGGAGTCCCCGCGCAAACTCGCCGTTGCACACACACGCGAACGCCGTCGTCATGCCGCACGTCGGACAAGGCAGCCCAGTGGCCAGCAGCCAGCCGCATGCTGGCAGCCCCAGTTGCGTGTGCGTGCCGTGGCCCTGCGCTTCGGGGTGCAGCGACGCGCCGATGATCAGCAGCGACAGACACCCGGCGCTCACGATCGCGGCCCCCGCCCGCTCGGCGGCTGTTGCACGCGCAGGCGCTATCGCCGGCAGAGAAATCGTCGTTGTATGCATCGGTGCGACCATGGCAGCTCTCATCTCGCGGCGCAGCGCCCGCGATCAACCCGCCCCACGAGCCGCACGCTCCGAAACCCGAGGACGCGGCCCCCCCCGCGCCCGCCCCCCGCCCCCCCGACCCGCCCTCGCCACAAAAGTCGCGCCCCCGGGCGAGCGTGCCGCATCAATCGAACTTGAAGACACCCTTCTTATACCCGTAGATGTACGCGACGACACTGGTCAGCATGAAAAAGCCGATGCGCCCGAGCCACACGCCGCCGTCGGCCAGGCCTTGGTCGAGGTTGGGAAACGTGACCGCCCACGGATACAGGAAGATGATCTCGATGTCGAAGACGAGGAAAACCATCGCGATCAGGTAGAATCGCACGTTGAACCGCTTGCGGGCGGTGCCGATCGGTGCCATGCCCGACTCGTACGTCGCGTTCTTCACGGCGCCCTGACGGGCCGGGCCAAGGAGCGCCGAGGCCAGAAGGTTTGTGACCGCGAATCCGATCGCCATGATGATGATCAGCACCAGCGGCAGATACGAGCTGAGGTCCGTCTTGGCGAGCGTCACAAGGCTTTGCGTCATGGGGTTCATCCGTGAAGGGGCGATGATAGCCAAAGACGGGCCGGTGTGCGAGTGGCTCCCTCGACTGCCAAAGCGGCAGGAGAGATCGCCGAACCCAGTGCGGGCGGCAGATACCGCCGGAGACATTTGAACACCGACGGCGACCGGATGGCCGCCAGATGTCGCTGAATCGCGGCTCTTGGACACACGAAACGCTCTGCGCCAGAGGTTCGGGCGTCGCGAGCGCTCGACCGGCTCGTCGTTCAATGGCGAAGTGTCAGGCTGGGGCTCGGTATCCTTGGCACGCTCATTGCCATGGCCCTATGCACTCTGGCGATCATTGCCGTCGGGCAGTGGTCGATTGAGCGTGCGATCAGCGCCGCGTTGAACGAGACGCCGGGTTGACCCAAACGGACACCATCTCCCCTTCCACCGAACGGAGTTTCACGAAATGGCCGCCAAGACCCTCACGTTTGACGTTGATGCTCGTCAGTCGCTTTTCCTGGGCGTTGAGAAACTCGCCCGGGCTGTCAAGGCCACGCTCGGCCCGCGCGGCCGCAATGCCGTCCTCGACAAGAGCTGGGGCGGCCCGACCGTGACCAAGGACGGCGTCAGCGTCGCCGAGGAGATCGAACTCCAGGACAAGGTGCAGAACATGGGCGCCCAGCTCGTGAAGCAGGCCGCCAGCAAGACTAGCGACGACGCCGGCGACGGCACCACCACCGCCACCGTCCTGGCCGAAGCCCTCTTCCGCGAAGGTCTCAAGCACATCAGCGCCGGCGTTGACGCCAACGCGCTCGTCCGCGGCATGAAGGCCGGCGTCACCGTCGCCGCCGACGCCATCAAGAAGATGGCCCAGCCGGTCAACGGCGCCGCTGACATTCAGAACGTCGCTTCCATCAGCGCCAACAACGACACCGAGATCGGCAAGATCCTGTCCGACGCCTTCGCCCGCGTCGGCAAGGACGGCGTCATCACCGTCGAAGAGGGCAAGAGCCGCGATACCGAGGTCACCGTCGTCGAGGGCATGCAGTTCGACCGCGGCTTCCTCTCGCCGAACTTCGTCACCAACCCCGACAAGATGACCGTCGAGCTCGACAAGGCGCTCGTGCTCATTCACGAGGACAAGATCGACAGCATCCAGAAGCTCGTCCCGCTGCTCGAGAAGGTCATGCAGGCCAAGAAGCCTCTGCTCATCATCGCCGAGGACGTCACCGGCGAGGCGCTGGCGACGCTTGTCATCAACAAACTGCGCGGCACGCTCCAGGTCGTCGCCGTCAAGGCCCCCGGCTACGGCGATCGTCGCAAGGCGATGCTTGAGGACATCGCGATCCTCACCGGCGCTGATCCGATCATGAAGGACACCGGCGTCGAGCTGGACAAGGTCGAGCTGCGTCAGCTCGGCATGGCCAAGAAGCTGGAAGTCGACTCGGACAACACCACGATCATCGAGGGCGCTGGCGACACCAAGGCGATCCAGGGCCGCATCGAGCAGATCCGGCGCGAGATCGAGATCACCACCAGCGATTACGATCGCGAGAAGCTCCAGGAACGCCTGGCGAAGCTCGCCGGCGGCGTTGCACAGGTCAAGGTCGGTGCGGCGAGCGAGGCTGAGCTGAAGGAGAAGAAGGCCCGCGTCGAGGACGCGCTGCACGCCACTCGCGCCGCGGTCGCCGAGGGCGTCGTCGCCGGCGGCGGCGTCTCGTTCATTCGCGCTCGCGTTGCCCTTGAGAAGATGCCCGAGTGGAAGGCTGTGTACGCCAAGAAGGGCGAGATCACCGCTGACGACATCGGCAGCTTCAAGTTCGACTTCGCAGCCGGTATTGACACGGTCTATCGCGCCCTGCTTGTCCCGCTGGCGACCATCGCCGACAACGCGGGCGAGAAGGGCACCGTCGTGGTCAGCAAAGTTCAAGAGGGCAATGAGAAGATCGGCGATGCCTTCGGCTACAACGCCCTGACCGGCGAGTACGGCAACCTGCTGAAGATGGGCATCCTGACTCCGGCGAAGGTTGACCGCTCGGCCCTTATCAATGCCTCCAGCGTCGCCACCGTGCTGCTCACCAGCGACTGCGTCATCACCGACGCGCCGAAGGAGAAGGACGACCACGGTCACGACCACGACCACGGCGGCGGTGGCGGCGGAATGGGTGGTATGGGCGGCATGGGTGGAATGGGAGGCATGGGCGGTATGGGTGGCATGGGGGGGATGGGCTTCTGAGCGAGCGATCGCTCGGTGGCTACTCGCTGGCAACGGCTGGCGACCGCCGCGCCTCGCGAACGCGCGAGGCGCCCCGCAGCTTCCGCGAGCGTCTCATCAATCGCTCGCGCCGTTCATCAACACGTTCCTTCCCGTGAACCGTCACGGGTCATCGACTCGGAGTTCTCATGAACACTCGACCACGCCTCAGATTCCCGCTCGCCGCGGCGATGCTCGCCGCGATGACAATCACCGGCGCCGGCCTGACCGGGTGCCAGTCGTCATCGCTCATCACCGAGCCCCGCGCCGAGGATGAGCGGGGGATCGCGCTGGCAGACATGCCGCCCCCAGCCCGTCAGTCGATCGAAAAGCTCGCCTCGGGCGCACAGATCGAAGAGTGCCGCACGATGATCGAAGAGGGCTCGCGGATGTTCGTCGCGGAGTTTGAACGCGACGGGCGAGATGTCGAGGTCGAGGTGTACGCAGATGGTCGCGTCTGCTGCGTCGAGACCGAGACCAAGCTCGAGGAGTTGCCGCGCGATGTTCGCGCGTCGGCGTCGAGCCATCTCAACGGCCTGAACGTGACCGAGTGCGTGACGAAGGAATCCAAGGGAACAACGACCTATGTCGTCGAAGGCAAGAAAACGGGCCAGAAGGTGAGCGTCGAGCTGGACCGGACCGGCAAAGTGATCACCAAGGAAGTCACGTCGGGCAAGTGACTCAGCAGCACCATGCAGCAGATCCTCGACATGTTCCTGCACCTGGACACCCACCTCAGCGGCTTCATCGCCGATCATGGGGCGTGGGTGTACGTGCTGACATTCGGGATCATCTTCGCCGAGACCGGTCTGATCATCCTGCCGTTCCTCCCCGGTGATTCTCTGTTGTTCACTCTCGGCATGATCAGCGTTTCGGCACCGCTGGATCAGTTCATTGTCTCGACCGTCGGCACCGGCGCGGCGCTCACGACAAAGCTCAACGTCTGGTGGATCATCGGTCTGCTGGTGATCGCCGCGGTCATCGGCGATGCCGTCAACTACCACATCGGCCGCTTCATCGGCCCGCGCGTGTTCCGCGGCGAGGGCCTGGGCTTCTGGGGCAAGCTCCTGAATCGCAAGCACCTTGATCGCGCTCACGAGTTCTACGAGAAGTACGGCGGCAAGGCGGTGGTCCTTGGCCGCTTCGTCCCGATCGTTCGCACGTTCGTCCCGTTTGTTGCCGGTGCCGGCGCGATGAACTACCGCACGTTTTTTTTCTACAACGTCGTCGGCGCCTTTGCGTGGGTCGGCGGCTGTACGCTCGCGGGTTTCTGGCTCGGCGGCTACGAGATCGTCAAGAAGAACTTCTCCGTCATGATCCTGCTCATCATCGGCGTCTCAGTGTTGCCGATCGTTGTCGAACTCTGGATGTCGCGCCGCCAGCCCGCCAAGGCCGCGGCTCCGACCGTCCTTCCCTGATTTTGCATCGTCCATCATCACCATTCATCACCCTCTCAAGGAGAAGCACCCATGGCCATCAAGCCCCTCGAAGACCGCGTCCTTGTCAAGCCCATCGAGAACGAGTCCAAGACCGCCAGCGGCATCTACCTCCCCGAAGCCGCGAAGGAAAAGCCCGTGCGCGGCAAGGTCGTCGCCACCGGCCCCGGCAAGCTCCTTGAAAACGGCAAGCGCGCCGACATGTCCGTCCGCATCGGCGCGACGGTCGTCTACGGCAAGTACGCCGGCTCCGAAGTCGAGCTCAAGGGCGAGAAGCTCCTGATCATCAAGGAGTCAGAACTCCTCGGCGTTGTCGAAGGCTGATCCCTCGAAGTGGCAGAGTGGCAAAGTGGCGAAGTGGCAAAGTGCTGCTGAGCTGAAGTTTGTCACGGTTGCCACATTCCTGCTCGCTCGCTCCGCGTTCCGTCGCGCGCCTCACGTCTTTGCCAATCTGTCACTTTGCCACTTTGCCACTTCCTCAAGAGGTTCCCATGTCCACCAAGCAGATCATGTTCAACGACGCCGCGCTCCAGGAGATGAAGCGGGGCGTGCAGCGTCTGACCCGAGCCGTGAAGGTCACGATGGGTCCCACCGCCCGTCACGTCGCGATCCAGAAGTCTTACGGCGCGCCGATGCTCTCCAACGACGGCGTCTCCGTCGCTCGCGAGATCACGCTCCCGGAGCCCTTTGAGAGCATGGGCGCCAAGATGGTCGCCGAGGTTGCGAAGAAGACCAACGACGTCGCCGGCGACGGCACCACCGCCGCCACCGTGCTGACCGAGGCCATCTTCCTCGAAGGCCTGCGCCACATCGCCGCTGGCGCGAACCCCGTGCTGCTCCAGCGCGGCATCAACGCCGGCGCCACCGCCGCTGCCAAGGCGATTGACGACATGAGCGTCAAGTGCAAGGGCAAGGAAGACTACATCAAGGTCGCCACCGTCTCGGCGTCGCACGATGCCCAGATCGGCAAGATCATCGCCGAGGCCATCGCCAAAGTCGGCCCCGAGGGCGTCGTCGAAGTCGAAGAGGGCAAGGCCTCTGAGACCACGCTCGACTACACCGAGGGCATGAGCTTCGACAAGGGCTACATCAGCCCCTACTTCATGACCGACCCCAAGACCGGCGAGTGCGTGCTCGAAAACTGCCTCGTTCTGCTCTACGAGAAGAAGATCGCCAACCTCACCGACTTCCTCCCGTTCCTCAACAAGGTCGCTCTCTCAGGCAAGACCCTGCTCATCATCGCTGAGGAAGTCGAGAGCGAGGCCCTGGCGGCCCTCGTCGTCAACCGCCTCCGCGGCGTGCTCAAGGTTTGCGCCGTCAAAGCCCCCGGCTTTGGCGATCGCCGCAAGGCGATCATGGGTGACCTCGCGGTCCTCACCGCCGGCACGTTCTTCGCCGAGGACATCGGCCGCAGCCTGGAGTCGATCGAGCGCCACGAGCTCGGCACCGCCAAGCGCGTTGTCATCAACAAGGACGAGACCATCGTCGTCGAGGGCGGCGGCAAGAAGTCCGAGATCAAGACCCGCGCTGACCAGATCAAGGCCCAGCACGACAAGTCCACGAGCGATTACGATCGCGAGAAGCTCATGGAGCGCCTCGCGAAGCTCACCGGCGGCGTCGCGGTCATCAGCGTCGGCGGCACCAGCGAGGTCGCGGTCAAGGAGAAGAAGGACGCGGTCGATGACGCGCTGCACTCCACCCGCGCCGCAGCGAAGGAGGGCTACGTCCCCGGCGGCGGCGTCGCGCTGATCCGCACGCAGGACGCGATCCTCAAGGCCAGCAAGGCCGCGAAGACCGACGACGAGAAGACCGGCTACCAGATCGTCGCGCGAGCCGTCGAGGCCTGCGCGTACCAGATCGCTCAGAACGCCGGCGTCGATGGCGACATCGTCGTGTCGAAGATCAAGGAGGGTTCGGGCGGTTTCGGCTTCAACGCCTCTACCCACGAGTACGTGGACCTGGTCAAGGCCGGCATCATCGACGCCGCCCTGGTGCCCAAGACCTCGCTCATCAACGCCGCGAGCGTCGCGGGCCTGATGCTCACGACCGATGTCATGATCGCGGAGCTCAAAGACGACACGAAGGCGACGACGGGCGCAACGGCCTGATCGTTCCCATCGGCGGATCGCCGATGTACGCCCATGTTCAACATCAGGGCGGCGTTCGAAAGAACGCCGCCCTGTTTCCCGCACCATCGTTCGCCTGTGTTCGTTCTCGTCTCTCTGCGTCACCCGTGCCGAGGTCTCTATGCCGCCAACCCAACGCGACTATTACGAGATCCTCGGCATCGAGCGCACCGTTGACGCCGACGAGATCAAGCGAGCCTATCGCCGCTTGGCGATGAAGTATCACCCGGATCGCAACCCCGGCGACGCCGAGGCCGAGACGAAGTTCAAGGAAGCCGCCGCGGCGTACGAAGTCCTCGCCGACGAGCAGAAACGCAAGATCTACGACCAGTACGGGCACGAGGGCCTCCGCTCCTCCGGCGGCGCCGCGACGCACGACTTCAGCCGCATGGACCCCAACGACATCTTCTCGATGTTCGCCGACATCTTCGGCGGCGGGGCCGGGCCGTTCGGTCAGAGCGGTGGGGGGCGAGGGCGCTCGCGCGGGCCGGCCCGCGGCTACGACCTGGAAACAGAAGTCGCCATCACGCTCGAGGACGTTCACGCCGGCGTCGAGACCACCGTCGATTTCGCACGCATGGATGTCTGCGAGAAATGCACCGGCTCGGGCGCGAAGGCCGGCAGCAAGCCCGTCCAGTGCCCCACCTGCGCCGGCCAGGGCAAGGTGCAACAGAGCGGCCTGGGCGGCATGTTCCGCATGGTCACCGCCTGCCCGTCCTGCCGCGGGCGCGGCAGCGTGATCAAGGAGTTCTGCCCGGGTTGCAAAGGCCGCGGGCGCGTCAGCAAGCAACGCAAGCTGTCGGTCCGCATCCCGCCGGGCATCAACGACGGCCAGGCCGTCCGAGTCCGCAGCGAGGGCGAGCCACCCCAGCCGGAAGAGTCTCCGTCGGGCGAGGGTGTCCGGGGTGATCTCATGGTCGTCGTCCGTGTTCGCGACCACAAGGTCTATCAGCGCGACAACAACGACCTGGTCATCGAGATGCCGATCGCTTACACGCAGGCCGCCCTCGGCGCTGAGCTCGAAGTCCCAACGATCGATCACGAACGCGAGAAGCTCTCCATCCCGCGCGGCACGCAGTTTGGCGACATCTTCCGCATCCCAAGCCGCGGCTTGCCCGATGTCCGCAACAACGAGGACAAGGGGGATCTCGTGGTGATCGTCAAAGTCGTCGTCCCGAAGAAGCTCACATCCCAGCAGGAGAAGATCCTCAGAGAGCTCGCCGCAACCGAGAGCCAGAGCGCCGTCGCGGACTCGAACGGCGGCTTCTTCAAGAAAATCTTCAAAGGCTGACCGACACCCACGAGTTCTGTCCCAAGCCTCACGCCTCGCGTCTCACGCCCCTTCCCGCCCCCCGAGTCACCCATGATCGACCCACCACAGAGCAACTCGCCTTCGTCCGACGATGAACCGCAAGACATAGGCCGGCATCGCATCGTCGACGAAACCACCGAGCTGATCGACGATCTCCAGTCTCAGCTCGAACTCGCCAAGGTCGCGCGCGACGAGGCCCAGGACGCGCACAAGCGGGCGCTGGCCGATTTCCAGAACTACCAGCGCCGCGCGTCAAACAGCGAACGCGAGGCCAAGCAGCAGGGCGTCCGCGCCGTGCTCCAGTCGGTCGTCCCGGTGATCGATCACTTCGACATGGCCCTGTTGCACGACAGCGAAAAGGTGACCGCCAAGCAAGTCCTCGACGGCGTCCGCCTCATCAAAGAGGAACTCCTCCGCATCCTCTCCACCCACGGCGTACTGGTCATCAACCCCAAGCCCAACGACCCCTTCGACGCCCATCGGCACGAAGCCATCATGCACCAGCCCAGCGACGGCGTCGAGGCTGGCAATGTCACCATGACGCTGCGACCGGGCTTCGAGATCGACGGACGCCTCGTGCGACCGGCCCAGGTCGCCGTCGCGCCGTGAACCGCTTGATCCCCGCTCACTGAGACGACCATGCCAACCTACGAGTACAAGTGCAAAGCCTGCGGCCATCTCTTCGAGCAGTATCAATCGATCACGGCCCCCCTGCTGAAGAAGTGCCCGTCTTGCGGCAAGAGCAAGCTCGAACGCCTCTTCGGCATCGGCGCCGCCGTAGTCTTCAAGGGCGGCGGGTTCTATCAGACAGACTATCGCTCGGAGTCGTACACAAAGGCCGCGGTGGCTGACAAGAAAGCGGCGAGCGAGTCGACATCTGGCGCGTCATCATCAACCGCGAGTACTTCGGGTTCCGACTCGAAATCTGCGGGATCGTCCGTGACGCCAGCAAGCGCCGATTCAGGCAAGCCGGGCACGCCCGCCGGTCATGCGAAGCCTGCGACACCTCCGCCCGCGCCAGTTGGGAAAGCAAAGACCAGCTCAAGCAAGGCCACAAAGTCGAGCAAGACGAAGCGATCGTGAGCAGTCGGCAAGTTCTCGGATCTGCCGACCTTCAAACACGACTCGGCGCGCTATAGACGGGATACCGCAGACTCGCCCTGCCCCATCTCGAACGCGTCGTCGAAGACCCACCGCCGACCCGATCAGCGTCCGTTTCACGTTCACGTTCGCGTTCTTCCCCTACCCCTTCATCGCACCCAGCAACGCCCGCGGCGGCCTTCCGACCAACCGCATCGCCGCGGGGAGCGTCGCCAGCAGCGTGATCAGCAGCACCGCGATGCAGCCGACGCCGATCGCGATCCAGGGCGGGCGCAGTTGCACGATGATGCCGATGGTGATCTGGTAGAGCTTCTGCCCGCCCCACGCACCTTGAATGCCCATCGCGGTGCCGAGTACGCACGCAGCGAGGCCGATCACCAGCGATTCGCCGATGACCAGTCGCCCAAGCAACCAGCGCGGCGCACCCACCGCGCGCAGCACGCCGAACTCAAACTGACGCGCTTGAATCCCCGCGATGATGAGATTCGCAACGGCGAAGCACGAGATGACCATCGCACCGATCGCAACCACGCTGGCCACCAGCAGCGTGCCGCTGATGACCTCGCGGATCTTGTTCTTGATCTCCAGCGCCGAGCCGATCTCAAGAATGCCCAGCCCGAGTAGCGATCGGACATCCGTCAACACCGCATCCGGCCCGCGCGCCGTGCCGGTCGCGGGAGTGTCGCTGGCCGGTTTCGGGCTCGGCCCGCTCGCCTTGCCGGCACCCGTGAGCGATGCACGCGGCGTCTCGTCCGCCCGCGCCTTCACCTCATCGGTGAACGCCATTTGGATCAGGTTCCACGCCGTGAAGTTGAAGTGCTTCTTCAGGTCC
>JALHNK010000013.1:0-18855 GCA_022843565.1 Phycisphaerales bacterium
ACAAACTCAAGCGCTCGCTCAAGCACCGCTGGCGGTCATCGCTGATCCGATTGCGCGGCGTCGCGTGTGGATAGAGATCAGCGTGATGGTGTGCATCGGGGTGTTGCCGTTCTTGTTCGGTTCGATCGAGGTGATCATCTTTCAGTCCGAGGGGTGGGACCCGTATTCCACGCTCTACTCGTCGATCAGCGACGCGATCCGCGGGCTCTTGGTGGTTGCGCCGATCGTCTGGATCATGTGGCAGAGCGGGATCGGAGCGACCACACTTGGCTTCAAGCCGTGGGCGTGGGGTCGTGACGGCGGGCTTTCCGTCGCGGTGTTGGCCGGCTCGTGGGTGACAATGTCGGCGGTCACGGTGCTCGTGAACGCACTCTCCGGCATGGTGCCGGGCTTCGCGGACGTTGTCGCCTTGCTCACGCCGCCATCGGCGTTCGCGTTTCGCGTCGAACGGCTGGACGGTGCGATGCACCTGGCGGCGATGCTGATCTCGCTCTTGGCGTATGCAGCGATTGAGGAACTGGTCTGCCGCGCGTATCTGATCACGCGGCTGGAGCAGCTCGGTTGGCAGCGGGTCTGGGTGGTTGTCGGCACGTCGGCGGTCTTTGCGTCGTACCACTGTTACCAGGGCGCTGTGGGGATGGCTGATGTCTTTCTGTTCGGCGTGGTGATGGCCGTGCTGTACCTGTGGACGCGCCGGATCATGCCGCTGATCGTCGGGCACGCGCTGTGGAACCTGCTTGTGTTCTTCGTCTACCCCATGCCCGGCCAGTGAGCGGCAAAGAAAACGCCCCGCGTTGAGCGGGGCGTTACGAGTGACGTTGCTGGTTCGAGGGGCAAGACGCGCGGCGAGTGTCAGGCCGCCGGGGCCGCGTCGCGCTTGTTCCGCTTGGCTTCGATGCGCTCGGCCGGCGGCACCTTGACGCGCTCGACCAGGCCGACCTTCTCCATCAGGCGGATGACGAGGTAGCTGGAGTCAAACTGCCACCAAGCCAGGCCGTGACGGGCCGAGGCGGGGAAGGCGTGGTGGTTGTTGTGCCAGCCCTCGCCGAAGCCGAGGATTCCGAAGATGGCGTTGTTGCGGCTGTGATCGTGGCTGTTGAAGTCGCGTGCGCCCCAGATGTGGCAGACGCTGTTGATGCTCCAGGTCACGTGATGGACAAGGAACATGCGGACGAGGCCGCCCCAGATGAAGCCCAGAAGAGCGCCGGTCCAGGACCAGGTGATCAGCCCGGCGACGACGCCCGGCAGGATGAGGCCCACCGCGACCCAGAGTGGGAACTGGCGGCTGACCATGACGAGGACTTTGTCTTCCTGCAGGTCTTTGATGTAGCGGCCGACGCCGCGCGGCTCGGCGGAGAAGAGCCAGCCGATGTGTGCGAAGAACGCGCCCTTGAAGGCGCTCCAGACGGTGTCGCCGCCGTGCTGATGGGGCGAGTGCGGATCGAGCTCGTCATCGCTGTGCTGATGGTGGACGCGGTGCATTGCGCACCACTTGAGGACCGGGCCCTCGGCGGCCATGCTGCCCAGGACGGCCCAGAACCAGCTCACGACCGGGCCGGCGTGGAACGAACGGTGCGTGAAGAGGCGATGGAAACCGACGGTGATGCCCATGCCGGTGGCGACGTACATGACAAAGAGGATCGCCAGCTGCACCCAATCAAACGCGACGCCCCAGAGCATGATTGTTCCGGCGATGAGGCCCAGCAGAGGCATCGTCACCACCGCGATGACCGCGATGCGATGGCCAAGGCCCTGGGGGATGGTGTCGGTGAGGCGGTGGTCCTGGCCGTTGGCGACATCGGTCAACTCGGGGGCAAGGCCCTCGGTTTTGGGTTCGACGATTCCCACCAAGGATTCCGTCGCGTCGTGACGCGATGCAACGGAAGCAGCCGGCAACAGGGCAGACAGAGGTGAGAGCGCCGCAGAGGTTTGTGACATGCAGGAAGAGCCTTCCTTCGCCAGCGACAGCCCGGCGCGTTGAGAGGATGATGACTCTAGCCTGCGCGGAGCGCCGCCGTTCGCGCCTTCTTCCATTAATTGTGAGAAGCTCAGTACAAAGCCCGATCACGAGGATCGCGTGGATCGGCCCGGAGTGCGCGGCCGGCGGGCCCTGATCGTGGTCTGGCGCGATCACGCCGCGAGGCGCGGGGCTTGCGCCTCGCCGGGCGTTGATGGCGGCGCGGGGCTGAGCGAGCGCTGGCGATCCAGCAGTGAGTCGTACTCGCGCAGGTCGACCTTCAGGAAGGCCTCGACGAGCTTGGGGTCAAACTGCGCGCCGGAGCAGCGCTCGATCTCTTGCAGGACTTTCTCGCGCGAGAGGGCGGCGCGATAGGAGCGGGTGGAGCTCATGGCGTCAAAGGTGTCGGCGATGCCGATGATGCGCGCGACCAGGGGGATGTTCTGACCGGCGACGCCGTGCGGGTAGCCCTTGCCGTCGTAGCGCTCGTGGTGATAGAGCACACCGGGGAGGACGTCGTCCATGCCGATGATGTCTCGCAGGATCTTGTGGCCGATCTCGGGGTGCTTTTTGATGGCGTCGAACTCGTCGTCGGTGAGGCGGCCCTGCTTCAGGAGGATGCCCTCGGGCACGCCGATCTTGCCGACATCGTGAACGAGCCCGGCGATTCGGATGCGATCGGCCTCCTCTGGACTGAAGCCCAGTTGCAGGCTGATGGCGTGCGAGAGCTGCGCGACGCGTTCGCTGTGGCCTCGGGTATACGGGTCTTTGGCGTCGATGCTGGAGGTCAGGGCCTTCAGCACGCCCATCGACATCGCCCGCTGCTCCTCGAAGCGGTTGATGTTCTCGTGGAACGTGCCCAGCAGATCCGCGACGGCTTCAAGGAACTGCATCTCCGGGCTGGCGATCACGGCGTCGCGCCCGTGCTTCTGGCCCGCGACGAGCACGCCGATGACGCGTCCGCAGTAGGCGATCGGCTCGCTGATCACTTCGGAGCCGGCGATCTTTGCCAGCGCGTCGCGATCGGGCTGCAGCACGCGTGTCCAGTCGTCGCCCATGCTGCGGATCGCCAGCTCGCTCATCGCGGCGCGGAAGTCGGCGTCGTCCCTGATCGCTTCTCCGGCGAGGATGACCTGGCCGCGCAGCGCACCATTGATCTCGTGATCGTCACGGAACTGCACAGCGACAAAGCCCATCGGCAGTGCTCGCTTGACTCGCTGGACCAGCGTCGCGATGAGCTCGCCCGGCGCGCCGTCAGAGGCCAGGAACCGCATGATCTGGAACAGCGTGTACGTCTCTTCATAGGACTGCGACAACCGATCGGCGAAGTCGCTGGTCAGGCGGCGCTGCTCCTCGATCTCGCGGAGGTCGTTGAACATGTCCATCGCCGCCACGGCGTCCGCGGAAGCGTCGGCCTCGTCGGCCCGCGCGAAGCGCGTCAGCACATCGCGAGCGCCCGGCGCATCCACCGCTGCGCCAGCCGCCAATCGCATGAACGAGCCGGCCTCGACCGACCCGCGGCACACCGCCAGGGAGCAGATCCAGCGAGGATCGAGCGCGCCGGGCTCTACGCGGCACAGGACGCGCACGCCCTGGGCAACGATCGACTCGGCGAACCCGCCACGATCCAGTTCTTCGAGTCGCATCTGGTCGGCCCGCTGGGCGGCGAGCTGCGCCGCGTGAACGATCAGCGGTGAGCCGAGCACAGCGGCGACGCGCGGATCGGCGTCTGGAACAAACACCGGCCGACCGAGCTCATCGACCGACCACACGCACGATCGCGCCCGCGCCAGGCGCGCCGGCGCCGCAAGCGGCCAGTTTCGCGGCGCCGCCCCGACGGAGCTGCCGCTTGGGGTCGCGACATCGGCGGGCGCAGGGACGCTGTTCACGACGGGCATCGGGTCTTGGATCATGTGGTCTTCCTCATCACGGCCAATCCGGCGCAGCGTTGCTGCGCCGAGCGCGGCGGTTGTCGTTCTCGGATCCGCCGGTCGTTTAGGCTGCTTTGGGTCGTGCCGTGGGCGGCTGGGCGTTCATTCGATCGGTGTGCTGCGTCAGAAGCTCTTGTACCAGGTGAACAATCTCGCGGGCGCTGAACGGCTTGGAAAGGACGTGTTGGATGTTCGTGGTGCTGCACTCGCTGGGGGCGATGCGGTGCCCTCGCCCGGTGAGCATGATCACCGGCACCGCGCGCGTGCTGCCCTCGGCGTAGAGCCGCTTGGCCAGCTCCGTGCCGGTCATGCGCGGCATGTCGTTATCGGTCAGCACCGCGAACGGCAGTATCTGCTTGCTGAGCCGGAGGGCCTCCTCGCCGTGCGAGGCGGTGACCACGCGGATGCCCAGTTCGCTGAGCTTCTTGCTCAGCATAAAGGTGACCACTGATTCGTCATCAACCACAAGCAGGGTGGGCATATCCATCGATCGAGCTCCAGGACGCGGATGCTGTTGGCACGGGCGGCGCGTCGAAACCCCGGGTGACAGGAACGGGAGGCGGGTGTAGGTCCGAGTGCAGAGGCACGCGCCTCTACGGAGTGTCTTCGCATCGGGCCGCGCGGGGCTTGCGCGTTGGTGTCCGGGTGATCGGTGCATCGCTTTGGTGATGCCCGGGCGGCACGCGCCGCAAAGCTGCGCACCTGCGCGTCCGAGAGCGGGTTCGGAGTGTGGAGCGGTGTGCAGTCAGGGTCCGTGAAGCGTGCGTGCCCTGAGGCGTAGACCGGGCGGTTATCGGGCAGGCGTGCGAGGGCATCGCGAGCGAACTCTGGCGGTCCGGCGCGGTCCAACCGATCTACTTCTTTACGATGACGCACGCCCTGGCATCCGGATCCGTTGGCACGCGCCCCCTGCGGCGATGCGGACGCTGGCCGCTCTGGCCTCAGCCTCGGCAATCACGAGCGTTCACGCTGATCGAGCTGGTGATCGTCCTGGCGGTGATGGCGGTGCTGGCGGCGATCGTGACCCCGCGGTTCGCGTCGGCACAGTCGCGATACGAGGCGGATCTCGCGGCGGGCCGCCTCGCCGGTGATCTGCGTCTGGTCCAACGCACCGCGCGCGAGTGCGGTGTGCGTCTGCTCGTGAAGTTCGATTTCGAGAAGGTGCGGTATCACCTGCCGCCAGCGGTCGGCGGCGCGACGCCGGTGGTCGAGCTGAGCGCCGCGCCATTTCGTGCAAAGCTCTCCGGCGCCGCGTGGATGGGCGAGCGAGGGATCGCGTTTGATCCGCTCGGGCGTGCGACATCGAGCATGGCGATCTCGCTGTTCTCCGGCGACAGTGTTCGCACCGTGCGCGTCACAAGCGGTTCGACGGCGATCGAGGTCGATCGCGTGCCGCTGCGGGGGCTGGCGCAGGTCGGTGAGACTGCGACGGATGCGGAGTTCGAGGCGCTCGTGAGTGCGCGACGAACCGCCGCGCGGGGCGCGACGCTTCGGAGCGTCAGCGCCAGCGAGATCGCGGCGGCCGATGCCGCGGGGCGGGCGATCAAATGACGCGTCGAGCGACCAACGTTGGCGTGTCTCTCGCTGCGCCCGGCCCGGCGCGCCGGGCACGGGCCGCGTTCACACTCATCGAGATTGTGATCTCGCTGGCGCTGATCTCCATCATCGCGATCGCGTCCGCCGGGGTGATGCGCCTCGCGGCCCGGGCTGCTGCGGGATCGGGTGATCCGCGTGCCGAAGCCTCCGGGCCGGGCGAGGCCGTTCGGCAGATCACGCAGGACTTGCAGCTTGCCACGAGTGTGCTCCGCGCCGACTCCACCGGGCTGAGCGTCGAGGTGCCCGATCGCGATGCCGACGGTCTGCCCGAGACGATCGAGTACGAGTGGGACGGTGTGAGTGGCTCGACGGCGACACGCTCGATCAATGGCTCGCCCGCGTCACCGCTACTGATGGATGTCGTGTCGCTCGACTTCTCGCTGGACGTGGCGACGCTGAGCGGTGGCGCGACGACGCAGGCGGTCGCTGAGGCGCTCGTCGTGCCCGCGCCATCAGCAAGCGGCGGTGTGAACTGGCTCGTGGTTGATCATGCGGTCGGCGTGTATCTTTCGCCGACATTCGGTGCGACCGTGCGGACGTGGACACCGACGCGTGTCCGAGTGGCCTTGAGGCGATCGGGTGTGGCCCGGGGAAGCATCGCCGTCGAGCTTCGTGTGGCCCCTGCCGAGTCGCCGACGGGCGAGTTGCTCGCGAGCTGGACGACCAGCGACGCGACCCTCACCTCTGGCGGCGAGTATGCCACGTTCACCGTCCCGCCGGGCGTTGTCCTGGATCGCGAGACGAAGCTGGCGCTGTTGATCAAGGCCGCGGACGCGTCCACGACGGTTGCGGTCCGATCTTCCAGCAGGGTCCCGGCGACGGCGAACACCATCGTGAGCAAGGCTGACAGTAGCGGAGAGACCTGGTCGCGGGTGCCTGACAACACCGCGTTCGCGGAGCTGTACGCCGAGACACTGACAACGACGGCCGGGACGAGCCAGCAGCGGGCGGTGCGTGCAACCGTCGGCGTGTCGGTCGGCGGGATCAACAACACGCTGCCGCGGCGCGCGACGGCGAGCTTTGCGATGCTGAACAGGCCGGTGATGCCATGACCAGCGTCCATCGCGATCCTGGGTTCACGCGCACGCTCGCTGTGAGGCGCCGGGCGGTGTCGCTGATCGAGTGCGTGCTGTCGATGGCGGTCTTTGCGGTGTTGATCTGCGCCGTGATGAACGCCGCGGGCGCAGCGGTGGCGACGCGGGCGCTGGGTGAGCGTCGCGAGCAGGCGCGGTACCTGGCGGACCAACTGCTGGCCGAGATCATGAGCGAGCCGTACGCAGCGACACAGCGGGTCGAGCAGGTGGTGTCGGCGAAGTACGCGGTGCTCGGCATCAAGCTGGGCGTCGAGGTCTCGCCGCGCGTGGTGGTGACCAATGCCGAGTCGGTGGATCGCTACGACGGCTTCGCCGACGCCAAGCCGGTGACGGAGTCCGGCGAGGTGGTTGCAAGCGGCGCGACAGGCTTCTTGCGGTCGGCCTCGGTGGAGTGGGTCTCGCCGGGCGATCCGTCGGTGGTCTCCGCGACAGATCAGGGCGTCAAACGTGTGACGGTCATCGTGAGTTTCCAGGGCAAGCCGTTATCGAAGCGAGTTGGCTTCGTATTCGATGGCGATCGGTCTTTCTGAGGTGCGATGATGACGCAAGACGCAAGAACATCTCGAGCGACGGGTCGCACTGGCGCAGCCGGCGCGATGTCTGCGTCGCTCGGTGAGGCCTCGCTGGACCATGACCCGTCGCGCCGCGACCGTCCGTGCTGCGACAATGTCGGCGATCGCTGTGGCTCCGCGCATCGGCGCGCCCGCCGCCCTCGGCGTGCGATGATCTACTTTGCCGTGCTCAGCCTCGCGATGGTGACCGGCGCCATGGCGGTGGGGGCCCTCATCCGCGCTCGCGGCGAGTTCCGCGTCTCGCAGCTCGGTGGCGATGCGGCCAGCGCCCGCGACCTTGCCGCCACCGGCATCAACTACGCCATCGGCGTCATGAACGCCGATCGAGCGTGGCGGTCAACCAATCCCACGACGTGGTTTGCAGATTCGCGTGTCGGCGACGGGCGACTCACGCTCAGCGCGACCGACAGCAGCGGCAATGTCGGCACGGCAGAGCTTGATCCGGTGATCGTCACCGCCACCGCGACCTGCGGCGCGATCACCAAGTCGATGCGAGTCACGCTGCTGCCCACGCGCATCGCGGCCACCGGGCTGGAAGCCGCGGTCTCCTGCGGTGGCACGATGACCATCACCGGCTCGACGATCAACAGCGGCAGCGCGTCAAAGTTCTACGGCGCTGGCAACGTCACCGCAGTTGCGAGCGTCATCAACGTGCCCGTCGAGTCCGCACGCACCGCCTCCGGCGGCAACTTCCGCAGCGGCTCCACATCGGCGGTCTCAGCCAGGACGATCCCGCTTCGAAACGTCCCCGCGTCGTACACCGGCATCGCAACACAGATCAGTGCCTTGTCGATCCCCAGGTATCTTGGCACATACACGATCTCGCGCGTGCTGCTCAGCCCGTCGAGCAACCCGTTTGGCGCGGCGCTCAATCCTCGGGGTGTCTATCGCATCGATCTGGCGGGTGCGAATCTGGACATTTCGGACTGCCGCATCGTCGGCACGCTCGTGATCCTCAACGCCGGCAGGGTCACGATCTCCGGCTCGGTCTCCATGGAGCCCGCCGAGTCGTCGCGACCGGTGCTGGTCATTCAGGGGACCACGACGATCTCGCTCTCATCGTCAACGCTGAACGAGACCGGCGTGCCGCTGCTCAGCCCAACAGTCAACTTCAACCCGGTCGGCACGCCCTTCCCGTTCACCGGCAACAGCACCGACAGCGCCACCGGCGACACGTACACCAGCGGGATCCACGGCCTCGTCTACGTCGAGGGCGATCTGGGCATCAAGGGCACCACTCGCGTTCATCAGCTCATGGCTTCGAAGGACGTTTCGATCGAAGGAACGCTGACGGTCAACCCCGACAGCGAGATTGTCGCGTCGCCGCCGCCGGGGTTCTATTGGCTTGATCACGCGCCGCTGGATGGGAGCTACACGCTGCTGCCGTAGCGATTGGGCTCAGGCGTAGACCTCCATGAAGACGCGCCGCGTTGGGCGGACTTCCTTGTTGATCATCGATCGCTGCCAGGTGCTGACGCCCGCGAGTACCTCAGGGCTCACACCCAGGTACCCGCTGAGCGCCTCGGGCGGGAGCTGGCGGGCCAGTTCCTGAAAGATCCCAAGCTCCATCCCCGCCAAGCCGCAGATGTAGATCAGCGTCCGAGGCGAGCACAGCAGCGGCAGCAATGCCTCTCGATCAGTCCGCAGACGATCCTGCACGTACAGCCGATCGTGCTCGCCGTTGCGCTCGCGGCTCACACTCGTGATGTACCGGAAGTTCGCGTGCTCCTTCTGGAGCTTGAGGAACTGCTCGTGATAGAGCAGGTCGGTCGAGTACGGCGTGCCCATGAGCAGCGTGATGCGGCTCTGGCAGCCGCTCTTGAGCAGCTCGGTCACCATGCCGCGGAACGGGGCGATGCCGGTGCCGGTGGCGACGAAGAGGTACTCGTGCTCATCGAAGCGAGCCGGGAGGACGAAGCGCTTGCCGTTGGGCCCGCTGAGGCGGACCTTGTCGCCGACCTTGCGATTGCAGAGGTAGTTTGAGCAGACGCCGATGAAGAGCTCGTGCGTTTCCCAGTGCTCGTCGATCGAGCGCTTGACGGTCGTGCTGATGACCTTGCCGGCACCGTCCTCGCCCAGGCTGGGGCTGGCGAGGGAGTAGAGGCGGACTTTGTGCGGCTTGCCGTGGGCGTCGAGGCCGGGGGCCAGGACACCGATCGACTGGCCCGCGAGGCACCGGCCCTCCAGCGGCGTGCCGCTGATATCGATCTCCAGATGCCGCACCACCCCCGCGGCTTTCTTGCCAGCGGTACAGAGCTCGTTCCGCACGATCACGCCCTCGCAGGGGTCCGTCGGGCGGCACAGGTGCATCTCCGCTTGACGGAGAACAGGCTCAACAACTTCAGGCGAACCGGGGGCGGCGCTGCTCATGGCGGAACATAGACGCCGGGCGCATCGGGTTCAACAGCCAGAGGCCCGTCCCATGTACAATCTGCCTCTCTGGCCCCCCGTGCCCGGTCCGTCGATTCCCATCCCTCCGCTCGGAGTCCGCATGAACACCCTTTTCCTGACACCACTCATGCTCGTCGCCCTCTCTCACGCCACCGCTGCTGTGCCCCCTATCCCGCCCGCACCGCCCACGCCCATCAAGCCCGTGACCGAGACGCTTCACGGCGTCTCCCTCACCGACAACTACCGCTGGCTCGAAGGTGACAACTCCAAGCCCGATCAAATGGGGGCCGCGAACAAGGAGGTCGGCGAGTGGACCGACGCGCAGAACGCCTACACCCGCGCCGTGCTTGACAACCTGCCGGGGCGCAAGGCCCTTGAGGACAAGCTGCGTCCGCTGATGGAAGTCGGCTCGGTCAGCGCCCCGCGGATGGCCAAGGACCTGTACTTCTACTCCAAGCGCGAGGGCAATGAGAACCAGGCCCGCGTGTTCGTCCGCAAGGGGCCCAACGGCGAGCCGCGGCTGCTGCTCGACCCGGCCAAGATCGACCCCACCGGCCTCACGACGATCTCGTGGTACGTCCCGACCGACGACGGCACGCTGCTCGCCTTCGGCACATATCGCGCCGGTGACGAGAACTCCGTCGCTCAGGTCATCGAGGTCGCCACGGGCAAGTCCATCCCGATCAACGTCGGCTCAAAGGTCTCGTCGTTCGACTGGCTCCCGGACAACTCCGGCTTCCTCTATCGCAACCTCGCGGATGTCGACAACCCCTACAGCGGCCAGGTGCGCTTCGTCGCGCTGGAGCCCAAGTCGTTCGCGTTCCTCTCAGACACGCTGGTCTTCCGCGCCTACACCCCCGAGGAAAACAAGACCCTCGCAACCACCTACGGCCCCGGCGGCGGCCTGACCAAAGACGGCAAGTACCTCGTCCTGTCGTACTACACCGATACCCGCAACAACGACCTCTGGATCGCCTCGGCCGACACCTTCCGCAAGACGGGCAAGGTCGAGCGGATGCCGATCTTCGTTGACGCGAGCGCCGCGTCGAACGCCGATGTCATCAACAACGTCGCGTACATCACCACGACCGCCGGCGCGCCGAACGGGCGCGTCATGTCGCGCAGGCTTGATCCCAGCGCGCCGTCGCTCGACAAGGCTGCCGGTGAGATGCGAGAGATCATCCCCGAGCGCAAGGACGCGGTGATCGAGGGCGTCTCGATCGCCAAGGGCATCATCGCGGTGGATTACCTCAAGAACGCCAGCACCGAGATCCAGCTCTTTGACTTCGACGGCAAATCCCTCGGCCAGCTCAAGCTCCCGGGTATCGGCACCGCCAGTCTCTCGACCGATTCGGATCGCACCGAGGCCTTCCTCTCGTTCACCAGCTACAACTACCCGACGACCGTCTTCCGCGTCGATCTGGCCAAGCCCGCCTCCGAGCCCGTGCTCTGGGAGCAGCCCGCGGTGCCCGTCGATCCGTCTTCCGTCGAGGTGAAGCAGGAGTGGTACACCTCCAAAGACGGCACCAAGGTCTCGATGTTCATCATCCACAAGAAGGGCCTGAAGCTCGACGGCTCCAACCCCACCATCCTCTACGGCTACGGCGGCTTCAACGTCCCGCTCACCCCCGCCTTCAGCGCCCCGCTCTTCCAGTGGTTTGATGCCGGCGGCATCTACGCCGTCGCCAATCTCCGCGGCGGCGGCGAATACGGCAAAGACTGGCACGACTCCGGTCGCCTGGACAAGAAGCAGAACGTCTTTGATGACTTCATCGCCGCGGCTGAGTACCTGATCCAGAAGAAGTACACCAGCTCTCCGAAGCTCGCGGTCCTGGGCGGCAGCAACGGCGGCCTGCTCACCGGCGCGTTCGTCGCGCAGCGACCGGACCTCGCCGCCGCGGCGATCAGCGCCGTGCCGCTCCTGGACATGGTGCGTTACCAGTACTTCCTCATGGCCCGCTACTGGGTCCCTGAATACGGCAGCAGCGAAGACCCCTCGCAGTTCAAGACCATCCTCGCCTATTGCCCATACAACAACCTCAAGAAGGGCACCAAGTACCCCGCAGTGATGGTCACCGCCGGCGAGAACGACTCACGCGTTCACCCGCTGCACGCCCGCAAGTTCGTCGCAGCGATGCGCGAAAACACCGGCAGCGATCAGACCACCCAGCCCATTCTTCTCTGGGTTGATCGCGAGGCCGGCCACGGGCAGGGCAAGCCGCTGAACCTGCGGATCCGAGACGCCGCGGACCAGCGGATCTTCCTGATGTGGCAACTTGGGATGTTGAAGTAAGGCTGGTGGCCAAGCCTTCAGCTTGACCGGATCTAGGTGGTCCGCCGCTTCGAGGCGGGCTTTGACAATCTGCCAGCACACCAAAACAACGACCCTTGGTGGGTCGTTGTTTTCATTGCTCGCAGCGTGTGCAAGACTTGTCGCAGAGAGGCCGGGCCGCGCGAGCCTTCGCGGCCACTCACCCCGGCATGGCAAACCGGCCCGCCAGGGCCCGCACCTTCTCGCGCACATTCGCCGTGACGCCAGCCTCGCCCTTGCCGCTGAGCACGTCGTCGATCAGCGAGGCGATCGAGTCCATTTCGGCGGGGCCCATGCCGCGCGTGGTGGTGGCGGGCGTGCCAAGGCGGATGCCGCTGGTGAACTTGGGCGGGCGCGGGTCGCTGGGGATGCCGTTCTTGTTGCAGATCAGCCCCGAAGTCTCCAGCCACTTCTCCGCGTCGGCGCCCGTCAGCTCCGCGTTCTTGGGGCGCAGGTCCACGAGCATGAGATGGTTGTCGGTGCCGCCGGTGGTGATGCGGTAGCCGCGCTTGGTCAGCCCGGCGGCCAGCGCCTTTGCGTTCGTGACGACGCGTTTCTGGTAATCGACGAACCCCGGCTTCAGCGCCTCGCCAAACGCCACGGCCTTGCTCGCGATCACGTGCATCAGCGGCCCGCCCTGCACGCCCGGGAACACCGCCTTGTCGATCTTCTTGGCCAGTTCCTCATCGTTGGTCATGATCAGCCCGCCGCGCGGGCCGCGCAGGGTCTTGTGCGTCGTGGTGGTCACGATGTGCGCGTGCGGGAAGGGGCTCGGGTGCGCGCAGCCGTTGTGCGTACAAAGTCCCGCGATGTGGGCGATATCGGCGACGAGCAACGCGCCGACTTCATCAGCGATCTTGCGGAAGACATCGAAGCGAATCACGCGCGGGTACGCGGAGTACCCGCACATGAGCACCTTGGGCTTGTGCTCCAGCACGACGCTGCGCACCGCGTCGTAGTCGATCTGCTCGAACTCCGGGTGATCCGGCGCGTAGTGCAGCGGGTAGAAGACCGGCTTGTGATAGACGCCGGAGAAGTTGATCGACATGCCGTGGGAGAGATGGCCGCCGTCTTTGAGGACGAGCGAGCAGAAGGTGTCCGCGGGGCGGTTCGTCGCGAGGTCGGCGGGCTTCATCGTGGCCATGAAGACCGCCATGTTCGCCTGCGCGCCCGAGTGCGGCTGCACGTTGGCAAACTTGCAACCGAAGAGCGCCTTGGCCCGGTCGCGCGCGATGGTCTCGATGGCGTCGTGGTGCACGCACCCGCCGTAGTACCGCGCGCCCGGATACCCCTCGGCGTATTTGTTGGTCAGCCAAGAGCCCATGGTGTGCATGACCGCGGGCGAGACGTGATTTTCGCTGGCGATCAGCTCGATCGTGGACTCCTGACGCTCGCGTTCGAGCGCCATGTGCCGCGCGATCTCTGGGTCGGCGTGGTCGAGCAGTTTCAGCAACGAATCGGAAAGGGCGTCGTGGCTCATGGGCGGATGGTAGAAGGGATCCGGCGCGATCGATCGGGGCGGCCCGCCTGTCTTTAGGTGGCCCGCCTGTCCCAGGCGGGCGCAGGTCAAGCTGCAAGCAGCAGTTCGCGACCCTGCGGACTGCCGAAGGTCTTCGGGCCCCCTCTGGCTCGCGGAGTCGCCATCTACTCCGCTGTGCGGGGGCGAGTGGGCGCTACGCCGAGGCGATTGAATGCGGCGTCAAACCCCTTGGCGCACCATGCTCAGGATCTTGCCGGGGTTCAGGCCGGTGCTTTGAGATTCGATGGTGCCGCGATGCTGGGTGTAGAGCGCCTTGGCTCGCTCGGCGTGCGTGCTGAAGATGCCCTTGAGGTCCACGGCACTGAGGGACCGGCCGCCGGCGTAATACGCCTTCGCGGCGTGCCCGAGCGCGTACGTCGTCGCGAAGCTGAACGCCGAGCTCGTCGCCTGATTCACCACCGCCCCGCCCATGCTGCCAAGGAATCGCTTGCCCAGGCCGCCCAGGAACTTGCGGGCGTAGTTCTCCAGCACCTGCGAAGTCATGCCAACGCCGACGGTCGCGAGGAAATCCTTGATGTGCCCGGTGCTGAGCGTGTAGCCGTGGCGCGCGCCAATGCGATAGACCATCTTCATCTGGAGCGGGATGATCGCCGCCGTCGCCAGGCCCTGGGGCAGCAGCTCGATCGCGGCGTTGAGGATCGCGTATCGCGTGATCGATGTGTCGATCTCGGCGTCATCGACGCCAGGCTTGGCGCCGGTGGTGGTCAGGGCACCGGTCGAGCCTGCCGCGCCGGCGGCGACAGCCGCGGCGCCAGCGCCCGCCGCTGCGGCGGCGAGTGGTAGCGCAGGAGGCCCGAGCGCGGGATCATTGAGCCCAAAGTCCACGAGATCATCGGCCTGTTGCAGCGCCGAGGCGGCGGAGGCCTGATCGATCGCAAGGGTCGCGCGAAGCTTCTCGAGGAACGCGATCTCTTCGGCGCTCGACCGGCCGTCGGCATCACACACGGCGACGGCCATCTCGTACGCAAGCGTGCGGTGGGTCGCCTGTGTCAGCGGTTGCACCGCCTTCTCGACCGTCACGCGCCCGAGCAGCACGTCCTGATACAGCGCGGACATCGGGCGCGAGCCCGAGCCGCCGGAACCCGCCGGCGCGTCGCCATCGCCAAGGCTCTCGACAATCCGCCGCACTTCCTCGCGCTCAGAGTTGCTCTTGCCCCCATCGGCAAACGCGGCGAGCAAACACACGGTGACCACGGCATCTCGTTCTTGGGCGTTCATGAGGTCGGCTCCTGGATCAAGGATCGCAAGCGTTCAACCAACGGTAGTCGCGGAACGTCGCACCGATCGACGCTTGCTTCAATGTGCGGAGAATCAGTGAGACAACTGGGGATGGTGGGTGAGGTGATTCGGCGTTCGCCGCAGGGCGTCGCTCGGTGCTTTCGGTAGACTGACCGCATGGACGAACGGCGTGAAGAAGCCAAGGTTGAGACGCCGTCGGACCAGGCCCAAGAGCTGACCTGCCCGCGCTGCGGCTATGACCAGTCCGGCGAGATTGCGCGATGGACCGATTCGTGCCCAGTGGAGGGCTTGTGCACCGAGTGCGGCCTGCGCTTTGGCTGGTTCGATGTCTACTTCCCGACGCGACGCCTCGCGGCGACATTTGAGAACGCCGAGCGCCGGCTGGCGCGGGCGTGGGTGCGAACGGTGCATGACAGCATCGCGACGCCGCGCCTGTTCAAGCGGCTGAAGATGCACCATCCGATTGCGGTGGGGCGGTTGATGGTGTACGCGGCGATCTTGTGTGCGGTGCCGTCGCTGCTGAACCTTGTCTGTACGCTCAACGCAGACGTGTTGAACGTCGCCTGGGGCTGGTTTCTTATCGACTTTGGCTGGGGCGGGCCACATCGGACGATGTACGTCGAGTCCATCGTCCAGAAGTACATTCCCTGGTCGATCAAGCGAGATCCCTTCTTGGAACGCATCGTGTTGGCGCTCGTTCCCGTCATTGAGCCTTCGATGGCGACGCGGCGCGATCACACGCTCTATCCGGTCGATGGCGTCTTGTTCATTGCGATGTGGTTCCTCTTCACGCCGCTGTGTTTCCCCATCCTGCGGCAGACGCTGCGACGGGTGCGGGTCCGGGTTGCGCACATCGGTCGGCTCGGCGTCTACGCAGCCACAGGGCTTGTTCTCGCGGTCTCACTCCAGATCCTTCTTGACTGGTTGATTCAGTCCGATGAGTCACAGTACTTCTCGGGCAACGGTGAGATCCTGAGCCAGCTGAGCGAGAACTCGCGGCTCGCGGTCGGCCTTTGCGCTGTTTGGCAGATCTGGTTTTGGTCTTGGGCTGGTCATCGATACTTGCGGCTGCCGCGTGCGGTGCCGATTGCGATCGCGATGACCCTGGTCGGTGGCTTGGCGTCGCTGGCGGTGGTGACGTCGATCTTTGGTTGGAGAATCCTGCACGCGATCCCGCTCTAGCGAGCGCCGCCGAGTCTCCACTCGCGACGAGCGCAGCGGCGCGCGATCTGCCTTGATCCCAGCAACGCGGTAGGCACAAGTCGAGGCCACCCGTGCCTTCGCAGAGCCTCAGTCACGGCGTCCATCCGCGCATTAGGCAGCATTCGGCTTGGCTTCACCGCTCCAGCGCATCAATCACCATCGGCATGAAGTCCGTCGTGGTGACGGTCTGCCAGTTCATCCGCTGGGCCAGTTTCTGCCCGACGCTGATGAGCTTCTCTCGCTGCGCGTCGCTGGTCGGCAGGCGTTTGACCAGCTCATCAGCCAGGCGGGTACACACGCGAGTCTCGATGGCCTTGCGGTCCTCGGCCGAGAGATTGATCACCGGCGAAAGGTCCTTGCCCTCGGCCAGCGCCCGCCGTGCGTGCTCGGGCAGATCGGCGTGCTGCGTGAAGTCTGCGGGGAGGACGACGGGGCACTCCTCGGGAGACAGGCCGAGTTCGCCCATCGCGCGTTTGACGAGGCCCAGACAGCCGCAGACGCTGCTGGGCAGGCAGATGGCACCGGCGTACATCGGTTCGAGCTGCGCGATGCCGTAGGGCTCGTAGGTGGACATGCCGAGCTCGACATCCGCCGCGACGCGGAGGTCGCTGACGGTGGCGTCTTTGCTGAGCGTTGGGCCGATGCGCTGCTGTGTGAAGCCGAACTGATTGACGAGCACGGCGCGGGCCTTGCGGCCGTCAAGCTTAGCGTTCAGCGCGTCGATCGCGGCACTGAGCTCGGTCTCGGGGCCTTCGAGGTCCGGGTAGCCGCGCGTGTGCTTGGCGGGCCAGGCGTGGTCTTTGGCCATGGCCGAGACCTGCTCGAACGAGCGGGTGGGGCCGCCGCAGGTGAGCAGGACATACGCACAGGACTTGCCCTGCTTGTGAAGCCGCTCGCTGAGCTGGGCCATGAGCTCGAGGTCTCGCCAGAGGCCCTTGCTGGGCACGGGGCGGGTGACGTGGGTGATGAGGTAATCGGGCCGATACCCGACGACGCCCTGGAGCCAATCCAGCACGATCGCGCGCGAGCGGTTCTTGCGAGCAAGATCGACCGCCGGTGCCGGCAGCCCGTTGTACGCGACGCGGATATTGGCCTTCTTCATCTCCGGCGAGAGGAACCGCAGCTCCTCAGCCGTTTCCGGCCCCACCGCCAAGATGCCGTCGAGCCGGTGCGTCTTGCTCACCAGCGCGTGGCGGGCGTAGTCATCCTGGCTTCCGAAGACCGCATCGACAAACTGCCCCTTGGCAGCGCCGGCGCGCATCGCGGGATAAAACGCGGCGTCATAGCCCGGCAGATTCTCAACGATCCGCCGAGCGGTGCTGCACTCGTGCGCATGAAAGAGCGTGCGGAATCGCTTGCGATCCAGCGCGCAGCGCAGGGCGGTACACATGCCCATGTACTCGTGCGCGACGACGACCGCCGGCTGCTGATTTGCGTGCAGGAGCACGCTGAGCGTGTGGTACGCCATGTCCGCCAGGCGGCAGTATTCCTCAAAGTCCCAGTGGCGCTCGTAGCGCTGCGAGTCCAGGTGATACTTTTCCCAGAGCAGCCACTTCAGGGACGCGAGGCGCTGGCGATCCGGCTGCATCACGTCGAACAGCAGCACCTCGGCCTCTGCCGGCGCATGGCCGGGGGCTTCGAGCCGTCGCGTGCCAAAGACGATGCGCGTGCCCAGGGCCCACTCGATGGGCTTGAAGATCGCGCCGTAGCCGGCGGGGTCGTACTGATCCGGGCCGGAGTAGCTCACGTGCGTCGCGTGCTCGCCCAGGCGCTCGCGCGGGTCGCTGACGCGCCGCTCGGCGTGAAACAGCGGCGCGACCAGGATCGAACGTGCGACCCGCTCGCGGTACGACGGCGCAGTGAGCAGGCCGCTGAGCACGGTGCCGATGCCGCCCAGGTGCTCGGTGGCCTCGTGCGTGACGTGGACGAGTGTGAGGTTCGTAGGGATCGGATGGTCTTGACTCACAACTGCTCCTTGATCCGCGTCTGAAGGCCCGCCAGTGCGTTGGGCTCATCAGTCATCACCCATCGGTCGTGCCGCCGATGCACAGTGATCAATCGGTCAGATTGGCCCGAAGCTGATCCGGCGATCTCGGACGTTCCGGCGACCGCGACACTCACCAGGCTCTGGCCCTCACGCATCGCCCCCAGCACGCGCGGCAGGTCCGTTTCTCGGGCCTTGCATTCCTCGCCGTCGGGCGACATCGCCAGCCTCAGCACCCCCGCTTGGGCCAGGTGGTTCGCGATCACGCACGCGTTGTGCTCACTCAACGGCACGGCACACTCGGCGTGACTCACGACGTCCCCCCCGCCCCAGCGCCCGCTCCGCCGCCGCCGCGATCCAGCTTTGAGACGCCCGCGTCGGTGAAGCTCGCGCCGGTGGTCAGCGGCGTCGGGCCGTCGGCCCGCGCCATCGTCGATTCGATCACGCCGGGCATCCACAGCTCGCCGATGTCCTGGCCATCAACGAGCTGACGCATCACCAGATACAACTGCGTGCAGGCGCTGAAATAGAAGCTCACGCCGTACGCGCCGGCAACCGAGAACAACACCAAGACGAAAAACCGCACGATGCTCAGCCCGATGTGGAGCGTGCCCGTCGGCTCCGCGGCCGAAAGACCGCCGATGCCGGGAAGCGACGTGAAAAACCCGCTGAGGCCAGCGCTGCCGACAGCGAGCATGGTCGCGAGCGTCACAAGCCCGAAGGCGATGCCGATGGCGATGAACCCCTGCACGACGACGATGAGCGAGTAGATCGCCAGTCGCCCCGGACGAGCGATCGTGTAGGCATACGCACGCTGGACGCTGTCAAAGCCGTCGGAGCCCTCGCACGCGACGCCGGGGATCAACATGCTCTGGCCGAAGAAGTAGACGAGCATGCCAAGCGCAGCGACAAAGGCCGCGATGAGGCCCAGGCCCATGGCCAGCGACGCCGCGATGTCCAGGGCGACGACCTTGAATCCCCAGCCGAGAATCCAGAGGGCGCCAGCGACGAGCCAGATCATCACCAGCGGGCCAAGT
>JALHNK010000013.1:18865-40255 GCA_022843565.1 Phycisphaerales bacterium
AGCAGGCTCGACCACTTTGAGATCGCGAACCCGAGGCTCTGCATCCATGTCAGTCGCACGTTCACCGCCGACTCGCACGCGGCGCTCCGGCAGATCGCCCCGCCGAGGACCGCGGTGATCGCGATCGCCGGAACCAGGACGAGCAGGGCGTGCAGCGGGCGGTCCAGGACGGTCTTGAGTGGAAACTGGATGAAAAGTTCGTGGAGCAGCGTCACGCGGCCGGAAACGTCGCCGGCGATCGGGCCGCCGAAGGCACCGCTCGCGATCGCTTTGATCTCCGAGAGCGAGGACACGATGATGCCGGACTTGTCGATCTGGCCGTCTTTGACCCCGAACAGCCACGTGCCAAGCGAGTCCAGCAGCATCACGCTGACGACGATGGCCATGGCGAGCCCAATGCGCGACGCGTTGAGCGCCAGCGACGCGCTGCGGAGCAGGCGGGGCCACAGCAGGTCTTTGAGCACGTCGTCAAGCGTGAGCGGGGCGCGCATCGTGACGCCGAGGCCTTGGCGAGCTGGATCCGGAGTTGCTGATGCGGGCGATTGGCCCCGGGCGTCGGGCGATTCATTCACGGCTGGGCTCCTGCATCAACATGGAGCCATCCTACAGCGTTCGGCGCGGATCTGCCACGGGGCGGGGGGGAGGCGGCGGGGCAACTGCGAAGGTCCGATCCCGTGCAGCGATCGTCAGAGAACCGCATCTCTGAGCGGCGGTTGGATCGCGAGGGGTCAGTATTCCGACCGCACATTCGGCCGAGTTCTCGGAGCGACCATGCCCTTCGCTCTTGGCCCGCAAGATGAAGCGGTCCGAACGCGATCCGATCGGCCACAGATGATCATCGGTGACGCACGATCACTCGTGTCCCCATCTTCACACGGCGGATCGATGACGATCGAATTGCGTTGACAACTCGCCCCGTGGTGGTACATTTGGAGCGTCGCAAGGAGAGAGATCATGTCGACGAAGACGATTGTGACCATCGCTGTGCTGCTGGCGGGCGCTCCTGTCGCGTGCGCGCAGTTGACGCTCGCTGAGTGGACGTTTGAAACGAGCCTGCCCACGACATCCGGGCCGCACGCGGCAGAGGGGGGCGTGTACGGCGGGAGCGCGTTCGCCGTCACTGGTGGGACGATCAGCAACCCGGTCGGCAACGGAACGCCGGAATCGTTGAGTTCGAACGCATGGAATGCAGGTGACTATTTCGAGTTCCGCACAAGTTCGATCGGCTACGCCGGATTGTCGTTCAGTTGGAGTCAAAGCCGAACGCCAACCGGACCGGGGTTGTTCGATCTCGCGATCAGCACCGACGGCGTGAACTTTGCCACGCTCCTGTCGAGTTATTCTGTGCGCGTGCTTTCTTCGCCGGGCTGGAGCAGCCCGGGTACCCCGGTGGCTTTGGATCAGTTTTCTGTGGGTGTGCCAAGTTCATACGACAACCAGTCGATGCTCATCTTTCGGCTCGTCAGCTTGCAAGACGCGCCGGTCTCGGGAACAAATCGTGTGGACACTGTCGCCCTCACGGTGCCAGCCCAGAACGCTGTCGCGATCCTGGGCCTCGGGGGACTTATGGCCGCCCGCCGCCGCCGGACCGTTCGCTCGACGTTCTGACAGCGCCGGTCGGCATCCATCGCGCCAGAATCTTGGCTCCGTGGTGGGCGGAAGCGACTTCCAAGTCCCGAGGTGTTGCCACGAAACTTCTGCCGCACGAAGAAGGGGATAAGGGGCGTCGCTTCAGCAAAACGGATGATGCGATCTGCGCAAGGACTCGACGGACCGAGGCGGCACGGGCGAGTTCTAAATGCTGCCAGCCGGGGGTCTGCGAGAGGCAGGCGGGACGCTTGCCCCACGGGAGCTTTCAGCCGTCAGCGGTCAGTCCTTAGCAGATCAGAACCACTGATGCCCAGTCCCCAGTGCCTTTCCCCACTCACCGCTGAATGTTCTCCCGGTCCACCATCAGCTTCAGCGTGCGGCAGACGAAGTCCACGTCCTGCTCGGTCATCGTGTTGAAGAACGGCACCGCCAGCGTCCGGGCGCTGACGCTCTCGGCGATCGGGAAGTCGCCAGCGCGATACCCGAACCGCTCGCGATAGAACGGCTGAAGATGGATGCACGGGAAGTAGTCCGCGGCTCCGATATCGTGCCGGCGCAAGGCCGCGATCACGCGATCGCGCTCCTCGCGCGAGTACTCGGTCGAAAGTCGCAGCACGAAGACGAACCAGCTCATCACCGCCTGCGGGTCGATGGTCGGCAGCATCAGCTCGTGCGCATCCATGAGCTGGCGCGTGTAGAGACCCGCGACGCGCTGGCGAGCCTCGACGATCTGATCCAGGCGGCGGATCTGCCCGACGCCCAGCGCCGCTTGCAGCTCGCTCATGCGGTAGTTGTAACCCAATCGCTCGTGCGTCAGCCAGCTTCCAAGCGCCGAATGCCCCGCGACACCCGGCCCGCCCATGCCAAATGCCGGCGCGTCGGACGTACTCGATGTCCCCACCGGCGAGCTGGGCAGCGGGCGGCCCTGGCTCCGCAGGCTGCGGCAGATGTCCGCCAGACGCTTGTCGTCCGTCACGACCATGCCGCCCTCGCCCGTGGTGATCTGCTTGTTCGGATAGAAGCCAAAGACACCCACACGCCCGAAGCTCCCCGCAGGGCGACCCTTGAGCGAGCACCCGAGCGCTTCGCAACAGTCCTCGACCATCGGGATCTCGTGCCGCGCAGCGATCTGCTCGTACGCGTCCATGTGCATCGGGTTGCCAAACGTCTCCACCGCCAGGATCGCCTTCGTCCGCGGCGTGATCGCGTCCTCAACCTTCGACGGATCCATGTTCAGCGACATCGGATCGATGTCTACAAACACCGGCTTGGCACCGACATACAGGATCACGTTCGAGCTGGCGATGAAACTGAACGGCGTGGTGATCACCTCATCACCGGGGCCGATGCCCAGCGCGAGCAAAGCCATGTGCAGGCCCGCGGTGCCGCTGCTGCACGCGACGCCATGGTCGCGCTTGACGCGGGCGGCCAGCGACATCTCGAACTGCTCCTGCATCGGGCCGATGCTCAGCCGACCGCTTCGCAGCGCCGTGGTGACCAGATCGATCTCCAGGCTCGTGATGTCGGGTTTGCTCAGGGGGATCTCGTGCGTGCTCATCGTGCTCATGCCTTGGGGATCGGCGTTTTCGGACCATCAATACAGCGAATCGGAAGACTTTGCCGTCTGTGCGGCGTCCACTTCCACAATCCTGACCGATTCAACGCTACGGCGCCGCGGGCCCGCCCGGTGGGTTCGTCGGCGCGGGCACCTCTGGACGCGGCCCGCCGGCCTCGATCGAAGCCAGCACACGGGCCAGCGCCGCCCGGTCCTCACCGGCCACTCGCAGCGCCAGCCACGCCGCCTGCGCTCGCCAGACCATCGGCAGCTCAGTGCGAGCGATCGCGGTCTGGGCCAGCTCCCTCGCCAGCGCGGGCGTGGACTCTTCGAGCGAGGCGTGGCGCGCAGTCAACAGCTCCGCCAGCGCTTTGGCCCCGGGCTCCAGCTCGCCGGCGCGGGCCAGCATCGCCTGGGCGATCTGCACACAGCCGTCCTGCCCGCTCCGCAGCGCCCCAGCCAGCACCGCACGCTGCAGCAGCATCGACCGGTCATCGATCGCCCGCTTCACCAGCGGCAGCACCAGCGTCGCGTCATCGTCGCACAGCTCGCTCACCGCCGCCTCGCTCAGCAGCAGCACGCCCATGTCCGTCGATGTCTCCGCCGCCAGCGCCGCCGCGATGCGGATGTCCACCGCCTGCTGCCAGGGTCGCTGGCTGGCGCCACGCAAGGCCAGAACCGCGCCGTCAAAGTCGCGCGAGCCCGCCAGCGCGATCAGCGCCGTCGCCTCCCCGCCGGGCCCGGCATCAAGCTCGCTCATCGCGCGACCGATCAGGCTCACCTGTGCGTCGGCGTCGCGCTTCAGCGCGTCCTGCACGCCCCGCTCGCTCTGACCCGTGCGGTTGATCGCGGCGTCCAACATCGCGATCGCCCACGCTCTGCGTTGCTCGCCCGCCGGAGCGCTGCGAAACCGCTCAACCAGCAGCGATGTCACCGTCGCGTCGCGCCCCGTCATCGATGCCAACGCGATCAACGCCGCGTCCTTGAGCGCCGCATCGCGCGAGCCCTCGTACACGCTGAACGCGATCGCGGTGCCTCCGACACTCTGCTGCGTTGCGAGCTGGCGCAGCAGCCGCTCGCTCTGGGCCCGAAGCAGCGGCGACTGGAGCTCAACGCTGCGCTTGGAGATCACCCCACGCGCACGCTCACGCACGCCGCCGAGCTCGCCCGGCCCGCCGGTGTTCAGGATCGCCGCGGCGTGCAGGGCGGTGACCGCGTCGTCGGACAGCAGCAACGCCTCAAGGCGCGGGCGTGGGAGCTTGCCGCCGAGCTTCTGAAGCTCGCCGCTGGCCAGGAGCACGACGTTCGCGTCCAGTTCCGGCCAGCGTGCCACGTCTTCGAGCTGCACGATCGACAGCAAGCCCGCCTCGATCGCAAGCCGGATCACACGCTCGCGGGCCTGCTCGCTCCGCTGCGTGCGGATCAGCAGCAGATCAAGCCCGCGCTCGGGCTCGAGTTCCGCATTGGCCAGCACGCCCTCCGCGGCCAGGGCCGGGTCGTTGCCCATCGCAAGCTGCGCGAACAGCGGCTCGAGCGCCGGATCACGCAAACGCCGCAGCGCCCGCACAAGGTCCGGGCGCCCGCCGCGATCGCGAAGCCGCAGGGCGTCTCGCAGCATGATCGTCAGTCGCTGGCGCGTCTCGTCGTCGAGCGCAGATTCGGCGATCGCGGGGATCACCATCTTCGGCGTGCTCGCGGGGCGCGATGAGGCCGGCACCATCGGCGGCGTCGGATCAGCGCTCGGCTCCGCAGAGTTGCGAGCTTGGGCGACACACGCCAGCGCGACCACGGTCCATGCGATCACGCCCGCCCGAACCGCCGCTCGACGATCATCGCACGCGGTCATCAACTTGGCCTGGTCGTTCTCACGCATTTGTGCCAAACGCTAGGTGCAGCCCCCGCCGCGCACCGTGATCGCCCGCTAACCTCCCGCCATGTCGAATCTCTGCCGCGTCGCGTCGTTGAACATTGGTCCTGGCCAGCCGCTTGCGATCATCGCCGGCCCGTGTGTGCTGGAGTCACTCGAACTCGGCCTCACCGTCGGCCGCACGATGCGCGACGCGGCCCACGCGCTGGGCCTCTCGTACATCTTCAAGGGCTCGTTCGACAAGGCCAACCGCTCGTCGATCTCCTCGCCCCGCGGCCCGGGCCTCGAACAAGGCACCGCGTGGCTTGCGCAGATCAGCCGCGAGCTCGGCGTGCCGTGTACCACGGACATCCACGAGCCGCACCAGGCCGAGCCCGTGGCCCGCGTCGTTGACCTCATCCAGATCCCGGCGTTTCTTTGTCGGCAGACGGATCTTTTGCTGGCCGCGGGCCAAGCGGCCACAAAGCACAACCGCGCCGTCAACGTCAAGAAGGGCCAGTTCATCTCCCCCGCCGAGATGCGCGGCGCAACCAAGAAGCTCGCCGAGGCCGGCTGCACAAACGTCATGCTCACCGAGCGCGGCACCTTCTTCGGCTACGGCCGCCTCGTCAACGACTTCATCGGCCTCGGCGACATGATCGACCTCGGCCACCCCGTCTGCTTCGACTGCACCCACTCCACCCAGCTCCCCGGCCCCAGCGGCGGCGCCGGCGAACAAACCGGCGGCCGCCCAGAACGCGCCCCGCTCCTGGCCCGAGCAGCCGTCGCCGCCGGCGTGCATTGCCTGTTCATCGAGACGCACACGGAACCCAAGAAGTCGCTGAGCGACGCCTACACCACGCTGACGCTGGACGTGGCCAAGCAGGTCATCGCTCAGGCGGCTGCGATTCGCACGGCTCTCGCCTGAACTCGATCTCAGGGCATCGCGCGAACACCAAAGTGACTGCTCGAGACGCCTCAAAAACGCCAACGACCACGCATCCGCAGGGCGGCTCGTGGTCGTGACGATTCAGATCAGATGTGCCTTCGCGGCTTACGAGCTCTTCTTCAGCCAGAACGGCCGGGGCTCGGCCGGGTCCAGCGGGTCAACGTGGACCGTCGAGCCCATGAAGACGACCTTGCCGGTGCCGAGGCTGTACAAGGTGTCATCCTTGCCGCGACGCACGAGGAAGCCGGCCTTGATCGGCGTGCCCACCTGGCGGACGATGATCGAGCCGGGCTGGCAGACTTCGCCAGCATACAGCTTCACGCAGCGGTACTGCGGGTTGCTATCGCGGCCGTTCTTCGTCGAGCCCTGTCCCTTTTTATGTGCCATGACGTAATCCTTGCAAAGGCGAGCCGCCAGCCCGGTTGAGGTGGCGGTGAGTTTCGCGGGGCCGAGATGCTAGGCATCATCAATCGTGCCGGCTACGAGGTGCTGATCGGAAACTCTGTCCTCGAACTGTCGCCGAGGTCGGAAGATGTACGGATTCCCTCGACCGTCGCCGCGCGTCACGCCCCCGTCGGGTGCCACGCCGTCTTGAACTCGACAAACGGCTCGATCCACCACACCGCCTCGCACGCCGCGGCGTCGCCGAGGTCCGTCGTCGCGGGCCGCAGCTTCACGCGCTTGAGGTTGTCCGATACCCCATCGAGGCACGTCTGCGTCAGCGACGGGTTCAAGCCCATCGCGTGAATCCCATCCACATCGCGATGCTTGGCCAGCACCGGCACCAGTTCGTCCAGCGAACCCGTGAGCAGGTTCACCACGCCGCTTGGCAGGTCGCTGGTGGCCAGCACCTCCCCAAACACGCTCACCACCGGCGGGAACGCCTCGCTCAGCACCACGCAGGTGTTGCCCGACACGATGACCGGCGCGACCAACCCCACGCAGCCCAGCAGCGCGCCTGCGCCCTGCGTGCCCGCGGCGCCGCCCGCCGCCGCACTCGCCGCTGGCGCGATCACACCGATGACGCCCGTCGGCTCCGGCACCGTGATATTCCAGTACGGGCCCGCGACCGGGTTCTGACAGCCGAGCACCTGCGAGTACTTGTCGGCCCAGCCCGCGAACGCGACGAGTCGATCAACGCTCAGCGTGACCTCGCGCTGCGCATCATCCACCGGCGTGCCGCCCGCTTCGAGCAAGCCCACAAACTCCGCACGCCGGGCTTCGAGCATCTCCGCCATGCGATACAGAATCTGCGCGCGGTTGTAGGGCGTCGCGCCCTTCCACTTGCCCAGCCCAGCGCGAGCAGCGACCACCGCGTCGCGCAGGTCCTTTCGGCTCGCCTTGCACGAATGGCCCAGCACCCCGCCATCACGATCACGAATCGGCTCAGACCGCCCCGACTCAGACCGCGGCATCGCGCCGTTGATGTACAGTTTGTAGGTCTTGATGACGTCCAGTCGCTCGCTCATCGTGCCCGCCTTTCGGTGATCAGCGCGGGATCGCCCCGCCGATCGAAGGCATCATACATCACTCCCGCAGGGGCGATCACGCAGCGCCACAACTCGCGTTGTTGCTGGCCCGCCCGAGCGATCCCGTCACGGGACAAGCGTGAACGCGATCGAGACATCAACCACGACCTCGACCGTCCCGGGCTCAACGGAGTCGCCGCCGGAACCGCCCTGCCCGCCGCCTGCGAAGGAGTTGCTCGCCATCTGCGCGGTATACCTGTAGCCTCGGCCCGCGTCGGACTCCGTCAGCGTCAGCACGCGCCCGACCTTCAGCCCCAAGGCCGTCGCCATAACGTCCGCCTTGCGCTTCGCGGCCACCGTCGCGAGCTTCAGGGCTTCTTCGCGTGCGATCAGCGCTTCTTTGATCGCGTACTCGACGCCGTCAACCCGATTCGCGCCGTTCTTCAGCGCCGCATCAATCACGCGAGCCGGGGCCTTGAGATCCGTCGTGCGCACCCGCAGCGAGTTCACCGCGGTGTACCCGATCACCTCGCGAGCCTTCTCGCCCCGGCGCACCTCGTCGTCGTTGTAGCGTGCCGAGAGCGTGATCTGCCCGCTCTTGAGCTCAACACCGGCGAGGTTCATGTCGCGGAGCGCCTTGATGATGGCTTCCATCTTCTGTGTGCATTGGCCCTGCGATTCGGACGCGCTGAGCGCATCGATCTGGACCGCGACAATGATGTCGACATAGTCCGGCGTCCGCGAGACGGTCGCTCGTCCCTGCGTCGTGACGCTGCCCTCGGGCAGCAGCGTTCCGCCGGTCGCAGAGATCGGCGCCGCGCCCTGGGCTCGCGCGTCAGTCGCGCCGACGAGCACGGGCGCGAGGCTGGCCAAGGCGAAAATCATCACAGTCGTCAGGCACGGGCGTGTGAACATGGAAGGCTCCGAAAGGGGTGGTGGGGGGGGCGCGATGGCGTGCATCGCGCCATCGACAGCGCTGACAGCACGCCGAGCATACAGGACGCGACACGCCACCAAGGTTCATTGATGGCCCGAAGGTTTCCGCTTTCTCGTGACTCCCGCGCCCGAAAGCACCACGTTCACGCACTACGATCAGCCATGACCAACCACGATCCTGATCGCTCCGCCGCCGCCGTGCCCCCCGGCAAAGTCAGCTATGGCAGCTATCTCAAAGTCCCCGAGCTGCTCTCGCTCCAAAGCGAGCTGTCGCGCCCGGTGCATCGCGATGAACTGCTGTTCATCATCAGCCACCAGGTCTACGAGCTGTGGTTCAAGCAGACGCTCCACGAGCTGCGCGGCATCTGCGACTACATCGATCAAGACCGCCCGCTCCGCGCCGCCCAGCTCTTCACGCGCGTCCACGCCATCCAGCACCTGCTGATCGACCAGCTCCCGTTGCTGGAGACGATGTTCTCCGTGGACTTCGCGAAGTTTCGGGACCACCTCCGCCCCGCCTCGGGTTTCCAGTCAATCCAGTTCCGACATCTGGAGTTCCTGGCCGGGTACAAAAACGCCAAAGTTCTCGGGCTTGTTGGCGATGACGCCGCGGCGAGGAAGGAAATGGAAGACTCGCTGGCCCGCCCAACGGTCTACGACCACCTGCTGAAGTTCCTCGGGCGTGCCGGGCTCGCGATCCCTGCCGAAGTGCTCTCTCGCGACACAACGCAGCAATACAACGGTGACGATCGCGTGGTCGCGGCGCTCCTGCCGGTCTATCGCGACATCGACTCGCACTACCCGATTTTCCGCCTCTGCGAGCACTTTTTAGAGTTCGACGAGCGCATGAGCCTCTGGCGGTTCCACCACGTCAAGATGGTCGAACGGATGATCGGCGGCCTCGGCGGCACCGGGGGTTCCAGTGGCGCCAAGTACCTCTACTCCACCCTCGGCAACAAGCTCTACCCCGATCTGTGGGCGATCCGCGACCACCTCGGCGGCACCTACGGCGAGTCGGCCCAGAGTACCTAAGGTGACCCGAACGGGGGGTGGTATTCTCCCCGAGATCGAGTAGATTTAGGGGAAAACGTTGGGTAGCGATCAAAACGGTGGACCCGATCGCAATCTTCGTAGTATCTTGTCATACCCCTCTCGTGGATTTCTGGGTCTTGGGTGTAGTTCCGCCAATCAGGAGACGACTCGAATGAAGAAGAGTATTCCTTTTGCGCTGTTTTTGGTCACGACCGCCGGGCTGATGTACAGCGGCTCGCGAACGGTCGCGAACGCGAACTTCGGCAGCGCTCGAGCCCCTGACACGATGGTCGGCATCGATGTCTCGATCTCCGCGATCGCCCACAGCACCGGCGCGCCCACCCGCGTGACCGGCACCGGCCTGGCCGGTCAGCCCCCGGCACGCTACGCCCCCGGCAGCAACCTCGGCGTGTATACCGCGTCGTCCGCCGGCAAGCCCTCGCCGAACATCGTGATGTCCGCGACGACCGTCTCCTGCAACACCCGCCCGAACAACACCGGCCAGACCATCAACGGCACCTTCTACGCCCAGCCCAACCCAGAGTGGTGGGCAGCATGGGACAGCGATGGGACGATCGGCGTGAACGACCCCCGCGGGGCTCGCCACCCGTACATCGCCATCAACACCTTCCGCACAACCGCCGACGGTCGCCTTGAGCAACTCGGCGCCGCATGGGTGAAGCACGGCTGGTTGGCTGCTTCGGCGACGCAGAACGAAGTTGTCACGCCGCTGACCCCCGCCGGCACAGTCGTCAACCCGACGACCATTGACATCGGCCAGCCTCGATGTGGCGTGACGAGCTGCTCCGGCCCCAGCGGCAACCTGCTTGGCGCCAACTGCTCAGATACGTACGGCTCGGGCCTGAACGTCGCCGCGGATGACATCGGACCGCGTTCAGAGATCAAGCCCAACGCTCCGGCGGGCACCCCCGCGGACCCGGGCACGATCGGCTGGTCACAGCAGGGCTCCTGGCACAACCTGATGAATCAGGATGGTTTGGCCACCTACAGGGACGTCCGGACCAACTTCGCCACCACACAGCCCGCCTTGGGCGCCCGCAACTACACGTTCAGCGGCACCTCGCAGGCTTGGAAGCTCAACAACTTCCATGTTGACAAGATCAAGCCCGCGGCGCTCGGCAGCACCGGCCGCTTCTTCGTTGAAGGCTACTACGTCGTCAACGGCGACAAGTACAAGTTCAACAACGTCGCCTATCGCCGCTTCGAGGTCACGGGCGTGACGAACACGACGACCGCCTCGGGCGTCGGCTCTGGCAACTTCCTCTATGACAGCCGCCACATTTTCGGCCCGGTGATGCTCGATTGGGGTGATCGCCAGGCGGCGTTCTCGCCCACTGCTGAGGGCACCGCGTACATCTCCAGCCGCGTCGTCACCCGTCCCGGTGGCGGCCTGCGGTACGAGTACTGCGTGTACAACCTCGACGTTGATCGCGAGTTGAGCGCCATCGAACTCGTGGTGCCGCGCCTCGTTGATGCTCGCAACTTCGGCTTCGCTCAGCCCCGCTCGGCCGACCCCGGCTACCACAGCCAGGTTGATCCGACCAAGCCGCCGGTGAACGCCGACACGGCCGACTTCAACACCGACTGGACGATGACGGTCGACCCATTGGGCTCGATCCGCTTCACCCCGCCGGCGGCACCCGCGGACATGCTCCCCAACACCCTCCGCTGGGGCCGCATGTTCACCTTCTGGTTTGACAGCGACATGCCGCCGACGGACACCGGCCAGGTCAACGGCGAGATGCGCCGCACCGGCACCGCGCCGGTTCTGGTGGCCACCGGCATGATCGTGCCGAAGAACCCCGCCGACATCGCCCTGTCCGACGGCTCGGCCACGTCGATCATCTCGACCGCCGCCGGCTCGTTCCGCAACGGCTCGTCCGATGGCGTCACCGAGGCCGACTACAACCTCTTCTTCTCGACCTACTTCGAAGGGGACGCGATCCCCAACTCCCCCGCAGACATCGCCTATGACAGCGGCGAGCCGCTCGGTGCCCCGTCGCAGGGCTCGAACAACGGCGTGACCGAGGGCGACTACAACTGCTTCTTCTCCAACTTCTTCAACTGAGCCCGCTCGACCTTTCGAGACATACGCTCAACTCATGAGCACCGCGAACACCAACGAGCCAGTCCCCGCCCCCAAGGCGGCGGACTGGCTCGTTCGCTTTATCGTGCCCCTGTGGGTCCTCACGGGGGCGAGCTTCAAGTACCTCGCCGGCTCGGTGGCGGACCTCCCGCCGATCTATCGCTTCATGCCCGGGGCCAAAGACCCGGGCGTGCTGCAGCAGGCGTTCCTGATCACCATCGCGATCGAGCTGCTGATCGTCGTGCTGCTGCTGACGCACCGACGCTACGCGAGGGCACTGGCGATCGGTGTGCTGAGCGTGTTCTGCGTCGTGCTGATTGACGCGCTGGCGTTCGGATCGGCATCGTGCGGATGCTTCGGCAGCGTCAAGGTGTCCCCATGGGTCATGCTCGGGCTCGATCTGGCGCTCCTGGCCGGAGCGATCTTCCTGCCTGGGGCAAAGGCGATTCCTGACATCGGCAATCGGCGGTGGATCGTGATCACGCTGCTCTCGGCGGCGATGATCGTCGCGGTCTTCGGCGGCGTTGATCGCGGGTATCAGGGCCGATTCTCATCGGCGCAGACGCTGGACCTGCACCGTTGGATGGGCCGGTCGTGGGAGCGGCTTTCGATCTTCAACTTCACGCCCCGCGCTCCGGACGGGCGGCTCTACTCACCGGCGACGTTCCCCGAGGACCGGCAGATCTGGGTCTTCTACCGGCGGACATGCCCGCACTGCTTCGACACCATTCAGGCCCTGGGCGAAACCAAGCACGACGTCAAGACGCGGCTCGTCGTTGTCGACCTGCCGATGCTCCCCGGCGTCGAAGAGGCTCTCAAAATGCAACCGTTCGAAGCGCCGTGCGACCCGTGCGACAAGATCCGGCTCATCGAGGGCATTCAGTATGAGGCCCCGGTCCCGGTCGTTGTGACCTTTCAGCGCGGCGTCGTGACCGACATCCGCGTCGGCAAGTGATTCTGACCACCGACCATGAGCAGCGAACGACCAACGTGTGACGGCGCCAGCAAGTCACCGGACGCATCCGGCGGCACTTCGATCTCCCTGCCGGTGCTGCCCAGCGCCCGCGCCACGCACGCCAAGCCCAAGTCCAAGATGGGCCCGTGGCGCGCCGCGGTGCTCGTCGGCGTCCACCTCCTGATCATCGCGCACGTCGTGCAGTGGCTGCTCTCGGGTATGAGCGATGGCGAGCGCAGCACGCTCTCGCCGATCGAGCCCTCCGAGGCGATGTTCACGCTCGAGTCGGGGCTCATCAACGCCGGCTTCATCATGTTCTCGGTCGCGATCCTCTCCACGCTGATCTTCGGGCGCTGGTTCTGCGGCTGGGCCTGCCACGTCGTGGCCCTGCAGGACCTCTGCGGCTGGATGATGAAGAAGATGGGCGTCCACCCCAAGCCCTGGCGCTCGCGCCTGCTGCTCTGGGCACCGACGCTGCTTGCGCTCTACATGTTCGTCTGGCCGACGTTCAGGCGCGAGGTCCTGGCCCGTGTGTTCGGCGAGCAGATCGAGATCACCCCGGGTGTCCGGCGCTGGGTGCTCCCGCCCGAATGGTCATCGTGGCTCGGCGAGGTTCGCCCCTGGCCGGCCCAGGGATTCGAGCCGCACCTGATCGTCGAGAACTTCTGGGCCACATTCCCAGATTGGTATATCGCGATCCCCTTCCTGCTCATCTGCGGCTTCGCGTGCGTCTACTTCCTGGGCAGCAAGGGCTTCTGCACCTACGGCTGCCCCTACGGCGGCTTCTTTACCCCCGTTGATCGACTCGCGCCCGTGCGCATCCGCGTCACCGACGCGTGCGATCAGTGCGGGCACTGCACCGCGGTCTGTACCTCCAACGTCCGCGTGAGCGAGGAAGTGCGAGACTTCGGCGCCGTGGTCGATCCGGGCTGCATGAAGTGCATGGACTGCGTCAGCGCCTGCCCGACAAACGCGCTGTACGTCGGCATCGGCGCACCGGCGGTGCTCACCAAGCCCCGCGTCTCAGCGGACAAAATGGCCGAGAGCAATCGCAAGCGCGACGCGCGATACGACATGACGCTCCGGCACGAGCTGGTGCTGCTGCTTGTCGGCATCGTGCTCGTCGGCGCGTATCGCGGGCTCTACGGCTCGGTCCCGCTGCTGATGGCCGTGGGCATCGCCGGCGTTGTGACGTACATGATCCACGTCTGCGTCAAGCTCTGGCGCGATACCCACGTGCGCGGCCCGTTCTGGCAGCTCAAGAAGTCCGGCCGCCTGACGGCCAAGGGACTGGGCTTCGCGCTGGCGACACTGATCTTGCTGCTCTTTGCCGCCCACGGCCTGGTCATGGACATCGCCGATCGCCTCGGCTCGGCCCGCTACACGCACCTGATGGCCCGCGCCACCGTCACGCGAGAGATCGTCCTGGCCCCGGGCTACACACCCGCGTGGGCCGATCGCGATGACGCACTGGCAACGCTGGCGACCTTCAAGCCGATCCTGCCGGTGAGCCAGGGCGGCGTGAACTTCACGCGATCCGGCAAGCTCTTCGCACGCATGACGTGGCTGCACATCATCGCCGGCCAGCGCGAAGAAGCGATCAAGTCGCTGCGCACGCTGATCGAGATCTCGCCGGCGGATCGCGATGTCATCCTGCTGGCGCAGATCATGAGCGCCAGCGGCGCAACGGACGCGGAGTTCGAGGGCGAGGTCGAGCGCACCCTGGCGCTGAACCCGCAGCTCGAGGGCGCCCGGCGCTGGCTGGCGATGCGCTACGTCGCGATCGGCGGTCGCGTGGACAACGCCGCGGCTTTGTACGCAGCCGCAGAGAAGGCGCTCCCGCGTGACGTGCGGACGCTCCTGGGGGCCATCGAGTTCAATCTCGCCGTCGGGCGCGCGCCCGAGGCGCTCCGCATCGCCACCGAAGCCGCGGCGCGACTGCCCAAGTCTGTGCGCATCCGCATGGACCTGGCCAGCGCCCAAGTCGCCAGCGGCAAGTTCGACGACGCGATGACCTCGCTTCGGATCGCGTCGAAGCTCGACCCCGATGCGCCCGAGCCGCTGAACATGCTCGCGGACATCCACGAGTCGCGTCGCGAGCTGAAGGAATCCAGCGCGCTGCGGGATCAGGCCGCGAAGCTCCGCCCGTCGGTCCCGGTGCCCGCCAGCACGAACGAGATCGCGCCATCGGCCACAGGCTCCGGCGAGTAACGGTTACCTGGCGACGGCCCGCGGCGTCAGTTCGCTCAGCAGCGCCTCGGCGAGCTGCCGCACCGGCTGGCCGATGCCGCCAACGGTGAGCCCCTCGCTGATCTGACGCTGGATGCGCTGGTGCGCCGTCAGCACCGTCGAGTGATTCGGCCGTCCGATCGAGCGGGCGATCTCCGGGTAGCTCATGCCGATCACCGCCCGAGCCAGGTGCGTACACAGCGCGCGGGCCAGCACCACGCGCGGGTGGCGGTGCTTGTCGGCAAGCTCCGCGGCCTCGACGGACAGACGCTCGCAGACGACACGAACGATGTCACCCATCTGCACGCCGCGCGGCGCGCCGTCACGACGAGCCGGGGCGTGGCGCTGCGCAGCGCCCGCGTCGTTATGCCCCAGAGCTTGACGGGCGCTGAGAACGCCGACGCGACCGGTGGCGTGGGCGTGTGTACCACCGCCGGAGCCCGAGAGCAACCGATGCACCGCTTCGACTTTCGTCACCAGCCCCTCGATATCGCGGATGCTCGGCGCCGGGCGATCCGGCGTGCGGGCCGTGGTCGCTGCGTGCGTCAGCACGCTCAGCGCCTCGTCCTCCAGCCGCAGCCCGCGCGGCGTCGCCAGCGCGCCGATCACTCGCCCGATGCTCTCGGCATCAAGCGCCGACACGCCCACCACGAGCCCGCTGCTCAGCCGGCTCGACAGCGCGTCGTTCAGGCCAGCGATCTGCTTCGGCGGCGCATCGGCGGTGAACGCGACGCGACCGCTGCGCTGCTGCACCGCGTCGAGCGTCGCCACCAGCTCCTGCTGCGTCGCGGTCTTGCCCACGAAGCTCTGCACGTCGTCGATGCACAGCAGGTCCGCGCGCCGGAACTTCCGCCGGAAGTCGTCCATGTGCTTGAGCTTGCAGGCCATCACAAACTCGTTGACGAACTGCTCCGCAGTGGTGATCACCACCGTGCGACCCGGCTCGCGCAGGGCCGCGTCGCTGGCCAGGGCATGCAGCAGGTGCGTCTTGCCCATGCCCACCCCGGCGTGAACGACGAGCATCCCGCAACCGGACTCGCCGGCGCTGTGCCGGCGCGCCGACTCGGCCGCGAGCCGATTGAACGCGCCCTGCACCACGTCGCTCATGCGATAGCGCAGCGGCTGGCCCAACGGCGCAGCACGGAGCGATGACGCACGCTGAGAGCCCGGAACGCCGCCGCCGGTGCGCGGCGCACCGGGCTGCACGCGAGCGAGCACACCGCCGCTCAGACCCGTGGGCAGCACGTTGGGCACGAGCTTGATACGAAGAGCGACCACGGCGCGCCCGAGCACCTCCGCCGCGGCGGCCCGGATGACCGTCGCGAAGTCCTTCTCAACGATCGCCGCCACCAGCGGGCTGCACACGCTGACGTGGACTTCGGCATCGCCGGTGACTTCGACCGCTCGCCCGCCGCGCAGATACCGTCCGAGTTTCTCCGGGCCCAGGCGCTCGCGCAGGAGCATCTCAAGCCGCGGGCCGGTGGCAGGGTCGACGGCGTGCGCCGGCGTGAGCGTGTCGGTGAGGGTGGCCGTCGGCACCAGCGCCGCGGCGTCGCTGGCGACCGGTGCGCCGGGCGTGGGGACTGGCTGCGCGAGGCGGACCGTTCGATCGGCGATGCGCTGTGCACGGACGCTATGAAGATCAAGCCCCGCAGTGGCCGGAGAGGAGGATCGTGGGAGGATGGAGATCGCCGCGTCACGTGCCTGCACGTGAAGCTCCTGTTTGGTTGGCGTCAAGACATACCGCCTCACGCAAGACCGGTAGCCCGGCGTGAATGTCGTGACGAAGCGCTGATTGGAGAGTCGAATCCGTTCACACCGATTCGCCAACCGGGAAGAGCCGCACGAGAGGGATCATCCGGGGGGCGAGGTCGTCGGCCGAATCCGTGGCCGGTCGGAGAAGATAACACGACCTTCACACGGCTCAAGCCCGGTGGGAGCAAAAAACGAATCCACATCGCGATCGGCATCGCAAAACACGGTGCGAACCACGCGCAAAAAAAGTTCTCAACGGTGTTACTGTGAACCAGACACGCTCGGGGTGGACAACCTCGGGAAATCGCGCAAGTGCCTTGACAGCAACGACTTCCGTTCACGACTCGTGGCAATCGGGGGTCGCTGTGCGGGCGCTCGATCGGGCCTTGAATGGGTCTCAAGGCCGCAGGGCGCTGACCAGCGCGATCCGGCGCGTGAACGTCTTCATTCGCAGCGATTCGTACAGCCGGCAGGCCGGCAGATTGGCCTCGTCCACAGCGCACGCGAGCCACTTTTCCGGCCGCCCGGCCAGGCTGTTCAGTCCCAGACGCAGCATGGCGCTGGCCAGCCCGCGCCCTCGGGCGCTCGGCGCCAGCCCCATGTACACCAGCTCGATCATCTGCTGCGCCGGGCAACGGCTGAGCAACATGCACCCGGCGGGTTTTCCTTGCATGAAGAGCACACGCCACAGCGCCGGGTCATACTCGCCCACCGAGCGATGCGAGTCGATCACGTCGTCGGTCGTCCGAAGGCTGCACAGCGCCGGGCAGTCCTGCGTATCGACGTAGCTGAGCTCCAGGGCCGTCACCAGCGAATCCTCAGCATCAGCGTCGCTCAGCGACGCCAGCGACACGAACTCGATCCCCGCCGGCAGCCTCGGCTCATCGAACACTGCGCGTCGGGGAATTTCCCGACGCATATACGCCAGCGACGCCAGCCGCTGAAATCCGCCCGTCAGCAACGACTCGATCAGCTCCGTCTGCGACGTTTCCAAGAGCGCCTGCGCCATCGCGTATCGCGGCAGCTCCATCTCCCCGTCCGGCGTGGGCTCGCGGATCGCACCTCGCAACACGCCGGTCGCGTGCGCGACGAGCGCGCCGCGCTCGGCGATCGCCAGCTCACCGGCCATCCGCCGCAGCTCGCCCGATTCGTGCTGCGCCAGCGGGTCATCCGGGCTCAGGAAAAACATCGCGGTGCGCCCGGGGCTGCCCATCGCCAGCAGGGCGTGCATCGGCCGCCCGGCGCTGGAGAGCGTACACCAGAACTGGCGGAGATCGTCCCCCTCGCGGGCCGAGGACTCGATAAACGCCCTGACGTTCGAGTCGCCAGCGCGAACGCCCAGCAGACGCGCGACCGCCAGCGGCTTCAACCCATCATCCACACGGACAATCCGCGGGTCGGTCGGGCTTGGTGCGGGGCCGGGATGGGTGGATGCGATTGTCATTCGGGCAGACATTGAAGGCCGCGCAGGGTCGGCCGGGCGGGGAATTTGAGAAAACAGCAAAGCAGCAAATCGATCCCGGCTTCTAGGCCCCTCGTGCGCACGGGCACCGCCGACCTGGTCCGATTTGAGCTTTGCTGCTTTGCTGCTTTGCTGCTTTGCTGCTTTGCCCCGAGGCAGGCGGGACGCCCGCCCCACCGGACCCCCGCCCACCTCCCGCCCCCGCCCCACACTGTGTACACTCCCCCCTCTGGCCTCATCGAAAGGGATCGCGATGGCATTGTTCCGCTCCGGCGCTTTGGTGATGGGTTTGGTCGTGTGTGCGGGTCTGGCGTGCTCGCCTTGCGTGGGCATCCGCGCCGCTCTGGCAGCCCCGGAGCCCGAGGTCATCCCGATTCGCTGGGAGGTCCGCGCCACCTTCAGCCCCATCCGCGTCGTCACCGTCGAGACCCCCGCCGGGCCCGCGGCGTACTACTACATGACCTACACCGCACAAAACAACTCCGGCCAGGACGTGCTCTTCGCCCCGACCTTTGACATGGTCACCGACAGCGGCCAAATCGTCCGCTCTGGAAAGGGCATCAACGCCGACACGACCAAGGCCGTCATGGCCGCGGCGAACAACGCGGAGCTTCAGGACCAGATCGCGATCATCGGCCCGCTCTTGCAGGGCGAAGAGAACGCCAAATCCGGCATCGCGATCTGGACCGCAGAGGATCTCCGCCCCGGTGAGTTCACGGTCTACGCCGCGGGATTCAGCGGCGAGAGCGTGACCGTCAAGCCGCCGGCCCCGAAGGACGCCGAGGGCGTGGTGCTGCGCAAGACGCGCTCGCTGACCTACAAGGCCATCGGCGACGCATCCAAGCTCCGCGGCGAGCCCATCGCCATCACCGAAGACCGCTGGGTCATGCGGTAAACGCAAGCCCGGTTCTACGGTGGGTTGGTCCTCACCCTCCCCCGGTCCTACCGGGGGAGGTGGCGAGTCTTCGAGCCGGAGGGGGTTCTGGCTTCCGGCGATAGTTGTGACAACGAACGAATCGAAGTCCCGCCCCCTCCGCCGCGAAGCGCGGCACCTCCCCCGTTAGGAAACGGGGGAGGGCGATTCTGTACACTCCTTTGATGCCCAGCCGCGACCACACGCGACCGCGCGAGCAACGGCGCGCCTCGCCCCGTGCAGCGAAGAACGCGATCGGCCTGCGCAAAGCGATGTCGATGCCCGAGCGCGTGCTCTGGAACATTCTCAAGCACCAGCGCGAAGGCGGGCTGACTTTCCGGCAACAGCACCCAATCGGCCCGTACGTCCTGGACTTCTACTGCCACGCCGCGGAGCTCGTGATCGAGATCGATAGCGCCACGTTTCATCGGGGCTCACAGGTCCAACGAGACCAAGTCCGCGACGCGTGGATGGCCGAGCGAGGGCTGGTCGTGCTGCGCATCGGCGCGTGGCGATTGCCTCGGCAACGCTACGAGATTGCCGAGTACATCTGCGGATTGGCGCGTGAGATGATCGAGGCGAAGAAGAAAGCAAAGTGAACGCCGCGGCAAGCGACCGCCCGTACCCTCCCCCGGTCCCCGCTCCACCCTCCCCCGGTCCTACCGGGGGAGGTGGCGAGTCTTCGAGCCGGAGGGGGTGTTGGACTCCCGGCAATCGTTGTGAGAACGAACCAATCGAAGCCCTGCCCCCTCCGCCGCGAAGCGCGGCACCTCCCCCGTTAGGAAACGGGGGAGGGTGTTGGCGTTCGCCCTCCCCCGGTCCTACCGGGGGAGGTGGCGAGTCTTCGAGCCGGAGGGGGCCTTGTCGTCCGGTAAGTCCCTCGCGAATCCGATCCGCGCCGCCGCGTGTTTCCTGCGCCGGATAAACGGCACGGGGGCGTGAGCGCGCCGGTGGCGTGCTGAAGCTGCGCTGATCTTCCGTCGATCCTTCAACTTCAGACTGTCGCGCGTGTTGCGCGACGGCGAGTTTTGGCGATCCGCCCACCATCGGCCGCTGTGGCGGCGGCTCTGGATCGCGGCGACGGTTCTAAGGAGTAGTCAGCATGATCAAGCGTTCAGTCAAGAAGGCCTTTACCCTCATCGAAATCCTCATCGTGGTCGTGATCCTCGGCATCCTCGCCGCGATCGTGATCCCCCAGTTCACCAAGGCCAGCGAGGAGGCCCAAGTCGGTAACGTCGTGACCCAGCTCCAGACGATCCGCAGCCAGATCGAGCTGTGGCGCGTCCGCAATAACGGCAGCTTCCCCGACCTCACCACGACTCCCTTCGAGGACATTGTCAACGTCAGCGGCACGAATGCGGCGCCGGACGGCAACACCTACATGAAGGCTGCTCCGGTCAACCCGCGCACGGGTACCTCGACGGTCACTGCGGGCACGACGGCACCGACGGCTGTTGTCGCCAAGGGTGACACGGGTTGGATCTATGACGCTGCGACCGGCAACCTCTGGGCCAACGGCTTCGACGAGGCCACCGGCCAGTGGATCGCTCCCTCCAGCGGCGGCGGCGGTGGCGGCGGCGGCAACTAATCGCACATCAACTCGCTCACGCGAGTATCTCGATGCACAAACCGGCCGAGTCCTGAAAGGGGCTCGGCCGATTTCGGTCCGGCGGTTCACCACTCACACGGCCCGCGCCGACCCCACGTCCCGGCCGACGGAGGCCCAGGAGACACTCGATGCTCACCCCGCCCGCCAGAGCCCGCGCCTTCACGCTCATCGAGATCCTGATCGTCGTGGTGATCCTGGGCATCCTGGCCGCGATCTCGATCCCGCAGTTCGCGCGGGCCGCGGAGGACAGCAAACTGACCGCGACGCTGGTGGACCTTGGCAAGATCCGTCGCGCCGTGCAGGTGTATCAGACTCGGAACGACGCGTTCCTGCCGCCGATCGTCGATGGCGCGCTGGACTGGGGCCCGCTGACGGGCAACGGGTCCGAATACATGTCCTCACCGCCGACCAACCAGGTCGTCGGCGGCGACAACAGCCGCAGAGTCCTGGTCCGCAACACGCCCGACTCCGCCTTCCATCGCGACTACGGCTGGGTCTTTGACCCCGTCAGCGGCGAGGTCTGGGCGGCGGGGTTTGATGCGGAGGATCGTTTGCTGGGGCCGTGAGGCGCAGACACTGGGCATTGGGTCGGCAATCGGGAATCGGCAATCGTGAAGGCACGCGCGACCGCGCGGCCTACGCGCACCCAACCGCCCGAGCGCCCGCTCGAATTTGGCCATTTGGAAATTTGACCATTTGGCAATTTGAAAGGGCCCCTTCGCGGGGCCCTCAATGCGGCTGAGAGGAGTTGAACCTCCACGGTGTTGCCACCACAAGAACCTGAATCTTGCGCGTCTGCCAATTCCGCCACAACCGCGTGACTGGCCCAAGCATAGAGGCGCGACCCGCGCGAGGCAACCGGACAACGTCCGCCGCGCCCTGGAGCTGGCGGTGCCCCACCCTCCCCCGGTTCCCATGTTTAGATCCAGGACATAGGTGGCGCTTTTCAGGGCATGGGTGACGGTGAACTCCCCGCGTCGGCG
>JALHNK010000014.1 GCA_022843565.1 Phycisphaerales bacterium
CGACACCCTCGGCGTCCGCGGCGGCGGCCTCCACACCCTCGACGAATGGATCGACCTGTCGTCCCTCGTCGAACGCTGCCAACTCTTGGCGATCCTTATTCATCGCCTCAGCAATGCGTGATCGCGCATCGGGCAATCGAAGATGGGAGAGTCCTGATCGCGGAGGGACGGAGGGGAGCGGAGAGGTTCCTCCGAGTTGTCCCGTCAGCGGACGGCCGGACACACCGAAAGCTGCGCTTCGTCCAAGATGGGAAGAAGACGACTTTTCAACGAAGTGATGGAAGGAACGGAAGGGTGGCGTGCTGACCTCGCGGCGACAAACCCCGTCGCCAAGCCCTTCTGAAATTTCAAAGTTGAAACTCTGACTTCGGTTCTGCCCAGTTGTACGGGTGAACCGGCTTCGCCAGTGCCCAGGCCCCAGTCCCCAGTGCCTTCACCCTCCCCTCCCCCTTCCCTCCCTTCCCTCCCTTCGTTGAAAAACTCTGCGCTTGTCAACGAACCATGCCAGGCACGCCATCCCGCACTCAACCTCTCCGCTCCCCTCCGTCCCTCCGCGATCCAGGCCCTACTCGCACGCGACGAGCTCAAACCACCCCTTCCCATTCCCCCTCACCGTGAACAGCGGCGCCCCCGCCTCGTGATCCAGACACAAAACCCACCCGCGCGCTGCAGCCTCCCGCAAAAACCACCCGCGCGTTACGCTGCTTGTATACGGCTCAACGTCATACGCCAGTGAATACGCCTGCCCCACGTGCGCCGCCGTGGGCATCACATCCGGCGTGAACACGACGCTCCGCCCGCCCGGCTCCACAAACCGAACCGCCTGCTGCCCCCACGTGTGCCCCGGCGTTTGAAACACAAACACCCCCGGCATCACTTCCGTCTCGCGCTGCTCCTGCGGAACCATCGGCTCGTCATTCTTCTGCACCACCGTCCCGAGCGCAAACGGCGGCACCGAATCCACCAGCGACACCTGCTCGCGGATCGGCTCGATGTTGTCCGCGAAGTACGTCCGCGTCATCACGCTCCGGTTGCTCAGCGCATCGAGCCACTCGCGCCGCTGCACAAACACCTTCGCGTTCGGAAACGACCGCTTCACCCCATGCTCGCCGCGAGCGCTGCCGAAGCTCGACGCCGGCCCCGTCCAATCCGGCGACTCACCAGAACGCGCCAGCCGCGTCAGGCCCCCCGCATGATCAAAGTGCAAGTGCGACACGCACACACCGCCAATCTCTTCGGGCGCGCATCCGACCTCCGCCAGCGCATCCAAAACGCTCCGCGCCCCCATCGCGAACACCTCGCGATTCTTCTCATCAAACTTGTCCCCACTCCCCGTCTCGATCAGCACCAGCTTCGGCGCGTGCAGCTTCGTCCCCGCCGGCGCATCCCCCACCCGCTCCAGCAGCAAACAGTTGTGCTGCACCGTGATCCGCCCCTTCTCATCCGGCGTCACACTCCTGGACCACACCGCCCGCGGAATCAGCCCGAACATCGAGCCCCCGTCCAATCGAAACTCCCCAGCCCGCAGCAGCGTGTAGCGATACCGCACATCGTTCATCATGCGGCGATCGTAGAGGCAAGGAGCCGACAGCCACCAGCCATCAGCCTTCAGCTTCAACCCGAAATGCCCGCATCCCTGTCCCCACGATTGCCGATCCCCACCCCTTCCCATTTCACCTCCCCGCCGGGTATGCTTCCACGCTCCGTCCTCGGCCATCAACCACGTGCCCTCGAACCCTCGATCCCTCGTTCCCTTCCCCGCCCCCCTCGGCCCTCGGCCCTCAAACCTCGGCCCTCCCAGATCCCCCCTCCCCGGAATCATTCCCCATGGCCCACGCCAAGACTGCCAACCCCAACGACTTCATCCTCCCCGACCTCGGCGAGGGCGTTCACGAGGCCGAGCTCATCAAGTGGCGAGTCTCCGTCGGCCAGGTCGTCAAGGAACACGACATCCTCGCCGACATGGAGACCGACAAGGCCGTCGTCGAAGTCCCCTCCCCCCGCGACGGCACCATCGCCGCGCTCCACGGCGGCGAGGGCGAGGTCCTCCACGTCGGCAACGCGCTGGTCACCTTCGCCGACGCGTCAGGCAGCGCCGCCGCCGCGCCCGCCAAGCCCCACGCCGCCACCACTCCCACCACCAACGGCACCAAGGCCGCGAAGACCGAGGAAGCCCGCGAAGACGCCGGTACCGTCGTCGGTGCCGTCGGCACCGAGCTCGGCGGCGTCTCTCGCACCGACGGCAAGGCCCTGGCCACCCCGGCCGTGCGTCGCCTGGCCCGCGACCTCGGCGTCGATATCGACGCCATCAACGGCACCGGCATGGGCGGCCGCGTCACCGATAAGGACGTCCGCTCCGCCGCCGACAACAAGGGTTCATCCGCGCCCCGCGCCGCCGCCTCAACGGCGAAGCCCGCAACCAATCGTGCACCCGCTCCAGCGGCACGCCCAGCCGGCAAGCCCAGCTCCGACACCGACCTCTACGCCGCCCTCCAAACTCCCGCCCCACGCGCCGCAGCTCCCGCCGCGCGCGCCGAAGCACGCTCAACCGACGCACCCGGCGACACCCAGCGCATCCCCTTCCGCGGCGTGCGCCGCACCATCGCCAACCGCCTCCGCGAGAGCATCTCCCAAACCGTCCACTTCACCGTCATGGACGAGGCCGACGTCTCCGCCCTCGACGGCCTCCGCAAGAAGCTCGCCGCCGCCAGCGGCGAAAAGGTCAGCTTCCTCCCCTTCGTCGCCGCCGCCGTGTGCCGCTGCCTCGCCGGTGAGTTTTCGCAGTTCAACAGCACCACCGACGACGCCGCCGAAGAGATCATCCGTCACCGCGCCGTTCACCTGGGCATCGCCACCGACACCGACAACGGCCTCATGGTCCCGGTGATCCGCGATTGCGACAAGCTCGGCGTCCTGGAGATCGGCCGCAACATCGCCCACGTCGCCAACGCCGCGCGGGCCCGCACCGCCAGCCGCGAGATGCTCATGGGCAGCACGTTCACCATCAGCAACGTCGGCAGCCACGCCGGCCGCTTCGCCACGCCCATCATCAACTACCCCGAGGTCGGCATCCTCGCCGTCGGCCGCGCCCGTGACGGCGTCGTCGTCCGTCACGGCGGCATCGCCGTCGGCAAGCTCCTGCCCCTCTCCCTCGCCTGTGACCATCGCGTCGTCGACGGCGCCGCCGCCGCCCTCATGCTCGCCCGCCTGATTGAAATGCTCCAATCCCCCGAGCAACTCCTCGGCCCGGCCCGCTGATCACCCACCCTGCCCCCACCCTCCCGCGGTTCCCACCGGGGGAGGTGCCGCGCCCCGCGGCGGAGGGGGCGCGTCTCTCGACCCCTCGAGAGCACAATCGTCCGCAAACACCGTCACTCGTGACTCGCAACTCGCGACTTCCCCGATAGACTGCCGACCATGAACACCCGCACCAGCGCCGACGAGAGACCGCCGGTGAAGATCGACATCACGCCCTCCGCCGCGGCACCCGTCGCGCCGACGCCCGCTCGCGAGCCGGCCGACGCCGCCCCCGCGATCGGTCGCCAAACCGGCGCACCCATCACCCGCGTGATGCAAGAGACCGCCCACGCCGACGTCATGGGCGGCGCACTCCGACACGAGATTAAGTGCCTCGATCACGGGTTCATCGCCCTCATTGACGCCATGCCGCGCCTCGTGCCCGTCGGCCAGACCGCCGACAGCGCGATCGTCCAGGCCGCGCGCGTCTCCTACGGCCAGGGCACCAAGAAAATCTCCGAGGACCGCGGCCTCATCCGCTACCTGCTCCGCCACCGCCACACCACGCCCTTCGAGATGGTCGAGTTCAAGTTCCACGTCGCGATGCCCATCTTCATCGCCCGCCAGTGGATCCGCCATCGCACCGCCAACGTCAACGAATACTCCGGCCGCTACAGCGTGATGCCCGACCGCTTCTACCGCCCGAGCGTCGATCAGGTCCGTAAGCAGAGCAAGAGCAACCGCCAGGGCGGCGAAGAGCTCTTCACCAACCAGCCCGACTCACCGCAAGAGGCCCTCACCGCGCAAGAGTTCCTGAACTACCTCTCCCAGAGCGAAAAACTCTACGAGCAGTACACCAAGCTCAACGAAAAGGGCGTCAGCCGCGAGCTCGCCCGCATCGGCCTGCCGGTGAGCCTCTACACCGAGTGGTACTGGAAGTGCGACCTGCACAACATCCTCCGCTTCCTGTCACTGCGCATGGACGCCCACGCGCAAATGGAAATCCGCGTTTTCGCCCAGGCCATGCATGACCTGATCGAGCCCATCGTCCCCATCACCTGCGAAGCCTTCCGCGACTACGAAATCGACTCCATTCGCCTGACCAAGCTCGAGCTCGCCGCGTTGCGCGATAAGGCGGCTGGCGGTCTGGGGCTGCTCGCGAGCGACAACAAGCGTGAGTGTGAGGAGTGGGAAGCGAAGAAGGCGCGCCTCGGCATGGAGCACTGAGACGTCTGCCGAGAAATCGAATGGCGAACTGAGAGTTCTCGGACGATCGCGCCACTCGGCACCCGTCTGGTCCGCTGCTTGATCTTGCCCACTGTCCCATGCGAGCCTGCGCCCAGCCCCGCGGGCATCGCTCGCGGCCGGGCGTCGGGCGGCGGCGTCATGGCGTTCGTCGGTCGAACGCCGTTCTTCAGCAACCGTCGGCACGCGGCGCTCGTACTCTGATACGATGCGAGTGCGTGGTTCGCGCTGGCCCGAGATGGCGCTGCGCCATGCAACGTGGGGCATTCATCGGCGCTGGGCGCCGGTGCTCTGTGCTTCACGTCCTAGACTCAGGTCTCTCCGCCGCGATTCGGTCGCGGCGGTTTGGCGTGTTCGTTCGATTCGTCCGCTCATTTGCTCGTTTGATTGGTGTGTTCGTCTGACCTTTTCGTGAGCCACGGCCGGCCTATGCAGAGCAGTCCATCCCCACAACCGTCGCGGAACCTTGACGAGACCGTCCCTGTCGGTCAGCGCTCCCCCACCGACCCCAAGGGTGGCTCCACCCAGCCCGCGGGCATCGGCGATCCGAACGCCGACGGCACCACCGCCAACGAGAAGACCCGCGGCGGCTCGATGGTTGACACCATCATCGGGCGCATCGTCGTCGATCAGGGCCTTGCGACGTCCGAGGAAGTGCAGCAATGCCTGGAGCTCGCGCGTGCGGCCGTCGCCGACGCGAACAACCTCTCGGTCGGCGAGCTGCTGGTCCAGAACGAGTACATCACCAAGCGACAGCTCCGCCGATTGCGCGACGCCGCGGAGGCCGAGCGATCCAGCCAGCAGATTCCGGGCTTCAAGCTGCTGGGGGTGCTGGGCCAGGGCGCGATGGCGAAGGTGTATAAGGCCAAGCAACTGAGCCTTGACCGCATGGTGGCGATCAAGGTGCTGCCGCGCAAGTTCACGCAGAGCGCTCAGTTCGTGGAGCGGTTTTACGCCGAGGGACGCAGCGCGGCGCAGCTCAACCATCCGAACATCGTCGCGGCGTACGACGTCGGCAAGGCCGGCGAGTATCACTACTTCGTGATGGAGTGGGTGGACGGTCGCACGGTCTACGACGACATCGTCAAGAACAAGCGTTACAGCGAGATCGACGCGCTGGAGATCGTGATCCAGATGGCCGAGGCGCTGCAGCACGCGCACGATCGCGGCCTGATCCACCGCGATGTGAAGCCCAAGAACATCATGATCACGAACCAGGGCGTGGCCAAGCTCGCCGACATGGGGCTGGCGCGTGCCGTTGCGGATAAGGAAGCCGCGGAGGAAGAGAAGGGCAAGGCATTCGGCACGCCCTACTACATCTCGCCGGAGCAGGTGCGAGGCGAGGTGAACATCACGCCCGCGGCGGACATCTACTCGCTGGGCGCAACGCTCTATCACATGGTCGTCGGGTCGGTGCCGTTTGACGGCAAGAACCCCAGCGACGTGATGCACAAGCATTTGAAGGCCGAGCTGGTGCCGCCGGACCATGTCAACCCGCGACTGTCTGCGGGGATCTCCGAGGTCATCGAGATGATGATGGCCAAGGATCCGCGCAAGCGGTACGGCTCGTGCAAGGACCTGCTGACCGATCTGCGGGCGGTGCGGCAGAAGAAAGACCCGCCTATTGCCCACAAGGACCTGGGCGGGCTCGACTTGGCGTCGATCGCCCAGGCCGAGCGCCAGGCCCAAGGTGTGATTTCCGAAGACCACAGCGCCGCGCTGGCTCAGCGCGGCGTCGCGACGTGGCTGTTCATCACGATGTGCGCCCTGCTGGTGCTGTCGGTGGTGGTGAACATTGTTCTTGTCTCCCGCGGGTGAGCGGGGTGAAGGTGACTTTGGATCGGCTTTCGAGCCGCGCTGGCCCGTTTCGGTCGGTCTGCTTGGCCCGATCTGGCCGGCCCGATCTGCCCGGCCCGCCAGCCAGTCAAGGGCGTCGGACGGTGGCCTGCGGGGGGCGGCGGGTAGGATGCTGGTGAAATTCTCCTTGCAGGTTGCGCCGTTGTCGTTTAGACTCTGCTAGGATTGTGAATGGGGAGGGTTTGCGTTGGAGGATTCGTCTGGTTCGAGAACTGCCGACCCATTTCAGTGCTCGGCTCGTCGCGTGGTCAACCCAATGACCGCGACACTGTCCATCGTGAACGATCGCACGCAGGTTTCGACGCACGGGCTGTGTACGCCCGGTTCGCGTCTGATTGATCACCGCGCGCAGTCCAGCGCGCCACAAGGAGTCTGAGTATCACTCGAGCACCCCGTTTCGGTCCCGGCGGTCCCCCCCAGCGCACTCGCATCAATCACATGATCCGCATGACGCCGGTGCGCGTCATCGGTGCCGATGGCGAGCAGGTCGGCGTCGTCGAGACCGCCGACGCGATCAAGATGGCATTGGACCTCGGCCTTGACCTGGTCGAGATCTCGCCCGATGCGCGCCCGCCGGTCTGCAAGATCATGGACCACGGGAAGTTCAAGTACGAGCAGTCCAAGAAAGAGCAGAAGAACCGCTCGGCCAGCAAGGCCAGCGAACTCAAGGAAGTGCGCCTGGGTCGCTCGGTGAAGATCGACGACCACGACGTGCAGATCCGCGTCAATCAGGCGCGTCGATTCCTGATCGACGGGCACAAGGTGCTGATCACGCAGCGGTTCAAGGGGCGCGAGATGGCCCACCGCGAGATCGGGATCGACCGGCTGAAGAAGATCATGGAGCAGTTGTCGGAGGTGGGCAAGCCCGAGACCCCGCTGCCGCGCTGGATGGGCCCGCAGGCGAGCATCATCATCGCGCCGGACAAGGTCAAGGTCGAGGCGATCAAGCGCCTGGAACTGAAGGCCAAGAACGCCGAGAACCGCAAGAACGAGCGCGCGGAAAAGGCCGAGAAGGCCGAGCGTGCGGAGAAGTTGGCCGGCGAGAAGGGCGCAGAGCCCGCGCCCGCCACGGTCGAAACCCCCATCTCGTCGCCAGCGGCTGTTCCGATGCCAGTCGCGACGCCGCAGCACGCTGAGTAGCTGACGGGGACCAGCAAGCGGACTTTGAGCGGTGCCTTGCCCCCGCGCGCACGAAGCACATCGAGCACGAGAAACAAGCGGGCCACTCCGAGAGTGGCCCGCTTGTGTTGCAGTCAACCTGTGCTTTGCAGCTCAACCAGAACGCCGATCTGGTTGGGTCGGCGCATCTGCGGCACGCCGTTGCCGTGTGTCATCGTGCGAACTGGTTGAAGATCTCGGGCTGGGGTCGCCGAGCAAGGGATGGCCCGTCCGCCGAGATCCCCAGAGCCCGGGTCAATCTGCGCCGTTGCGCTCAGCGGAACCCTTCAGTCCCTCTCCGGCTTTCTCGATATCGGTACCCAGTCCTTTGGTGGTGTTACACGCCGCCAAGCTGGCGGCGATCGCGACGAGTGCGAGGGTGAGGAAGACTTTTTTGCAGAGCTTCATGCGAGTTCCTTTGAGATGCGGTGATCGCTCAGAGAGCGGCTGGACGCCTTCCGGTCGCAAGACTGATGACGAGGCTCACCAGGAACACGACCAGGAAAACGTAGAACAGGATGCGGGCGATGCTCATCGCCTGGCCGGCGATCCCGGTGAACCCAAGAACGGCGGCGATGAGCGCGAAGACGAGAAAAACGAGTGCCCAGCGGATCATCTGCGGATCTCCTCGAAACGCCGAGAGTTCTTCGCTCGGTGAGGGCGTGAGCTCAACGAGGCGTGCGGTTTGATCGCTGACGTTCGCGATCGCTAGTCAATGTTCGCCGACGACGCACGCCATCGGCGTGGGGGGGCGATTCAGAAGCCGCGGGGGATGGTGCCCATGAGCACGAGGATGAGGATGATCACGAGGATGAGGCCAAGGCCGCCGCTAGGGCCGTAGCCCCAGTCTTTGCTGTACCGCCATGAGGGCAGCCCGCCGACGACGAGAAGAATGAGGACGATGAGCAGGAGGAGGCCCATGGGATCTCGATTCGGTTTAAGGTTCTGGCAGGGTCGGGAAGGATGTGGTGGCTACTTCGCCATTTTCGAAACGAGCTCTACGAGTTCCTGATACATCTGGTCAGCGACGGCGCCACCATTGCCGATCGCGGCGGAGTGACACGCTTTGAGATGCGCCGCCAGGAGCGACTTGGCGACGACCTGAAGAGACGCGCGGGCGGCGGTGATCTGGACGATGATGTCGGCGCAATAGCGATCTTCGTCGATCATGCGTTCGATGCCATCAACTTGTCCTCGGGCGCGTCTGATCTGCAGGATGTTGGCCTTTCTCGCCGCCGGGTCGATCCCGGCGGCGAGACGATCAAGGGGAACGCCAGCTCGGGCCGGTGTGGGCTTCGCGGCGTCTGCGGGCGGGCGTTTCCGAATGCTCTTGGCCATCACTCGATACTCCTCAGAAGTGCGAGAAGACTCAGAACTTGGCGGACGCGGCGGTGGCGGCCTTGGCCGGGCCATCGGTCGCGGGCACAGACACATGCGGCGTTGACTGCGCGTCGGGGTTGCGCGCATCGGGCTTGACTTCGTGGCCCGAGTTCATGTGCGTGGCTTTCGAGGCGGTGTTTGCGCCGTTGGCCTGGGTGTTCTCGTGCGTCTTAAAGCCAGCGCGGGTGACGCAGTTACAGGCAGCGTCGCAGCCGGGCTGATCGGCGACGATGGTCGCCGAGCCGACGTTGACTTCCTTGGTCGAGATCCCGTGAACGGTCTTGAGGGCAGAAGTGACCTTTGCGACGCAGGCGTCACCGGTCATGCCGTCGATCGCGAGCGAGTGCTGCTTGGCGGCGGAGTTCGAGGTGGAGGTGGAGGGCGTGGCGGACGGGTTGGCAGAGTCTTTCATGGTGTTCCTTTCCAAGGAACGGCGTGTGCTCCCGGAGGGGCTGATACCCCCCACTGGTATTACACTATACCCTGGTAGGGTATGCCGTCAACCCGCTGAGTCCGATTCTCGGACGATCGCGGATGTTTGCTTCATGTGCCGGGACGCGGCCCGCGGCGGCGTCTTCGGTCGTCCTGTTCTCGGGCCCAGAGCGGCTTCGCGAGGGCCGGCCCTGCGGCGCAGCGAGCACACGTCCGCGTTTCCGGCGGCGTGCCGGCGCCGCCGTCGCAGATCGCCAGCGTTTCCCCGCGCACCCTGACTGCCCCAGCCTGCCCCGCCTACGCAGGCGACACCATCGCGCAACTCCGCGCCGGCCACCCCGTAATCAGGTCGTCGACACCGGCTCGCAATCCGACATTGAAGGTATGAACTCGCACACCACCATCGCGACTGGCAACGGTCCTCGGCATCGCACCGCGGCGAACACGCTCGCGTGGGCCGCGCTCCTGGTCGGTTTCGCCGGCGGTGTCGCCAGCGCCCAGACCATCACCCCCACCGCCCTTGCCACGACGATGACGGCCGAGAGCTATCGCGTCAAGTTCGACAACAACCGCCTCTCGATCCGCGACGCCGTGACCGGGCGCGAGCTTGTGACCGACGATCACATGACGATGCTCCGCGGCGGCGAGTGCTCCGGCGAAGTCCGCGTTGAGCCCAAGCCCGACGGGGCCGACGTGGTCCTGACGGTTCGCAACACCACGGACTCGCCGAAGACCCCGCCGCAGCTTCAGGTGACGCGACTGCCGTTCCGCGATATTGAGACGTGGGACTTCCGACACGGCTCGGAGAAGTACGCAGTCACGTACCCGACGCAGTGGAACGGGGCCACCGCGCTTGGCGTGGGCCAGATCGACTACCCCGGTGACGCCTACAGCCCCGTGATGGTCATCAGCGACGCGACGCACACCGTCGGCATCTCGATGATGTACGACCTTGTCGGATACAACCACTCGGTCACGATGGACCTCATCGCGACCAAGCCCACCGACGCGTTCCCGCAGGGTGGCTACTTCGTCCGCATCGACCTTCGCGAGCAGGTGCCCGCGAACACGACGCGCACGTATCGAATGAGCGTCCGCGTCGCACGCCAGAATCAGCACTGGCTCCGAACGCTCGTGCCCTATCGCGATTTCTTCCGCCAGACCTTCGGCGGCGTGCAGTATCAGGCTCGGCGAAAGCCGGTCCGCGGCAGCGCCTGGTCGAACACCGCGTGGATCAACTCCGCAAACCCGCGCGGCATGGCCAACTGGGATCACCATCAGGGCTTCGGCCGCTACGTCGACCAGACGCTCGAGTGGATGGACCTGTACAACTACGACGAGTCGATGGTTTGGGCGATCACCGGACTCTTCTCGACGCACGACCTGCTCAACTACCCGTCGATCTTCGCGACCGGCATTGACGATGTGCCGGCGCTGGCCGCAACTCTGCCCGAGCTCCGCCGCCTCGCGGCCAACGGGCGCGTCTTTGGCATGTGGTGGGGCAACTCCGCCCGCTACATGCCGTACTGGAACTGCTCATGGGAGGAGTCTCAGGTCATCGATCCGGACAACCCTGTGCATCGCAACTTCATGATGCGAGAGCTGGACCGCGCCGTGGCGATGGGTGCCACGAGCATCGGGCTCGACGCGTACGTTGGCGCGCCGCCGGCCATGCAGTATCGCATGCTCTACGCCATGCACCGGCGCCATCCGAACGTCAAGTTCATCACCGAGATCTCCGGTGCGGACTTCATCCACACGCTCGCGGCGTCGTGGTACTGGGCCAAGGATGTCAAGAACCCCGATTACCTCGCGCACTTCATTGTGCCCGGGCACGAATCCTGGGCCTGCCCGATCTACCAGCACTTCCCGGGGCTGAACGAGGCCGATACCGTGCGGATGTTCGAACGCGTGGCCGCGAGCGGATACACGATCGTCGACGGCATCGGCATCGCCAACCGGCCCAGCTACACGTCGCTGGACCTCGGGCCGACGGTGATCCCAACGGACCTGTTTCTGGCACCCGCGCCGGCAAAGAACGACTTCAACGTCGGCTTCACCCTTCCCAGCGTGAACGGCAGCGACGCCATCGTCCCGCCGGCCCCGCCTGCCCCGGACGAGCCGCCTCATACCGTCCCCCCGCCCCTTCCGCCGCCGCCGGCGGTCGTGGTGCCGATCGTGAACCTCCCGATGATCTCCGATGAGCCGCTGGTCGTGGCCCGTGCAACCGCAGTGCCGTCTACCGTGCCCGTTGAGGGTGCGGACTCCTCCGCGATCGGCGTTGGAGGTGGTGGCGGCGGTGGTGGCGGCGGCGGCGGAGGCGGTGGTGGTGGCGGCGGTGGAGGCGGTGGTGGCGGCGGCCTCAGTGGTGGTGGAGGCGGCGGAGGTGGTGGCGGTGGTGGTGGCGTGGGCAGTGTCGGAGGGGCTCCGGGCGGTGGCGAGAGCGCACCAGCCGCGGCGGGGCCGGGCCGCGACCGTCCCCCGCAGGTGATGATGAGCCCCGAGGCGGCTGCACGATTCGCCAATCGTCCGACGCGTGCGGAGATCACGATGCCGACCAACTCGCGCCCCGGCGGCGCCCGCCGTTGAGATTCGGATCACGTTGCGCTTGAATCGGGGCCGGCGTCGCGAGACCTTCGCGGCGCGGCCCCCAGTGTCGGGCCGCCGCGTGATGTCAACACTCAATCGTGGCGCAGCGCCACGATCGGGTCTTGACGCGACGCACGCACAGCGGGGTAGAGCCCAAAGAGCAGGCCCGTGAGCGTCGCGACGATGAACGCGACGACGATCGACCCGGCGGTGAGCGACGTGGGTAAACGTTGCTCGGGGTTGAACGATCCGCCGATGAACGGCAGATCGTGCAGCCTAGGTACGATGAACCCGAGCGTGAGTGACAGCAGCACGCCGGACGCCACGCCCGCGAAGCCGCCCACCGCCGAGAGCACCCCGGTTTCAACCAGGAACTGCCAGACAATGTGGCGTCGCGTCGCCCCCAGCGCTCGCCGGATGCCGATCTCTCGCGTGCGCTCGGTCACGCTGGCGAGCATGATGTTCATGATGCCGATGCCGCCAACCAGCAGTGAGATCCCGGCGATGAACGTGAGCACGAGGTTCCAGGTCAGCGCGGTCTTGCGGGCGTTCTCGAGCAGCTCGTACGGCACGATGATCTTCAGATCGTTCATGTTCGCCCGCCGGGCCTCGATCACCCGCGTGACGAGGTTCGCGAACGACATAACGCTGTCGCGATCGGGCGCGACGATGTAGACCTCGGAGATCTGCACGTTCTCGCTGCTCATGCTGCCCGACGTGGCGCGAAAGACGGTGTCGCCGAAGACCTCATTGGCGGTGGTCAGCGGCAGGTGAACATCGTCGTTGAGATCGCGCCCGACCAGGACCGCGCCCGCGCCGCCGGAGAGCCCGACCGGCGCAAGCACGCCGATCACCTTCAATCGCTTGGAGTCCACGCCGATCGTGTCGCCCAGCGGATCGCTGAAGGGGAACATGGCCTTGGCGATGTCCGCTCCGATCACACAGACCAGCGCTCGCTCATCCAGGTCTTCTTGAGAGAGGTATCGCCCGCGGGCCACGCGAAGGTTGGCGGCGCGAAGCAGGTCGGGCGTCGTGCCAAAGGCCTGGCTCGTCTGACGGAGGTTCTCTCGCAGGATCTGGCCGCCGACGGCCTTGAGCGGGACGATGGCATCGGCCTCAGGAAACTCGAGTTGCAGGACCTCTAGGTCCGAACGGAGCAGGCCGTAACGCGTGGTCCACGAGCGGCGCTGGCCGGAGCCCTGGGCGGTTTCCGGCGGTTTGGTCGAGCGGACGATGATGTTCTTGGCACCCAGCGCCTCGATCTGCGCCAGGGCCTCGCGTTTGGAGCCCTCGCCGATCGCGGCGTTGGTGATGACCGCCGCGACGCCGAAAATGATGCCCAGCGCCGTCAAGAGCGAGCGCAGAGCATGTCGCCGAATGTTGGACAGGCCAAGCCTGACGATCTCAAGAAGAAATGTCACGCCGGATGGTAGTGCTTCGATCGGCGAGGGGGCTCACGCCACTGCGAATCCGCAGGGCCAATCAGAACGGGATGTCGTCCTCGTTCACTTCCTGCGGCTGGGGCGTCGGGTTGCGCGTCACGACGCGGGCGCCGCCAGCGGGGCGCTGCTGAGGCGGAGGCGGCGACTGGTCGCCGTCGTCGTATCCACCCCCACCACCGCCGCCGCCGCCACCCATTTCATCGCCAGCGCCAGAGCCGGCACCGGCGCCGGCGCCCTGCTTGGAGTCCACGAACTGGAACGTGTCGATGACGACTTTGAGTTTGGAGCGATTCTCGCCGCTGGTTTTATCCTGCCACTGATCGAGGCGCAGGTGACCCTCGATGAAGACCGGGCGGCCCTTGGAGAGGTACTTGCCCATGGCCTCGGCGGTCTTGCCGAAAGCGTCGCAGTCGACGAAGATCGGCTCTTCCTTGATCTGCCCGTCGGCACCCTTCCAGCGCCGCGTCATGGCTAGGCCGATCTTGGCGATGGCCATGTTGTTCCCGGTGAAACGGACCTCGGGGTCGCGAGTGAGGCGGCCCATGAGAATGACTTTGTTGAAGTTGCCGGCCATGAGAAGCTCCTTTGAGTGACGCCGCCGATCTGGTTTCGCGGACGCGTTGGGGGTGCGATGCACGTTTCAACGTGGACCAAGACCCCGTCGCACCAGTGTAGCAAATGGGGGCGGAGGTTGCCAGCCACGACCCGAACAGCACGCCCGCGAAGGGCCGACGACCGTATCACCGTGGAGGTCTCACCCGGGCCCCTGGCCGCGAGCATCCGGCTTGGGCGGCGCGGGTTGGTCGACAGTGCTGGCGTCGATCAAGGCTGAGATTCGTCGCGTGATCTCGGCGGATCGCTCCGGATCAGAGAACTCACAGCGGATCGCTTCCTGGCGCGCCGCGAGGGCCTCGCGAACCTCGGTCGAGCTGACATAGCGCTTGCGCTTGGAGGCGTAGCCGTCGAACGGCACGCCGCACTCGGGGCAGACCGGCGGTTGCTCGGCGCTGTATCCCGAGAGGTCGTAGTCGCAATAGGCACAGCGGTTGGCAGGGTCACGGCGCGGCAGCGAGGCGACGAACAGACCCACCACGAGCACAATCGCCGATTCGCCCAGAATCAGGAACGTGAAGATCCCCGGGTCTGACCGCACGCCGATCAGGCGAAGGGCTGACGACACCAGTGGGATGACCAGGAGAACGGAAGCCGCGCCGGTGATCGCGCACGCGAAGCCGATCCACCGTCGCCGAAAGCGAAGGCAGAAGAACCACACAATCAACGCATAGATCGGGAGCAGGACCACGCGGGACAGTGTAAGTCGCGATGGGGATCGGCAAATTGGATTCGGCAGCCGGCAATCAGCAATCGTGCCGACAACACAGGAGCGAGTTCAGTTGCGACAGGACGTCTTTCACGATTGCCGGCTGCCGATTGCCGACTTCCACTCACTCGCGACTCGGAACTCGCGACTCGCGACTCGCGACTCACCTGCCAGCTTTGAAGAAGTGCCGCAGCGAGTCCAGGATGTCCTCCCGCTCGTTCACTCGCGTCGCGATCACGCGAGCGCCCAGATCGTCATCACTCGTCGGCCCCGTTTTCTCCGGGAACGCCTCGCGAAGCACGTTCAGAAACTGGCCAGAGCCGTACGCCGACTTCACCTGGCAATAGCCAAAGAGGTTCACCAGCGGCAGCAGTCGCTGAGTCAACAGCTCGCAGCACAGCCGGTTGTCACTATCCGAGGAGTTGTCTCCATCAGAAAAATGGAAGACGTAGGTGTTCCAGTCCGACGGGTCGTAGTGCTCGTCGAGCAGCTTCTGACACGCCGTGAGCGCCGAGCTGATCCGCGTGCCGCCGTCTTCTCGCATCGAGAAGAACGTCGCGCGATCGACTTCCTGCGCGGCGACATCGTGAACGATGTAGCGGCTCTCGACGCCCTGGTAGTTCCGGCGCAGCCACGTATCGATCCAGAACGCGTGCAAACGCACAAGCTCCTTCTGCTCCTGCCCCATCGAGCCCGACACATCCATCATGTAGATGATCGCGGCGTTGCTCTGCGGCTTCTTCACCTCCACCCACGAGCGGAACCGCATGTCGTCCTTCACCGGCACGATGATCGGGTTCTCCGGGTCGTACATGCCCAGGCCGATCTGACGCTTGAGCGCTTCTTTGTACGTCCGCTTGAAGTGCCGCAGGCCCGCAGGCCCGATCGGCCTTACGCCCGAGTACTTGTCCTTCTTCGAAGTGATCGTGTGGCTTCCGCGCGGCTTGATCCGCGGCAGCGCCAGCTCCTCACCCAGCAGGTCCGCCAGCTCCTCGAGCGTGACGTTGACCTCCATGATGTGTCGCCCCGCCTGCTCGCCGCCCTGACCATTGCCTTGGCCCTGCCCTGAGGGTTCCCCGTCTTCGCCCGGGCCCATCCCCACACCGCCGGAGTTGTCGCCGTAGCGGAACGTCGGCAGGTCGATGTCGTGAACCGGGACCGAAACGATGTTCTTGCCCTCGCGCGCGATCAGCTCGCCCCGGGCGATGAAGCGACGCAAATCCTTGCGGATCTTGCCGCGGACAATCTGCTTGAACCTTCGCTGATCCTGCTCGATTCGATTGACCATCGTGCGGCCTCCCCCGTCGCACGTGGCGATGGGCGCGTCAACACTCTGCCGTCAAATCCTCGAAGCTCTACCGAACACTTCGAGCCCGGCGGGCCCGCGGTTTCATCCGCGCTCACGTCCGGCTCGAAGCCAACAGATATACGCCCGGGCCACGCGCCCTGTGCGCAACAATCGCCGGGGCATTCATCGACAGTTCCGGCCCCGGTAATTCGACAAATCCGCCACGCCATCGCCGGATGTGTGCAGCCGGTCACCCGGGCGGCGCAAACACCGCCCACAAACCGGACCCGCACCGCGTCAGCCGACTTGGCTCGTTACACTGCTACGCATGAGCTCTGTGGCCCAAAGACCACGCAAGGTGAACTATTATCTGATCACGCGGATCGTTCTGGCGACCAGTTGGGCGCTGCTGCTGGGAGTCGGTGGCGTTTGGGTCGCTCTGGAATGGCCTTCGCGTGTGCCCGGTAATCCGAAGATCTGGACGGTCGGCGGCGTCACTTCGGTTGCGCTTGGCCAGTTTGTATTCGCGGCGTTGGTCGCCGATCGCCTCTTCCCACGAGCGAACCCGTGGGTATCGTGGACGCTGCAGGCGCTCAGCGCCCTGGCCTTCGGCATTGGGCTGCTCATGCTCGGATTGCTCGTACGAGGACAATGACCACAATGAACGACCGCACCCAGTCAAACTCGCGCGCCGTGGCCTCGCTCGCGATCGCCTCTCTGCTCGTGGCCGGCTCGCCGCTCTCACTGGCGCGCACACAAGCGCCCGCGCCCGCACCGGCAGCGCCGCAGGCAACGCCGGCACCGGCCGCACCCGTGCCCGCGTCAACAGCGCCAGCGCCCGCTGTGCCGGCTGCATCACCCAACGCTCACGCCGGCGCAGCGACCACGCCCCCCACTCCGCGTGCCCAGCCCGCCCCGCGTCCAGCAGCCGTGATGACCGCGCCGGCCATTCAAGAGCTCACGGCTCAAGCCTTCGCTCGCGTCGCGCTGACCGACCTGCGCGTGAGCGCGGCGCCGACGGCCGAGGACTACCGCATCGCCCTCGCGCTCCTGCGGCAAGCGGTGGCGCTCCAGCCGAACGACGCCGAGTTTGTGCGTCTGGCTCTCGACGCCGCGGAACCCGCGGGCGATGCCGAGGCCACGCAAGAACTCCTGCGGGCGCTGGTCGCGCTGGACCCGAGCGACACCGTCGCCCAACTCTCGCTCATCTCCACCCGCATCAGCACCATGCAGGATCTCGCCGCTCGCTCCGCGGCGTATTCCAGCTTCCTCGGTGAACGCGGCAAGTCCCTCGACCCCTCCGTCCGCAGTCGGCTGGCGTTGGACGCGGCCCTGCTGCATCGCGAGCGTGGCGATTCCGAAGCGTTCATCACGCGACTGACGCAAGCGACGCAACTTGATCCGACGAACAAGGACGCCGCGGCGCTGGCGTACGCGTTCTTCAGCGATCGCGTGCAGGACGACGCCGGTCGCCTCGAACTGCTGATCAACCTGTTGATGGCCGATCCGCTGGATCGCCAGACGCACATGGCGATCGCACGCCTGCTGGCGTCGGTCGGCGCTGCGAAACAGGCCGACCGCTTCTACGCCAACACGATGTCGCTCGAAGACAGCGACGGTGGCCTCACCCTCGCGATCTCCACCGAGCGATCCATCGTGCTCTGGGCGCTCAGCGGCGCAACGGCGGCGGTCTCGGAAATGAACAAGACCATTGGCGACACACGCCGCGATCTGGCCTCGGTGCGCCGACAGATCACCGACGCGAAGGGATCACTCGAAGGCATCCCCGATCCAGACACTGTGCGGCTGGACGTGGACTCTGAGCGGGTCCGTCTGCTCGCCGCCGCCGCGGCTGACGACCGAGACACCGTCAGCGCGTCGGCGATCGATCTCATCAAGTCGGTTGACGCGCTCGACGGATTCATCGCCGACCCGACAACGCTGCCGCGTCGAATGACGAAGGAGCGTGCCGAATCGCTTCGCGCGACCTGGCGTGTGGACCTGCCGCTGATGCTGCTGATCGCCGGCGAGAACACCGACGAGGCCAAGAAACGCATCGAGAAACTCACCGAGGCCTCTGCGCCGCCCCTGCCCGCGACGACGCGCACGCTTCTGGAAGGATGGCTGAAGCTCCGCACCGGTGATCTTGACGGTGCCACCGTCGCGCTCAACTCGCTGGACCCAGCCGAGGCGCTGGCCCAGCTCGGGCTCGGCGTCATCAGCAAGCTCAAGAACGATCTGCCCGGCGCGACCGAACGCTGGGCCGGCGTCTGGCGCGGCGCCGCCGGTAGCTACGTCGGTGCGCTCGGGCGCTCGTGGGCCCAGTCCAGCGGCGGCAAGCCCGTGCCTCCCAGCGCCGTCGGCGAACGGCTCGAGGCCATGGCCTCCGGCGTGCCGGCGTGGGTCGACCTGATGCTCACGAACCCGCGCTCTTTCATGGGCCTCACGGCGGATGTCGCCGGCCCCTCGGCCGGCGCGATGGACGCCGCCCGTATCAACATCCGCATTCGCAATCTCACGCCCGCGCCGATCCGCCTAGCCCCCGATGGGCCAATCTCCTCGCGATTCCTGCTCGCGCCGAGCGTGCAGATCGGCTCGGCCAGCGAGCGCGGCGTGCCCGAGGTCATCACCGCCGATCGCCGCCTCCGAATCATGCCGCGCGAGGATGTCACCATGACCGTCTGGGCAGATCCCGGCTACGGCGGCTGGCTCGTCGAGAACCTCACCGGCGAATCCGTTCGCATTCGCTGGCGCTTGCTCCAGGACTTCCAGATCGGCGGCGGCGTCATGTCCCACGGCCCACACGCGCTGGCCATCGAGGCCGGCCAACTCACACGCCCGACCCTGAGCATGCTCAGCGCGACAGTGCCAGAACTCATCGCGGCCATTGGAAACGACACCGGCCCCGCGTTCGCCCATGCCGTCGCGGCGGTGCAGGTTCGCCTTCGCACCGTCGGTGCCGAGGCGGGGATGCGCTCCGCCGAGGCCGAAGAGATCATCAAGGCGCTCCTCGCCCGCTACGAGCGAGAAGGGCCGACCGTCCGGGCGCTGCTGCTGCTGCGCATCCCGAACATCACCTCGACCGTCGCCTTCGCCACCGGAGTGAAGGCCATCGCCGACAACGATCCCGGCGTCGTGATGGCCAAGATCGTGACGCGTTGCTCCGACGCTTCGGACCCGTGGCTCAACGCCCTGAGCGAAGGCACCCCGGCGTCACCCGTCGCGAACATCGCACGCCTCCACGCGCAGCGGCTGCGCGCCGGCGCAAAGTGCTTCGCCACGCTCAGCGGCGTGCGAGTCGATCTTCCGGTCGAGACACCCGCCAAGTGACCATGCCCGAAGACACGCCGGACATCACCGCCGATCGCCGCCAGCGACGGACGCTGGTCCGCGCGCTGGCGTACGCGCTCGGGATCGCTCTGCTCATCGGCGCGGGGTTCGTCGTCGCACAAAACGCGTCGGAGCTCTCGCGGGCCGCCAGCGCCGCGTCGCGTGCCTCGACCGCGGCCATCATCGCGATGCTCGTGCTGCCGCTTATCAACTGGCTGCTCACCTCCGGCGTGCTGCTCACGCTGACGCGCCGGTACGGGCGCGTGCCCGCTTCGGACATGCACCTTCTGGTCGGCGCCTCGTGGCTGCTGAACTACCTCCCGCTGAAGCCCGGGCTCTTCGGGCGTGTGGCGTACCACAAGCTCGTTCACAACATCGCGGTGCGAGATTCGGTGCGAGTGATGTTCACCGCCCTGGCGTGCGGCGCCGGCGCAGTGATGATCTTCATCGCTTGGACCGGCTGTCTGGGCTACGCGCTCTCAGAGTTTGGCGGCGGAAAGTCGCTGGGCGTCTTCTTCGCCAGCGTGCTGCTGATCGTCCCGGCGATGCTCGCCTGGGGCCAGGGGCTCAGCCAGCCACGCGGCCCCGAGGGCACGCCCGCAGCAACCGTCCTGATCGCGGTGCTCCTGAGACTCGGCGATATCGGCGTCTGGAGCCTGCGTTTCTCGCTGGCGTTCGCCATCCTGGGCCAGCCGCAACCGGCGATGGTGATCCTCGCGATCGCCGCGGCGACCCAAGCCGCGAGCCTGCTGCCGATCCAGATCGGCCTGAGCGAGTGGGTCTGCGGCCTCACGCTCGGCGCGTTCGCAATCGCCGCGACGCCCGCGGGCGAAGCAGCAAACGTCAGCACCGTGCTGGCGCTGGGCTTGTCAGCCGGACTGCTTAACCGCGCGGCCGAACTCGTCGTCGCGCTGCCGGTTGGTCTGGCATCAATGGCGATCCTCGCCAAACACAAGCGCCCGCGCGACACCCAGCCGAAGCGCTGACACGCGCGTCACAAACATCCCCAATCGCCAACTCCCGCTCATTCCGAGTTTGGCAAGTTGCAAAGTTGGCGATTTGCAAATTTGTATCACCCCATCGCCATCTGCATCAGGAACTCCGCGTTGCTCTTGTGCTTGCCCAGGCGGGCCTTGATCAGTTCCATCGCCTCAACGACGTTCATATCGCTGAGCACCTTGCGCAGGCGGTAGACGAGCTCGAGTTCCTTCTTGTCAAGAAGGAGCTCCTCGCGCCGTGTGCCGCTGCTGGCGATATCGATGCACGGGTAGATGCGTTTGTCCATCAGCTTGCGGTCAAGGTGCAGTTCGCTGTTGCCGGTGCCCTTGAACTCCTCGAAGATGACCTCGTCCATCTTGCTGCCGGTGTCGACCAGCGCCGTGCCGATGATCGTGAGCGAGCCGCCGTTCTCGATCGCACGCGCAGCGCCGAAGAACTTCTTGGGGCGTTGCAGCGCGCCGGCGTCAATACCGCCGGACATGATGCGCCCTGAGTGCGGCATCTCGTTGTTGTACGCGCGGGCCATACGCGTGATCGAGTCCAGGAAGATGACCACGTCATCGCCGAACTCCACCATCCGACGCGCCTTTTCGATCACCATCTCGCACACCGCGACGTGGCGCGACGCCTGCTCGTCGAACGTGCTGGCCACCACCTCGACGCGTGGGTTGGTGTTCCGCTTGAAGTCCGTCACTTCTTCCGGGCGCTCGTCCACCAGCAGCACGATGATCTTCACGTCCGGGTAGTTCTTACTGATCGCCTTGGTCATCTTCTGCAGCAGCACCGTCTTGCCCGTGCGGGGCGGCGCCACGATCAGCGCTCGCTGCCCCTTGCCCAGCGGCGCCACCAGATCGACGATCCGGCACTCCACCTCGCTCGGCTCGGTCTCCAGGATGAACCGCTCCTCCGGGTGCAGCGGCGTGAGATCCTCGAAGTTGCGACGCTCAAAGACCTTCGCCGCCGGGCGGCTGTTCACCTCGTCCACGCGAAGGAGCGCGAAGTACTTCTCGCTCTCCTTTGGCGGGCGGATGAACCCGCGCACCGTCATGCCCTTCCGCAGGCCTGTCTTGCGGATCTGGCTCGGCGACACGTAGATGTCGTCAGGGCCAGCCAGGTACGAGTTTTCACTGGAGCGCAGGAAGCCGAAGCCGTCGGGCATGATCTCCAGCGTGCCGTCGCCGACGAGAATGCCGCGCTTCGCGGCACCGGCCTTGAGAATCTTGAAGATCAAGTCCTGCTTGGGCACCTGCTGATACGACTCGATCCCGTCGCGCTTGGCGATGGTGTGGATCTCGTCGATCTCCATGCGTTGGAGCTGCGAGATCGTCAGGGCCTGCTTAAGTTCGTTCTTGTCCGTCGCCGCGACGATCCGCTCGAGCTCCTGCGCCTCGCGTTCGAGTTCGTCATCACTCGGCAAGCCCATCGCGGCCTGGCGAGACGCGAAGTCTCCCCCGCCACCCCCGCCGCCACCACCACCACCACCACCGCCGCCACCTCCGCCGCCGGAGTCATACCCGCCGAAGCCGCCACGCTTTTTCTTCTTCTTGCGACGCCCGAACCCGCCACCACCACCGCCGCCGAAGCCGCCCTGGCCGTAGCCGCCGCCGTTGTTGTTCGAGTAACCGCCGCCGCCGCCACCGCCGGAGTACGAAGAGCCGCCGCCCTGACCGCCGCCGGCGTTGCCCTGCGGGTTTCCGCCGCCGGGCTGACCGTGGGGCGCGCCTCCGCCAGACTGCTGCGATCCTTGGGCGCCGCTGATTCCACCACCACCCTGGCTCGGGCCGCCGGAGCTCTGGCCGGTGCCTTGCCCGCCGCCGCCCTGCTCAACAGCGCTCGGCCGCGCTCCGCCGGCGCTCACGCCGGCATTCGCGTTCGTTGCAGATCCCGCACTCGCTTGACCCGAGCCGCCGCCCTCGCTGCGACTTTCCCCCGAACCCACCCGTTCGGCCCGCTGGGCACGCTCGGCACGATCGGGCCGCTCGGCCTTCTCAGTTCGCTCGCCGCCATCAGAACGCTCCGCCTTCTCAGCCCGCTCGGCCTTCGGCGTCGCCGTCGCCCGCAGACTGGCCTTGGGCAAGAACGACGACGCGCTCTCCGCCGCCGCGGCGGACGTGGACTTTGCTGCGGGTTTGCCGTCTTCACCGGCGGACTGGGACTTGGGCATATGGAGACTTTCGAGGTTGGATTGAACCGGGTGAATGCGTCACCGCTGTCGCGTGAGATCTGACCGACGAAACCGAGGATGGCCTTGATGATCGCTGATCGGTTGAACGGGCTCGGGCCCGAGAGAACACCGATCTGGATGACAAGGGGGTGGAACGGGGGGGGAGGGTTTCTCGGGCGAGTCGATCTCCGGAACGCCTTCATGCGTTCCCGGTTTCGCCGCGAGTCGCGATCCTCGCGTCCGCGGCCTCCTCAGCCCGATCGTCGTGCTGAAGCATGCTCGCTCCGGCTTCGACTCCCCACTGTAGTCTTCAGCCCGCCGGAGGCAAGCCCCCACCGCTTGTGCCTCGCACAGCCGCGAGCACCCGGCGTGCGGCCTCGATCAGCGCATCGCGATCCGCATGGTTCTCGATCACGTAGCCGCTCCGCCGTCGCTTTTCGTCCAGCGGGAGCTGGACAGCCTCGCGGCGGTCAAGCTCCGCGCCATCCCACCCGCGCGTCGCGCTCACGCGAGCGAGCCGGACCTCGCGCGGCGTATCAACAAACACCACTGCGTCGCACTCGCGATCAAGCCCCACCTCCAGCAGCAGCGGCGCATCGACGATCAGCGCCGGGGCGCCGATCGACTCGGCCAGCCTGGCGTGCTCCTCTCGCTCGCGATGCAGGATCGGATGGATCAATCCCTCCAGCCTTTCGCGTTGAATCGGATCACGAAACACGATCCGCGCGATCGCTTGCCGATCCGGCGTGCCGTCAGCGCCGAGAATCGCCGGCCCCCACCACTTCAAAAGCTCCGCCGTCACTGGTGCTGATCTCAGCGCCGCCCGCGCGCCGGCATCGCTATCGCTCACCACACAGCCCAGGCTCGCGAACGCGCTGGCGACCGCGGACTTTCCAGCGCCGATGCCGCCGGTCAATCCGATCCGCACAACACGCTTTGTCGAAGCGTCATCCGCCATGCCCTCTGCCTCCGGCCAGTCGTGTGCGATGATGGATCACGGGCGCGAGTAACGCTCGATCGCCTCGCGAACATGAGCGCTCGCACGCTCGGGTCGATCGATGAAGTACCAGGTGAACTCCCCCGCGCTCGCCCCTGCCCCGCCCGCCGCGGCCGATGAGATCAGCAGCGTCCCCGCGCCGACGATGCGCTCCCGGATGCCCTGATGCAGGGCAACACTCTGGATTCGATTCAGCGGGATGTCGAACGTCGCCCGTCTGATCACGCCGCTGACACGCATCGCTCGCCGATCTGTCAGCACGTACGCGCGAGTCGCAAAGTCCAGGCAGTTCCAGATGATCAGCAGGCTCAGCGCGATGACGCCGTACGCCAGAACCGCGCCGGAGCGGACCTCCAGCAACTGCAGCCAACCGATGACCGCACCGATCCCGATGACGACGCCGATCGACACCAGCGCATCGAGCCGTCCCACAAGGAGGAACCACGGGCTCGGTCGCAGCACCATGAGCACCACCTCATCGCCGGGCAACGACTTGGCCAATGTCGCCGGCAACTGCTCGCGCGCCAGCACCCCCGCGCCATCGAGACCGACGGTCGCCTCCAATCGCGGCAAGTTCTTCGGGGCAGGGAAAGTCATGGGGCGAGGCATGAGACGTGAGGCTTACGGGCGCGATGATGATCTGTCAGCGGCTCATTGCTCAGGGCGAACGCTGACGGCTGACGGCTGGAGGCTTATCCCCCCAGCGTCACGATATCCGGCAGGTTGCGATAGATGCCGTCGAAGTCCAGCCCGTAGCCGACGACGAACTCGTCATCGATCACAAAGCCGCTGTACTCCACGCGAACATCCTCCGCCCGCCCCATCGGCTTCTGCTTGTTCAGCAGCACCGCGATCCGCACGCTGCGCGGCTGCTGCGCGTCGACCAGCCGCCTGAGCAGCCCGAGCGTCTTACCCGAGTCCAGAATGTCATCGACGATCAGCACTCGCGCCCCCTTGAGATCCATCGGCACGCCGCTCTGCACGGTCACGCCCTGGCTCGTCGTGCTCTTGCCCGGATAGCTGCTGAGCGTCACAGGCTTGATGCTCATCGCCACCGGCATCGCGCGGATCAGGTCCGCGACGAACACCAACGCGCCGGTGAGCACCGGGATCAGGACGATCGGCCCCGACGCCGCGCCGATCTCATCGCCCGTCGCGCCCGCGACTTTCGCCGCCGCCGCGACGCGTTTGGCCTCGGCATCCAGATCCGCCGCGATCTGCTGGCCCATCTCGTTGACGCGTTTGGCGATCTGCTCCCTGGAGAGCAGGACTCTCTGGATGTTCATCATCCCGTGAAGATATCCGAATGGTCGCAGGGCCGCAACGGTGCGAAGGCCTCTTCTCGCTACTTGTTCAGCACGTGGTCAACATTCCGACCCGCGAACATGGACGCGTAAGCCTCGTCTGCAAACTCGAAATCGATCCGCGAACCGCCCATGATCGTGGCGTTCAGCGGCGGCGGGTGAAACACGTGCCAGATCGACAACGGCATGAAACACACGAACGTCATGGCCGACGCCAGCCACGGCCGCCACGTCGCCGACACGCCCGTCCACCGAAGCACGACCAGCGCCGTGAAAAGGGCAACGAACAACAGCACCCACGAAAGAACACTCCCGATGAGCCGAGCCCGCCCCATCTTCGCGGCGCACGCGGGGCACGCCGGCGCAACCACTGGGTCACGACGCACAAGCCAGGACGAGCCGGGCAGCATCGCCAGCCATCCGGATCGCGCCGGCGTGAAGGCATAGAACGCAGAAGGATCCGCCGCTCGACACTTGACGCAAAACGGCGGCCAGCTCGGACGTACCTCTGCCGGCAGCGATACATCATTTGACATTGGCATGGTGCCAACACCTCAACACGAAGTTGAGGGTCGCGGCGAGCCGTCGCCGAAATCCCTCAGCTCACAAGCCCCTTGATCTTCCCCGTCTGGCGCGCCTTGTAATACCGCGCCAGCGAGTCCTCGATGATCGCGTGCGCCGCCTCGGCCGGCAGGATCTCATCGACCTGCACTTCCTTGCCCTCCAGCGCCTTGTAGTCGTTGAAGAACCGGCGCAGCAGCTTGAAGATGTGCGTCGGGAAGTTGCTGGCGCCCTTGAACTCGTTGTAGATCGGGTCTTCCTTGAGCACCGCGATGATCTTGTGGTCCGGATCGCCGTGATCGACCATGCTCATCAGGCCCACCGCCCGCGCGTTGCAGAGCGTCATCGGCGGGATGTCCTCGGTGCAGTACACCAGCACGTCCAGCGGGTCATCGTCTTCCGCGAGCGTCTGGGGGATGAAGCCGTAGTTGGCCGGGTAGTACACCGCCGAGCTCAGCACGCGATCGAGCTTGAGCAGCCCGGAGCCCTTGTCCAGCTCGAACTTCAGGTTGCTGCCGCGCGGGATCTCGATGAGCGCTTTGAACTCGCGCGGGAGCTCGCCGTTCTCGGTCGCGGGGGTCACGTCGTGCCACGGGTGGATCATGCCGCATGATAGCCGCGGAGGGTGGGATCGCGAACGCGAGCACGACCGGACTCGGCCGCCCGCCACCGGGCAGAACCCCGGCCACGACGAGGACCGGCAGCCGAACATCCGTGCCATCGGCCCAACACGGAGCGCAGAAAAAAGCCCGCGTTCAACAACGCGGGCTTCGGAGAGCCGCAACACAAGCTCACCATCTTCATCTCGTCATTCGTTGCCGAGGGGCTTTCGGTTCCCATTCGGCGCGAGAGTTCTTCTCTCCATTGAATGTCCGCGCTCGGCTGGAGGATTGCACCACGCCTCCACCCCCGCCGGGCCTCGAGAATCTCCACGCCCGGCACACAACTGACAGCCCCCGGCGCATCGATCGACGAACCGAGCGTCTCATGTCCAGAGATACCTGTTCAGGTGTGCGAGCGCGGAACGCGGCCACGAACGCAGCACGCTGGCCGGCCACTGAGCGTGCCCCCGAAGGGTTCCTCTCACCTGACGATCAGCGTCACGGCGTCGGCTGACGCCAGAAGTTCACCGACGCGAACGGCGGCGTCGCCGCCGACGGCGACGACCCCTCGGGCTGCACCGCGCGTTGAAACTCGACACGACCGTCCAAGTACGCTGTGTTGGCACCGGCGTTGCGCTCGTGGCGCGTGCCGATCCAGTTGATATTGCCGATGCTGAACCAACCCCGGGCGTTCTCCAGATGACGCGACTCGGCGATCATGATCTTCGATGACACGTCGCCGCTGAACGTGAACGGCCGCCCGAAGAACGAGCGATTGCCCAGCGTCGCGTCCAAGCGTCGCGGCGGGCTGAGCATCGTGTTCACGCCGAAGTGCGGCATGTGCCCGGCCCACGTCGGATCGTTGTCGTAACCGATCGCCGACGGGCACATCAACGCCGCCGGCAGCCCCGCGGTTTCCAGCGACGCCTCGATGTACCCGCGATCAGCCATCAGGTTGACCCACGTCTTCTCGATCGGCACGCCGGGCTGGAACGAGGGCGTCACAAAGCCGTACGACGCGTCTTGCACGCGCGGGAAGTGCTCGCGATGGTCCGTCGCGTACATCCTCAGCCCCGACGCATTATCCGCCAAGCGCACCGCGCACACCGTGCGCCGAGCGAGCTCTCTGGATTGCGAGAGCGCGGGCAGCAGCAGGCCGATGAGCATCGCGATGATCGCGATCACGACCAGCAGCTCGATGAGCGTGAACGCACGCGCCTTGCTGGCACGGGCAATCGGTCGGCGTGGGATAGAAAACATGACACCTCCGTCGCCGCGCGGCCGCGCGGACTGGCCCTACACAATACCACACACCTGCCACAAAGCAGACAATCTTGACGCTCAGATTCTCGATTTTTTTACAAACCGTGCGAATCACCGGCCATGTGCAATCGCACCCGCCGGAGGCGGACATTCCGACGTAGAGGAGGACTCGGAGACCACGCCCAACGCTCCTCCGCTCGTGCACGCGGGCGGAGCCTTCCGTTGTCGCAGGAGCTTTCATTCAAGGCCGACGCGCTGGCGAGCCCGATATCCCTTCGGGGATACCGCCAGCCGGGGCACGCTCAGCCCCCGACCTGTCGATCGCTCCTGATTCCGTCAGACCGCTTCCGAGGCACGGAGTGCGATTCCCGCTCGACGCCCCCAGCCAAACCCTCATGGGACCACCGTCGCAGAAACCGTTTGATTTCTCCGAGGAGTTCACGCTCCATCACCGGGCTCTTTGGCTTGTCGGGCTCAGCGTCGTCGCCAACACCGCCGACGCTGACGATGTGATGCAGGAAGCCGCCATCATCGGGCTTCGCAAGCAGGCGACATTCCAGCCCGGCACCAGCTTCCGGGCGTGGATGGGAGAGATCGTGCGGAACGTTGCCCTGAATCGCCGGCGTCAGTCTCGACGCGAGCTCACTCGCTTCGGCCAGCGCTCCGATGTCCACAATCTCGATCTCGCACGCGCCGAACCGTCGCCGCACCCGGTCTCATCCGACGGGAGGCTCCTGCCCACGCAAGAAGCCCTCGACGATCGCATGTGCGAGGCCCTCATGCGCCTTGACCCGGTCTCGCGCGCCTGCCTCCTGCTCCGCACCGTTGACGGCCTCGGCTACGACCAGATCAGCGAACTCATGAACATCCCCAAGGGCACCGCCATGAGCAACGTCTTCCGTGCCCGCCACAGCCTCGCACAACTCCTCACCGCGAAAGACTCCCCAACCGCGTAACCCATGGCCAAGCTCCCGGACATGCCAGACGCCGACATGGTGCTGATCGACCAGCACCTGTCCCGCGCCCTCACCGAGCAGGAGGCCGGCGCGGTCTCGCGTCGGCTCGCGCAGGATCCGGTTTTCGCGTCAAAGCTCGCCGAGCAGAAAGCCGTCGTGGACTCGCTCCGTCGCGCCGTCCCCTTGCCGCCCGCTGATCTGGCCAAGACGCAACTGGCCGCGGCGCTCGCGGCCGTCGCGTCCTCGAACGTTCGCGTCCACGAAGCCCACGACGCCGGTCGCCCGCGCCGGCTCCACCGTCGGGCCCCGCTGATCGGCGTGTTGGCGATCCTGCTGCTGCTGGTGGGCGTCGCGACCTGGCAGGGCCTCATTTTCCCGCGTCCAAGCCCGTCGGACTCCAGCTCGCCGCTGGCCCGCATCATCGATGGCGGCTTCCGTCCCTCGATCGCGATCGCCGACCGCGCTGAACTTGAACTCACCCTCGCCCAGAAACTCGGGCGTCGCGTCACGCTCCCGGCCGATGGCTCGATCAGTTACCTCGGCCTGCGCAGCGATGTCGGTGTATCTCCGCTAGGCGTCGGTCTCCTGGCTCGCGTCGGCGATCAGCCAGTCCTGCTGGTCTTTGATCGCGTCGGTGCTACGGACCCGCTCCTCCCAGAACTGCCGCAACCCTCGGCCATCGACATCCGGCACACGCGCGACGTTGACGGCATCCGCATCACCGAGTGGTCCCGCACGCGCACGCCGCTGCTCATGGAGAAGGTCGCACTCCCGCTTCGCTAGGGCCGCGGCGATTGTCCCGTCATACGCTCTGGCCCCATGTCCACGAGCACAAACACCGCCCCCACAGCCCCCACCATCGCCATCGTCGGCGTCACCGGCGCCGTCGGACGCGAGATGATCGACTGTCTCACCTCGCGCGGCTTCCGCTTCGGCCGGATCAAGGCCCTGGCCTCCGCCCGCTCCGCCGGCACCACCATCGACACGTCCGCCGGCCGCCTCACGGTCGAAGCGCTCAACACCACTTCGTTCGACGACGTGGATATCGCACTCTTCTCCGCCGGCTCCGGCGTCTCCAAGCAGTTCGCCCCGCTGGCCGCTCGCAAGGGCGTCTGCGTCATCGACAACTCCTCCGCCTTCCGCATGGACGAGGCCATCCCGCTGATCGTCCCCGAGGTCAACGCCACCGAGCTGCCCGCGCGCCAGCCGGGCCAGCGCCTCGGGTGCATCATCGCGAACCCCAACTGCTCGGCCATCATTATGGTCGTGGCCCTCACGCCGCTGCATCGCGCCTTCGGCATCGAGCGCATTGTCGTGAGCACGTACCAGGCCGCCAGCGGCGCCGGCGCCGCCGCGATGCAGGACTTGCAGGATCAGACCGCGAGCGTGCTAGCGGGCAAGCCCGCCTCGCCGAAGGTCTTCCACGAGCCGTACGCATTCAACCTGTTCAGCCACAACGCCAGCATCGAGGCCGACACCGGCCTCAACGGCGAAGAGGCCAAGATGATCGCCGAGTCCCGCAAGATCTGGCGCGATAGCTCCGTCCGCATCTCGCCGACCTGCGTGCGCGTGCCCGTCCTTCGCGCGCACGCGGAGTCCATCAACGTCACGCTCGCAACGCCGACGACGCTCTCGCAGGTTCGCGAGGAGCTCGCCAGCGCGCCGGGCGTCACGCTTGTCGACGATCGCGCGAACAACCTGTTTCCCACGCCGCAGAAGGCCAGCGGCCAGGGCAACGTGCTGGTCGGTCGCCTGCGCGAAGATCCGAGCCAGACGCCCGCTCGCTTCGTGCCCGGTGCGCCGACCATCGGGTTTGATCTCTTCGTCGCCGGCGATCAGTTGCTCAAGGGCGCAGCGCTCAACGCGGTGCAGATCGCCGAGCTGATGTTCCCGGAGTTCGCACGCACGCAGAGCGAAGCCAGCAGTCGCTGACGCTCACGGGCAGCCGTCGAAGTACCTGGCGAAGAAGCAGTTGTAATCGCCCTCGGTCACGCCGTTGTTCGGCACGCCAGGGTTCCCCGGCAGCGGCGTGCCCTGGTCATCCGCAATGTCGCAATACGCCAGCGCGTCAAAGTACCCGCCGAAGAACGCGTTGTAATCACCCTCGGTCACGCCGTTGTTCGGCACGCCGGGGTTCCCCGGCAGCGGCGTGCCCTGATCGTCAGCGATGTCCGCGGGGCAGAAGATCACCGTCAACTCCAATCGCGGCGACACACTGAACGCGTTGAATCGCGTGCCATAGACCGGGTACACCACAGGACCTGAGCCGAAGTCGCTGGCGGTGTGCAGCGAGCTGACGATCAGGTTCAACCGCCCCATCGCCAGCCCGCGTGCGATGTACTCGCGCACGCCCGAAGAGGCCAGCGACACATCGAACCGCACGTCGCTCTGCGTCGGCACGATGGCCCCCGGCGCGACCGCAACGCCCCCGGGCGCGAACAGTTGGCCGACGCTCAACGACTCGGGATCAAACCGCACTGCCCCGGTCACGTTGTTGCTCACATCGCGCGCAGCGCCACCGGCGCCGCCGAAATCAACAGGGAACACCGCACGATTGCCGCGTGCAAAGCCCACCGGGTCCAGCGTCGCGAACGGCGAGCTCTGCGTGTAATTCAGCGCGTTCCAGGGTTCGTTGGTCTGCGGATGAAGGCCGCGATAGTCACACGCAAACAGTTCGATCGGCCGGCCCGGGTCCGCGTCGGCGGTGCTCGCAGGGTCCGCCAGCGGCAGCACGCTCGTCGCGCTGTCGGGCGTCGCGTCATACACCCATCCCGGCGTCCCCTCTTCGACCAGTACCCGCACCGTCAGCGTCACCGCTGCGACGTTGTACGCCCACGTCGGCCGCCCGCTCGGCACCGTCGCGCTGGTGTCAAAGCCGATCAGGTACTGCGCATCGCGATCGTCAAAGCCCTCGATCGTGCTGCCGATGGTGGTAAACGTTGAGGCAGTCGGGCGCGGCCCGGTGGGCCCGAACGGGTACATCCAGCGATCGACCGGTGGATTCGTCACGACGCCGCTGTACACCGTGCCGGCGTTCGCGGTTCCAGACGCGAGCAGAGCGCTGACGATCAACACGGCGAACCCGAAGATCCGAACGTTGTTCTGTGGCATGGCGATTTTCCTGGTCATCTGCCGCGTGCTGTGTGCCTGCATGTTCGTTGCCCGACGCCCCACGGTTCTCTGGACAAGAGTATGGCCAAGTGTACGGTAAAGGTTCTAGAATATCGCCCCGCCGGATAAATTCCCGTTTAACACGAACCCGCTCGACACCAGCAACCGAACAATGTACTCTCCGAATCGATGAAACAGAACGCGGAGTCCAACGTTCATCCCCGATAGATCTTTCACAGCCAGCCACTCGCCGGCCCGATTCCCCGCTCCCGCCACCTTGATCCAGCGCCCCTCGCCCTAATCCCGCCACTTCACCCCCGGCCCCGCCCCCCCGCCCCCTCCCGCCTCCCCGTCTTATTTGCCATTTGCAAATTTGCCAATTTGCCATTTTCCCACCTTCCCCCTCGCGAACATGAAGACCCAGCCCACTGAAACGCGCTGCCCCTTCCTGAAGCTGATGCGGATGGGCGGCTTCACGCTCATTGAACTGCTGGTGGTCGTCGCGATCATCACGGTGCTCGTGGGCATCCTGGTGCCCTCGCTGAGCGCCGCGCGCCAGATGGCGAAGCAGACGCGCGAGCTCTCCGGCGGGCACCAGCTCTCTGTCGCGTACGACGTGTACGCCAACGACAACAAGGGCGAGTTGCTTCCCGGCTATGCGCCGGCCTCGATGGTCTCGGGCGGGCCAAACTCACTGCGTGCCGTGGACGACAAGGGTGCGAACGTCTCAGGCGTGATCGCGCGGCGTTACCCCTGGCGCATCGCGTCGTACCTCGATTACAACATGTCCGGCCTGTATGACGACTATCGCGTGCTGGAGAGCTACCGCCAGCGGGCGGATTTCCAGTATGTCGCCAGCCTTTCGCCATCGCTGGGGCTCAATACCGACTTCGTTGGCGGCAAGAGTGATCCGGGCTATGGATTCAACGCAACGGCGATCCGCACCTGGGGCAAGTGGTACGTCACACGCAACCACGAAGTCCGCACGCCGTCGTCACTCATCGTCTTCGCCTCCGCACGCGGGCGCGATCCGTTCAACGCCACCAGCGGCGTGCAGCCGGGCTTCTACCTCGTTGATGCGCCGCGCTTCGACACCGCCCGCTGGGCCGACGGCCCGTTTGATCGCTCGACGCCGCCGGAGACCTACGGCTATCTCGACCCACGCTGGAACGGCGGCGGCAGCAGCGGCACGTGCGTGGTCTCGTTCTTCGACGGCCACGGCTCAACGCTCTCGCTCGATGCCCTTCGCGACATGCGACTCTGGTCGAACCAAGCAACATCACCCGATTGGGGTGTGACAGCGAAGCCAGCCAGCCCATGATCAGGGGAAAAACGCTGCAGAATGTCCGGCATCGGGAAAGTTCCGGTGCGTTTTCTCAGTGGATTGATGCACATTCGACCGATTTCTGGTAGAGTGTAAGGGACTCGCCCGCGATTCTCGTGATGGCGAAGAGATGGCGGATGTCGCCCGTTCTGGGCGAAGCCAGCCAACGCAAGTCCGATTCCTGCAGGGAGTTTGAAGAATGAAGACGAAGACCACGGCACGCGGCGCGTTCACGTTGATCGAGCTTCTGGTCGTCATCGCGATCATCGCGCTGCTGATCTCGATCCTGTTGCCGGCGCTGGGCAAGGCTCGTGCGCTCGCGAAGATGGCCAAAGAGTCTGCGATCGCGCAGCAGCACATGGTGGCGTACCTCGGCTATTCGAGCGACAACAAGGCCGGTGTGTTGCCGGGCAACCTGCCGGAGATGACCAAGCCCGGAATGCCTGAGGGCCCGGCTTACGCTGGCGGCGTCATGCCTGGATACACGCATTGGAGCTGGGCGCACACCAACCCTAATCAGTTTCACTTCAAGGTGTACGACGACAACAAGCAGTTGATGGAGAACTACGTGACCAAGCGCTGGCCTTGGCGTCTGGCTCCGTATCTCTCGGACAACGTGAAAGGCTTGGTCTTTGACGAGGCGACGTATCAAGAGGCCCGCAGCTTGCCGCGTTGGATGAACACCGGTAATCCGAACGTTCCGGATTCGTCCAACCCGATGTTCTTCCAGGTGTTTGTGAGCCGCTATCCGGGGCTTGGATTGAACACGGTGTTCGTCGGCGGCGATTATGAGGCTGGCGCATTCGCCGACTTCAGCGGCCCGACGTCCGGGACCGTCCGTCTGCGGAAGCGTTTCTATGTGCAGAGAACCGAAGAAGTGAAGAACTCGACGAAGCTGATCGCGTTTGCCTCTGCACAGAACATCTTCTCGACCGGCGCGCTAACCACCGCAGATACTCGAATCGTCCCGGGCCATCACCGCATCGAGGCACCGAGCGCGATGCGCCCGTGGCACGGGCACGCGGTTCCGACAGGCGAGCCCACATGGTCGATTACCACGATTCGGGGGCTCGAAAGCGGGCGTCGCCCGCGGGAGTACGGATTCCTCGACTTCCGTCATCAGAAGATGACCGTTGCAGCGATGATGGACGGCCACGTCGAACCGCTCAAGCACTCCGATGTCACCGACATGCGTCGCTGGGCGAACGATGCGACGACGCCGGGTTGGGCGTTCAACATCGCGGACTATCGGCAGTAACGAGTTGTGGCCGTCGCTCGACTTCGCGATTCGTGGCTCATGGATCTCGGGATCTGATTGCGGCTTGGCCTTTGGGCCGAACCGACCGGCAGATCTTCGGCCCGGGCTGCTCCAGGTCATCCGCTTGCTGCTGCGGAGTTTGTCGTCCGCGTATTGGGCGCCGCGCCGTTGCACAGTGCCGTCTTACGATTCATCATGAACAACCACGCAAAGCTCGGAATCGCCGCGGTCGGCTTCGTTGCCGCGCTCGTGCTCTTGGTCCTGCAGTTCAGCGGCTCATCGCGGGCCCCGGTGCCCCCGATGGAGCCGGTGACAGGCTTCATCGCGGACCTGCAACTCACGGCGTCTGAGCGGTTCCTCTTTGTGACCGCCAACGCGGTCGATGGCACCGCAGTCTTTGATGGCATCGTTGAGACCAAGGCCGATCTGGACGCGCTCAACGCCAAGATCGCGGCGGTCAACCCGAAGCCGCCCGTGAAGGTCACGGTGAAGGTCGGCAAGACCCCGGTGCCGATCCCGAAGGTCACGCCGCCGACATCGGCCCCGAAGGCTCCGCCCGCCGCGCCGACGTGACCTCGGCCAGCCAGAGTTCGCGGCCAACGCCATGAGCGGTAGCAAAACCCCCTATATTCCCTCGACTCGGGTAAGTTCCAAGGCTTTTTCTCAGCGTATCTGTGCATAATCACCCGATTTCTGGTACACTTTAAGGTAGTCGCCCGCGATTCTCGCGTTGGCGAAGAGTGGCGGACATCGCCCGTTCTGGGCAAGACCCGCTGACACACGTCCGATTCCCATAGGGAGTTTGCAGAATGAAGACGAAGACCACGGCACGCGGCGCGTTCACATTGATCGAGCTTTTGGTCGTCATCGCGATCATCGCGCTGCTGATCTCGATCCTGTTGCCGGCACTGGGCCGCGCTCGGCAGCTTGCACGCCTCACACGAGACAGCCTCTCGGGCCGCCAGCTCGCCGTGGCGTCAGCAACGTACTCATCGTCGAACAAGGAAGTCGTCATTCCGGGCTATTCGCACTGGAACTGGGCGCACGGCCCGAACCGCAAGATTCAGCTCTTCACGCACGATGAGCATCGCACGTACATGGAAGGCACGGGCATGAAGCCGTGGGGCTGGCGTTTGTCGATTTACACCGACTTCAACACGCAGTTGCTGACGCTCGATCCGACGCTGTTTGAAGAGATCTCTCGTGCCCCTCGCTATGTGAACCCCGGTGGTCTGCGGTGGGGTGATCCCGCGAACGACCCGGGCTCGCAACACCAGCAGTACAAGCGGAACTGGAACACTTCGTTCGGCATGAACACCGCGTTCGTCGGCGGGGACTTTGAGCGTGGCGCGTTCAGCGATTGGTACGGGCCGTCCGATTCCCGCTTCTGGAGTTCTTCATCAGGCATGCCCCTGTACAAGAAGAAGTTCTGGCTCTCTCGCACATCAGACCCGCACAACTCGTCGAAGCTGATGCAGTTCATGACCGCACGCGGCACGCTCGCCGGCGACTCCAAGGTCGTCCCGGGCATGTTCCGCCTCGAGGCCCCGAGCTCGATGCGCGACCGCACGTCACTCTCAACGGTCAACTGGGCGATCACCGCGCGGCGCGCGTGGGACCCGACCCAGACGCCGATCACGTACGGCAACGTGGACTTCCGCTACATCGGCAACGTGTCGATCGCGATCATGACCGACGGTCACGCGGAGTCGCTCAAGCTTGACCAGGTCTTGGACATGCAGCGCTGGAGCAAGGACGCGACGAACCCCGACTGGGTTTGGAACGCCGCGCCCTACCTGTCAGGCCGCACTTCGACGCCGCCCGCTGGCGGCTAATCCAACGATTGAGTTCGAACCACTCGACGACCCGCGCCGCCGCGGGTCGTTTTCTTTGACGACACCTCGGGCCCTCCGCTAGGCTTATGCCATGATCACTTCTCGCGGCAACGACGCAGCAGACTCGAAACGAAAGCTGATCACCCTCGGCGCGGTGGTCACGCTTGTGCTCTGCACCACCTGGCTCTTGGTCTATCTGCTGTTCTTTGGCCGCGCGCCGCAAGCAGTGGTGCCGCAGGAGTTCACGGACTTCGTGAGCAAGGCGATGCCGATTGTGCAAGCGGGACCGTACACGGGCGTGCAGTTTGAGTACGACCAAGAAGGGAAGAAGATCAAGGTCTTCGGACCGATCTACAAAGCCAGCGACGCGACGAAGCTGAAAGCCGCGCTGGACGCGATCACGCCCAGACCGCCGCTGGAGTACGACTTTGTGATCGACAAGAACAACTGAGGCGACCGGAGCCACGCCGCGATCGGCGTGCCGGGCGCCGCATCGCACGAGCCCCAAAGAATACAGCCCGCAAACGCGGGCTGTTTCTGTAAGCGGAGAGGAGGAGATTCGAACTCCTGATACGGTTGCCCGTATACGCGATTTCCAATCGCGTTCCTTCAGCCTCTCGGACACCTCTCCGGCTGGGGCGGGAGTTTAGTTCGCCCGTGAGGCCGGGGCAATGCGGCTCTGGCCGATCGGCTGAGGTTCGCAGATCCGCGCGATCGTCCGCACGCCGGCAAAGTGCCGGAATGAAGGAGACGGCGCGTCGCTCTTCCAGTACGCTCTGGGCATGTCTGACCAATCGCCGCAGTCGCCATCAGACCAATCGCCCCCCTCTGAATCGCTGTTCGGCGTACCGCCGCCGGCGCCGCCATCGCCACGGTCGCGGGCCGCGCCGGGGGGCACCGGGGGCGCGGGCGCGACCAACCCGATGGACTACCAGACCGCGGCGGACGTTGTCGGCTTCGTTCCGAACATCCGCAAAAACGACAACATCTTCCAGATCATCTGTGTCACCATCACAAGCCTGGCCGGCCTGATCGCGGGACCGTTCGTGATCACCGCCAAGGACATCCCGCTGCTGGTGGTCTTGGTCATTGGCGCGACCGTCGGCTTCATCATTGGCGGCGTGCTGAGCGGGGCTTTGCTGATGATCCTGGGCTGGATCCGCTTCGCGAACAAGATTGAGGACGCGAGCACCGCCCGCGATGCGGCGCGTGATCGGGCGGGGTGAGTTCGCCCGACGACTCGCGGGTGTACTTGTGACGACGAGTATCTTGCAGGCCTGCCCCCTCCGCCGCGAGGCGCGGCACCTCCCCCGGTGGGAACCGGGGGAGGGTGGTAGGAACCGTGGGAGGGTGGGAGCGGGTGACTTGCTCAGAGCCCGTCGCGGAGGAAGTACTGCATCAGCTCGTGGCCCTCGGCGAGGTGGATGGGGCTGGCGTTGCACGCGGGTTCGTCGTAGGTGCTTGCACCCGTGGGGGCGATGCCTGTGCCCGCGATGACCACCGGGACTGGCGTTGCGTCGTGCTTGCGGGTGCTCACCAGCGTGTAGTGGTCGGGCAGGATCATCACGCGCCAGCGATCGAACTGCTGAAGCTTCGCGAGCACCGGGCGCACCACGTGCTCATCGATCGCCTCGATCGCGGCGACCTTGGTCTTCCAATCGCCCTGATGGCTGCTCTCGTCCGAGCTCTCGACGTGGCAGCAGATCAGGTCCAGCCGATCGAGGCCGCGGACGGTGTGCTCGCCCTGCGCGGCGTAGTCGGTGTCGTGATAACTTGTGACGCCGGGAACATCGAGGCGTTCCCAACCGATGAGGCGCGCGATGCCCGCGAGCAGATCGACCGCGGTGATCATGCCGCCACGCACGCCGAATCGCTGCTGGAAGTTGGGCATCGCGGGCTTGGTGCCCTGGCCCCAGATCCATGCGAGGTTGCCGGGGCGCTTGCCGGCGCGCACGCGAGCGAGGTTGATCGGGTGATTGGCGAGGACGGAGGCGGAGGACTCGATGAGCGCTCGAAGGGCCGCGGCGGCTTCTTCGGCGCGTGCGGTGTCGGCGGTCGCACTCGTCGCGCCGCCCGCCGTACCGGAAGCAGCGGCCGCGCCGCTTCCCGTGAGCTTGCTCTTTGGCAGATGCACGCCCCACTCCTCGCCGGGCACCTCGTGCGGCGGCGTGGTTTGCACGTTGGCGTACGTGCGGCCGGAGCCGTCGGTCATGCTGGAGCGGTAGGAGACGCCGTGCTTGAGGTTGAGCTTTGATGCGAGGTTTGGCTCGACCGTTCGCCAGTGCGTGAGCAGATCGGCGAACAACGTCTGCGCCTCGGCATCGCTGATCGCGCCGGCGGAATGATCAAGCATCTTGCCACCCGCCGCCTTTTCGCCGCTGACGGTCACGAGGTTGACGCGGAAGATCCAGTCGTGATCGCCGACGGCCATGTTGACCGCCGCGGCTTCGAGGGGCGCTCGCCCGGTGTGGTAGACGCGCGGGTCGTAGCCGAGCAGGTCCATCGTGCAGACATCGGAGCCCGCGCCAAAGCCCGGCGGCGTGGTCTTGGCGGTCAGCAAGCGCCCGGCGCGCGCGACGGCGTCCATGTGCGGCGTGCGAGCCGCTTGGAGCGGCGTCCGCCCGCCGAGTTCAGGCAAGGACAGGTCGCCCGCGCCGTCCGCGATGATGATGGCGTACTTCACGCGTCGTCCTCGCTGCGCTCAGACCTTCGCCAGCCCGCGCTCCACGCACTCAAACACGCGGCCCCAGTCCTTCTCATCGAAGACCGGCAGCGGCGGGAGCATGCGGACGTGGTACGGGCCGTGGCCGCAGTAGAAGACGATGACGCCCTCGTCAAACAGGGTCTTGCAGGCCTTGTTGACCTTGTCCTTGTCGCCGCCGAAGGGTGTGAAACGCATCATGCCGCCGACGCCCCCGACCAAATCGCCGAGCTCGCCATACTTGCCCGCGGCGGGGAACCACTCGGGGTGCTTGGCGATGAGCGCCCGGACGTGCTCGCTGAAGGCCTTGTGCTGGCGTGCGAACTTGCCTTCGGGGCCGTAGTAGCCGTTGGCGGGGTCGGCGAGGCGGTTGAGGACCTGCGTGCCGGTGGCGAACTGGGTGCCGCCGCTGACGAAGGTGCCGCTGAGCAGGCCGGGGCCGGGGTTGTAATCGCGGGTGAACATCGTGGCGCAGACCTGCGTCATCTTGCCGACGCAGAAGACGTCCACGTAATCGCCCAGGTCAAAGTACTCGTACGCGAACATCTGCGGCGAGCGCCCGAAGGTCTGGATCTCGTCATCCCAGACCGCGATGTTGTTGGCCTTGCAGACGTCCATCAGGGCCTTGAAGTAGTCGCGCGTGCCGACGTTGAAGCCGCCCTCGCCCTGCATGAGCTCGAAGATGAAGCAGGCGTGCTGCTTGGGGTACCGCTCGATGTACTGGTTCAGGTGCGAGACGCACATATCGATGAACCGCGTCTCGCCCATGCGCTGGGCCATCAGCGGGTCATAGAACGGCATGTAGTCCACCTGCGTGCTGAGCGGGATGCCCACGCGATTGGCCGCGGCGTCGCCGATCTGGCTCATCGTCACGCTGCGGCCCAT
>JALHNK010000015.1:0-1396 GCA_022843565.1 Phycisphaerales bacterium
CGCTGCGCCCGCTGGATTCCGCGACGCCCGTATCGTTCTTCGCGGTCCAGCACACCGATGGACGCTTGGCACTGATGGCCCCGAACATCAACCCCGATGCCGGCGGGGCCGCCGAGAAATCGCCGGTCGGCGGGCTGATCCCGCTCTGGCAGAGCGAGCAGCGCTTCGATCGCGCCGCCCTGGTTCGGCAATCTCGCACCAGCGCGCTGTTCGTCTGGCCGGGCGAGGGAGACCCGGTGTCAGGGCCGCTGCTGATGCGCGTCGACACCGGCGACGCGGGCGCGCAGCTCTCCTGGAAGAGCAACTCGCTCATGTCGTACTTCCCGCCCAGCACGCCGGTGCCGCGCGGCATGAATCTCTCGTTCCGCACGCCCCTTGACGGCATCCGCACGATGAACGAGATCGTCGTCGCCAGCGATGAGCGCACGGTCGTGATGATCGAACGCTCGGGTCGCGCCGTCTCGCTGGACGCCGAGAGCGGAGAGCGCCTGTGGGCCTCGCCGCTGGCACTCACGCGTGTGCTGGACGCGGCGCTGATCTCCGGCACGATGGTCGTCTCGGGCGAGCTGAGCGCCGCGCCAGGCCAGCCGCTGCCGCCCGGCGGTGGCTCGTTCATCTCGATCATCGACGCGCGCACCGGCGAGCAGGTCCGGCAGTTCGAAAGCACCACCGGCGCAGTGCGCTGGATGCGCCTCACCACCCGAGGCGACCTGCTGGTCGGCACCGACCTGGCGGTCCTGTCGATCGATACCGAGTCCGGGCGCGTGGAGTGGAAGCTGGAGTCTCACCCCGCGGCTCGAACGATCGACGCCTGGGTGGCCGGCGACTCGCTCGTGGTGCTCACGCCCGAGCGGCAGGTCTGGGCCCTCTCGATCGCCAGCGGCCAGCCGGGCGACCAATCACTGGAGACACGCGGGCGGATCGAGGCAACGTCGCGCGTGGTCGTCTCGCCCACCGAAGCCGGCTTTGCGCTCCGCACAACGCACGGGCTGGCGCTCTACGACTCGCGCGGGCAGCTCGTCGGGCTCGACGCACTGGACCCATCCGACGGCGTGGTGCTGGCGCTGCCGATCGTCGGCGGATTCGTGACGGTGTCGTACGCCGCGGTGCCGACGCGAGACAACCCGTACTCGGTCTTCAACGTGCTGCTGATGGATGATCAGAGCGCGATGCTGAGCTCAACGACACCGGTGCGCCTGGGCACATACCCCAAGGCGATCGGCGCGATCGACGGCCTGCTGGCGATCAGCGCGGGGCAGAACACGATCGTGTACCCGGCGCCGGTGGAGGGGCGATAGAGCCCAGCGTGCCACTGATCCGGCTTTGCGGATCAGTGCCCGCCGACAAACTCCAGTCCAGCCGCACTGATCCGCAAAGCCGGATAAGTTGCACGGCG
>JALHNK010000015.1:1406-38850 GCA_022843565.1 Phycisphaerales bacterium
TCTGGGCCACGGCGCGCCTCACCGTGACGGCGGCACGGTCGCAACGACGCGCCCGCTCACCGGATCGAAGCTCAGCAGCCCGTCCTTCAGGCGCTGCTGCTTCTCGCGATACAGCAGCGAGATCATGTACTCGTAGCTGGCCATGAGGCACGACAGGTGCCAGCCCGGCGAGCCATCCAGGAAGCCGAGGCGGAAAATGTACATGTACACGAACCTGACCAGCGGCTTTAGCGGCACGCGCGGCCAGTAGTCCCGGCGCAGATACAGCCGGTACCGCGGCAGGTCTCTGAACAGCCGGTGCGCACGCGCCGCCTGATCACGACCCACGCGCATCTTGATCCACTCGTCGCTCTCCATGTCCGCGTACTTGATGTGCTTGGCCAAGTACTCGCTGATGGTCTCGCGCCGGATGTGCAACATCAGGTGGCTGAGATAGTCTGTCCGCCCGTCGCAGACCATGTGCTCGTGAACGGTGCGGTCCTCGTAGCGGCACTTGCCCCGCTTGAAGAATCGCAGATTCCAGGATGGCAACATGCCGCCATGACGGATCGCGCGACCCATCATGATGACCACGCGGTTGACGAAGTAGCCCTCGGCGGCGTCGGGCCGCTTGGCGACATCGCGCAGCTCCTTGGCCAGCTCGGGCGTGATGCGCTCGTCGGCGTCGATGATGAAGACCCAGTCGCCGGTCATGGGCAGGTTGTCCAGCCCCCAGTTCTTCTGCTTGGAGTAGTTCTCGAACGGGTGCTCGACAACGGTCGCGCCCGCGTCGCGGGCGATCTGCTGCGTGCCGTCGGTCGAGAACGAGTCGAGCACGAAGACGTTGCCCAGCAGCCGCGCGTTGAGCACGGTCTCGCGGATGTGGGCCGCCTCATTCAGCGTCGGGATCATGATGTCGATCTTCGGCTCGCCGGCAGGGCGCGGGGCGCTCAGCGCGCTCTCGCTGGGCATTCCACCGAGCATCGCGGCGACCGCCCGCTCGGTGCGCTCGCGCCAAGTGAATCGCCGCTCGCGGATCTTGATCTCGATCCAGTACTCGTACATCGAGATCATCAGCGCGTAGTGCAGGCCGGGCACGCCATCAAGAAAACCGAGGCGGATGAAGTACATGAAGAAGAACCGCGCGAAGAACCGCAGCCGCAGGTAGAACGAGAGGTTCTTCATCGCCCGACGCGACACGCCCGGCTGGCGACTGCGGACACCCTTCAACTGATCAACGATCCCCGACTGCTGCATCACCCGGACCGCTTCCTTGCTCTCAAGGTCGGAGTAGTGATTGTGCTTGGTGAACCACGGGACCAGGCCCTTGTTGAACGAGTAGTGGTTGAACGTGCCATCAAGGTCGCCCAGCGAGCCGCTGACGACGGGGTGCACGTTGATCTCGCGGTCCTCGTAGCGGACCAGATCGGGCCGGATCAGGCGGATGATCCAGACCGGGTACATGCCCCCGCGACGCACCCAGCGACCGAGGAAGAAGTTCTTGTAGCGGAGGCGGAAAGCGACGTGTGTCTGCCCCGGGTCGTTGACGGCCGCGATCATCTCGTCGCGCAGTTCCGGTGTCACGCGTTCGTCGGCGTCGCAGAGATAGAGCCACGGGTGCTTGAACTTGATCGTGTCGATGATCCAGTTGAACTGCGTGCTCTCGTTGGTGAAGATCTTCTGCACAAGGCGCACGTTCTTTCGCGCCATGCACTCTTTCAGAGTCCGATCGCTCGAGAACGAATCCAGCACCACGATGTCATCGGAGAAGCTCGCCGCATCAAGGCACGCGCCGATGTTCACTTCCTCGTTCTTCGTACGGATCAGCACGCTCGGCGGCCTGCGCCCCGGCGCGTAATCGCCCGCGCCCGGCGCACCGATCTCCAGTTGCCAGTACGGGTTTCCGGGCGTCCCGATCGCGGCGGGCGCGCCGCCCGTTGCGCTGTTGGCCGCGCCGCGGCTGGGCGAGGAGGACTCCGAGTTGGTGGGGATCGTGTTCATGAGATCAGCGTCCGCTCCAGGCCGGTGGCGAAGTCAACAACGGGCTCGTATCCGAGCAGCGCCTTGGCACGCGAGATATCTGCGAGCGAATCACGAATATCGCCGGCCCGTGCCGGGGCGATGGTGTGAGCGGGATTCGCCTTCAGCACTCGCGCAATCGCTGCGAGCGCCTCAAGCAGGCTCGTCCGCACGCCGGTTCCGACGTTCAGCACCTCGCCTCGCAACGCCCGCTCGCACGTCGCGGCCAGCAGGTTCGCGAGCACGACGTTGTCAACGTGCGTGAAATCGCGCGTCTGCAGGCCATCCCCGAAGATCGTCGGCGCGACACCTTGACGCAGATCGTGGGCGAAACGGCTGATGACCGCAGCATAGGGGCTGAGCGGGTTCTGTCGCGGTCCGAAGATATTGAAGTACCGAAGGCTCACGGTGCTGAGGCCCGTGCAGCGAGATGCCGCCAGCAGCAGGTTCTCGCTGGCGATCTTGCTGGTGGCGTAGGGCGACCACGGATCCGGCGGGAGGTCCTCGCGAGATGGGAGGGCCGCGTGATTTCCATAGGCCGCGGCACTTGCGGCGAAGACCACACGTTTGACACCCGCTCGCTGCGCCGCGTCGATCACGCGCTGCGTGCCCTCGATGTTGACACGCACGCACTCGAGCGGATTCTCGACGCTCTGGGGCACGGAGACCATGGCCGCGTGGTGGAAGACGAACGCAGCGCCCTCGCACGCTCTCGGAAGCGCGCGATCATCGAGGACGTTCGCGACGATGAGTTCAACGCCCGCCGGGAGGTTGCGCTCGAAGCCGCCGCTGAGATCATCGATCACTCGCACGCGGGCGCCTCGCTCGATCAGCGCCGCGGCCAGGTGTGAGCCAATGAACCCGGCACCGCCGGTGATCAGGCACGTCTGGCCTTTCAGCGCCGCCAGAGCACGCGCCGGGAGCTTTGAATCGATGGTCGGTGCCATGTGCGGGCGGGAAAGACGACGCGTTCGGACGGGCGCGCGACGCTCGCGCGGCCTCTCACAGAGGTTAGCCCGTCGGCCCCACGCCCTCGCCCCGCGCGCTGGCACAACCGGCAATCCGATCGGGATATCGGCGGTTTCCGCGCCCCGCGTGAGCGAACAACCGCCGATCGACCACGATCACACGCCCGCGCGAAGGCCCGCGGGCTCCGCCAGGAGCGGGTTGTTATCCAGCGTCGCCTGGAAGAGCTCGCCCCCGGCGTGGTGCGCGTGGTCCTGGCAGATGCACACCGGGATTCCGGGGAACGCCAGCAGCAAGAGCGAGTGCGCCACGACCAAGAGCGTGCCGCCCTCATGCCCGACGACGCCCATCCACAGCGGGATCTTGATCTGCATCGACGAAGCGATGACGACGGTCACCGCCATCAGCGCCATCGCGCCCAGCGCGAACACGAGGTTGATCGTGATCGTCCGGCGCGCCCGCCGCGCGAGGTGCAGCGCCCAGGGCACCGTGGACAGATCATCGGACAACAGCACGATGTCCGCCGACTCCAGCGCCGCGTCGGAGCCGATGCTGCCGATCGCGATCGAGACATCCGCCGCTGCCAGGGCCGGCGCATCGTTCACGCCGTCGCCGATGACGCCGGTGAACCTCTTCTTGCCGCGGCTCGACCCGCCCGCCCCGTGCTCGCCTGCGCTCTTGAGCCTCTGCACGTGGTCAACTTTGTCGCCCGGCAGAAGCTCGGCGTGGATCTCATCGAGCCCGAGCGACGCCGCGACGCGTTCCGCCGTCGCGCGATTGTCGCCGGTGAGCATGACGACCGGACGAACGCCCTGCTCGTGCAATCGACGGACAAGACACTCTGCGCCGGGGCGCGTCGAATCCGCAAGGATGAAGACCGCCGCCTGCTCGTCATACGCGCACACGACGCCGATGTGCCCCAGCGATTGCACCGCATCCAGCGTCTGGCGCACGCGCGCCTGGAGGCACACGGGGATGAGTTCAAGCGTGTGTTTCAAAGACCCGAGGCGCGCCGGCTTGTTGTCAAACGTCGCCGAGACACCCCGCCCGACCACGTTCTGCACATCCTCGCACGGCGCCGGCGATACGCCGAGCTCCTTGGCGCACGCCACGATCGCCTCCGCGATCGGATGTGTGGATTGCTGCTCCAGCCCGCTGGCCACCGCCAGCAGGCGATCACGATCCGACCAACCGACCGGCAGCACGCGCAGCACGCGCGGCTTGCCCACCGTCAGCGTCCCGGTCTTATCAAACGCCACGCTCGACAACCTCGCCAATCGCGCGATCGCCGAGCCGCCCTTGAACAGCACGCCCCCGCGCGCCGCGCGGCTGATGGCCGCGAGAGTCGCCGTCGGCGTCGCGATGATGAGCGCACAGGGCGAGGCCACGATCAGGAGTGTGATCGCGATGTACGCCGCGTCCGCGGCGCTCCGCCCCACCGGGAGCCAGAAGACCAGGAACGCCACGATCGCCCCGGCGAAGACGCTGATCGCGTACGGCTGGCTCAGGCGGTCGATCGTCTGCTGGATTGGCTCGCGCTGCTGCTGCGCCGTCGTGACGAGATTCAGGATCTTCTGGAGCGATGACTGCGCCGCGGGGCGCAGCACCACCGCCTCGATCGGGTTGCCGACGTTGATCGTCCCGGCGAAGAGCTCCGCGCCATCTTTCACATCCCGCGGCATCGATTCGCCGGTCAGATTCGCCTGATCGATCGACGACTCGCCCGCGACCACGGTCGAATCCACCGGCACGATCTCGCCCGGAAGGATGCGCACGCGATCACCCGGCACGAGCGTCTCCGGCTCGACCTTTTCCCATGCGTCGGCGCCACCGGCGTCCGCGCCTGCGCGCAATCGCAGCGCGCTGGTGGGCATGAGCTTGTGCAGCGCCTCGACGGCTCGCGTCGTGCGCTGAAGCGCGAGCTCCTCAAGCGCCCCCGAGAGCACGAAGAGGAACAGCAGCAGCGCACCCTCGGACGCGGCCCCGATGAACGCCGCGAGAACCGCGCCAACAAACATCAGCACATCAATATCAAAGACGCCGCCCCGAAGCGCCACCAGCGCCGCGCGCCCGCCATGAAACAGCCCGATGGCCAGCGCGACATACGCGCACACGCTGGACGCGATCAGTTTCGCCGAATCCGGCTCGCCGGCATGCGAGAGCACGAACCCCAAGACCAGCAACACACCGGCAACGCCCGCGCTGAGCAACTCGCCCCAAGGGGTCAGGATGAATGGCGCTTGCTTCTCTTTGGTTGGCGGCATGTACTGAACAGTACGTACACCCATCACCCGCAGTGCTCGAAAGTCATGGAAGCAGTTCCTCCATTGGCACCGTCCCCCGCTCTCGCGGGGGATCTGGCGAGTTCTCGCCACCCCGGGGGTTCGACCGCCGCTCTGAGTGGCGGTCACCGCGACGCGACGGCCATGCCCAGACCATCACCAGGAGCGGATCGTCGCTCGCCACGAACCGGGAGGGACCAAGCAAATCCGGAATACCCTCAGGCGTGAAACCCGTCCGCGAGGATGCCGCGTTGATCCGTCGCTTGCAGGCGCTGCGAAACGTGCCGAGCAAGGACTTGGCCCTGCGCGCCGAGTTCGGCGCGCTCAGCAAGTCCATCAAGCGTCAGGCCCGCAGCGTCGGCGGCCTTGGCGCCGCCCTGGTCCAGATGCTCCCGCCAGAGCTCGCCGAGCACATCGAGGTCGTCAGCATGGCCCGCGGCGTGCTCACCGTTCGCGCTGCCGACGCCTCCGTCAAGTTCCAGGTCGATCGCTGGCTCCGCGCCGGCGGCGAACAGGAGCTCACCCTGCGCGGCGGCGTCGCCCTCGTCCGCGTTCGCCTCATCATGTAGCTCACTCGGCCTCGCGCGAATACGCTGCGCCCATGAGCCCCTCGCCCGAATCAGGCAGCCCCGCCCCCACCCCGCCCGCCCCAGCGGCGCTTTCCGCGGACGATGTCGCCAAGGTCGCTCGTTTGGCGCAGCTCAACCCCGCGCCGGCCCAAGCCGCGGCGTACGCACACCAGCTCTCAGCAGTCCTCGAATACGTCCAGAAGCTCCGCTCGATGGACCTGACGAACGTCGAGCCCATGACCTCGCCCTTGGATATGGAGAGCCGACTGGACGCCGATGAGCCGGGCCCGACGCTCGATCGCGACGAGTTCCTGCGTGCGGCGCCGGATCACTGGAACGAGTTCGTTCGTGTGCCGCGGGTGATCGAATGAGCGATACGCAGATGCTGAACATGAGCGCCGTCGAGATGGCCCGGGCCGTGCGCGATCGCAGCCTGAGCGCGCGAAAGCTCGCTGAGGCCGCCCTCAATCGCGCAGAGACCGTCGGGCGGTCGCTGAACGCTGTCACACAGGTGCTGGCCGACTCAGCGCTCGCGAGCGCCGACGCCGTCGACTTCGCAGTCTCCCGCGGCGAAGACCCCGGCCCGCTGGCCGGCGTCCCCATGGTCCTCAAGGACAACATCTGCACACGCGAGGGTTACACCACCTGCGGCTGCCGATTCCTCGAGCGGTATCGATCGCCGTTCGACGCGACCTGCGTCGAACGCCTGCGTGGCGCGGGGGCGGTGATCATCGCAAAGGCCAATCTCGATGAGTTCGCTATGGGCGGCTCGGGCGAGAACTCCGCCTTCGGAGCAACGCGAAACCCATGGGACGTCTCGCGAGTCCCCGGCGGAAGCAGCAGCGGCAGCGCCGCCTGCGTCGCCGCGGGCATCGCGCCGATCGCCCTGGGCAGCGACACCGGCGGCAGCATCCGCCAGCCCGCAGGCTTCTGTGGCATCACCGGTCTCAAGCCGACGTACGGGCGCGTCAGCCGCTGGGGCCTTGTCGCTTTCGCCAGCAGCCTCGACCAACTCGGCCCGCTGGCGCGGAACGCGCAGGATGCCGCCGTCGCGCTCTCGGTCATCAGCGGCGAAGATCCGCGCGACTCGACCTGCGCCCGCGTCGCCCGTGAGGACTTCGCCGACGCCATCACTCGCGCCGACCGTGACAACCAACCCCGCATCATCGGCGTCGCAAGGCAAGGGCGTGGCAGCGGGAATCATCCCTCGGTCAACCTCGCGATCGAGCAGGCGATGGCCCTCTATCGCGACGCCGGCTTCGAGCTTGTCGATGTCGATCTGCACGCCGGCGACGAGGCGATCGCGGCGTACTACATCATCGCCGCGGCGGAGGCCAGCAGCAACCTCGCCCGGTTTGACGGCGTGCGTTACGGGCGTCGCGCCGAGCTCTCGCCCGGCGAAGGCTTGTCCGATCTCTACACGCGCTCCCGCACCGAGGGCTTCGGACCCGAGGTGCAGCGCCGCATCATGCTGGGCACATACGTGCTCAGCAGCGGGTACTACGACGCGTACTACAACACCGCCCTCAAGGCGCGCCGCGTGATCAAGAACGCCTTTGACGCGATCTTCGCGCGAGGCTGCCGCGCAGTCCTGCTGCCCAGCTCGCCCGGGCCGGCCTTCAAGCTCGGCGAGAAGAACAACGACCCGCTGGCGATGTACCTCGAGGACATCTACACCGTGAGCGTGAATCTCGCCGGCCTGCCGGCGATCACCATCCCGGCCGGGATCGCGAGCGTCGAGGGCAAGGATCTCCCCGTCGGTGTGCAGCTCATCGGCCCCGCACTGAGCGAGGCTTCGTTGCTGCGGCTGGCGAGCGTCTTCGAATCGCGATCGAGCTTTCACCTGCGCCGCCCGCCGGGCTGATCGCGAACACTCTGGCGCGACGCCCGCGACTATCATCACTCGAACGCGTATCGGCATCGCAAGGACGAAGCGTCAAACACCTCTCGCGTTGGCCTCCTTGATTCGCAGCAGTAGGAACCCGTGACCGAAACTCCAACCCAGAGCGACGCCACACCTCTCACACGTCAGCGTTTGGTGAAACAACTCGGCCCGGCCGGAGTGCTGGCGGTCGCGGCGTGCGTTTTGCCGATCCTCGGATCACTCACGCTCTTCTGGAACATGAACCCCGTCGGTGATTGGTTCCGCTCCCACGGGCTTGAGGGTTGGGCGCTCTATGCCGTGGCGTTCGCGCTGGCCGCCGGCTTTGCCATGCTGCCAAGCTACGCCGCCGGCGTGCTGGGAGGCTGGGCGTTCGGCTTTGCGTGGGGCTTTCCCGGCGCGCTGATCGGCTTCAGCGGCGGCGCGCTGATCGGGTACGGCGTCTCCACCTTCGCCACGCGAGGGCGCGTCGAGGAACTCATCGAGTCCAACCCGCGATGGAAGGCCGTGCGAGATGCGTTGGTCGGCAGCGGCTTCTGGCGAACCTTCGCGATCGTCACGCTGGTACGCGTGCCGCCAAACTCGGCGTTCGCCCTTGGCAATCTCGCGATGGCGTCCGTTCGCGTGCGCCTGTTGCCGTTCTTCCTCGGCACCGTCGTAGGCATGGCTCCGCGCACCGCCGCAATCGTCTGGGTCGCGTCGTTGTTCCGCGCAACGACTTCGGATTCCGGCACGCCCGTGGACGCCGAGAGTGCCGCGAGCGCCGCCAGCGCGATGCTCGGGCAATGGTGGGTGATCGCGATTGGCGTCGCCCTGCTGCTGATCGTCATCCTGATCATCAGCGAGATCGCCAAGCGGGCACTGGCCCGCGTGACCGCCTCCAGCAACGCGTCCGGTAACCCCACGCCGCCGCTCACCCCCCCGCCCGGCGCCCAGTGATCGGCGAAGCCGCCGCCCGTTTGGCCCGAAGATGAGGGGCATGATCGTGCCGTTCCGAATCCCAGAACGGGCTCTTCGGCTACCCTCGGTGAAGATCAACGACTCCGACGGCGTGCCCCGGACACGCCTCGCGCAGAGCTGTTGGCGGAGTTGTGACTCATGCGGATCGTTCACGTCATCGCAACGCTCGACCCCGAAGGCGGCGGCCCGCTCGCGGCGGTCCTCAGCCTCGCCGCGGCCCAGGCCGCGATGGGCGATGATGTCTCCGTCTTTGGCTACCTCGGGCGCGGGCACTCCGCACTGGATCCCAGCGTCATCGCCATGTCGCGAGGCGTGCCGATCGTCGCACTGCCCGGGCATCCGCCCGCCAGTGGCATGGCCACCGGCGCTGACGAACAGCGCCTCGAGCACGCCCTGAACGAGATCGCCGCCTCACCCTCCTTCGGCTACCTCCATCTCCACGGCATCTGGCACGGCATCATCAACTTCGCCGCCAAGGCCGCCATCAAACGCCGCATCCCCTATGTCCTGGCCCCGCACGGCATGCTCTCGCCCTGGGCGCTCTCGATCAAGCCCGCGAAAAAGAAGCTGGCCCTGATGCTCGGTCGTAAGTCGATGATCCGAAACGCCGCGTGGCTCCACGCGCTCAGCCAGGCCGAGATCCAGGGCATCCGCGACGGGCGCTTCGGTGCCAACACCTATCTCGTGCCCAACGGCGTCTTCATCGACGAGATCGATCGGCACGCCATCAGCGGGCGCGGTCTGGCCGCGATCCCCGGCGTCGGCACCGATCCGTACATCCTGCTGCTCGCTCGACTGCATCCGGGCAAGGGTGCCGACCTGCTCATCGATGCTTTCGCGACGCTCGCGCCCAAGCACCCGACACTCAAGCTCGTGCTCGCCGGGCCGGACGCCGGCTCGATGAGCGATCTCAAGGCCCAGGCGGCGCGGCTCGGCCTCGCCGAGCGCGTGCTCTTTCCCGGCGCGATCTACGGCGACGCGAAATACGGCGTGCTCAAGGACGCTTCGTGCTTCTGCCTGCCCAGCGAGCACGAGGGCTTCAGCATGTCCATCGCCGAGGCCTTGGCGGTGCGGACGCCGGTGGTCATCAGCGAGGGGTGCAACTTCCCCGAGGTCGCCCGCGAGAAGGCCGGGCGGGTGGTCAAGCGCGATGTCGCGCAGATCGCAAGCGCCATCGAGGCGGTCATCATCGACCCCGCCAGCGCACAGGCCGGCGCGGCGCGCGGCCGTCGCCTCATGGAGTCTCGCTACAACTGGCCCGTGATCGCACAGCGCGTGCGCGACTTCAACGCGCTGACCCTCGGCACCTTCGCGACCGCCAGCCCGAAGACCACGCACGCCGACCGCAGGCCGCTCATCGCGATCATCTCCAACTCGCAGACGCCCTATCGCGTCGCGATCCACCGGCGCTTTGTCAACGAGATCCCGCAGGTGCGCTTCGTCTCGGTCTACACCCACGACAAGGCCGATCAGCCTTGGGATAACGCCCTGGCCGAGGAGACGAACCCCGTCTCCTTCGGCGACGGTCAGTCCGTCGATCAGGCCATCACGCCCGCATCCGTCATGGCCGACTTTCACCGCTCGACCCGCGCGATCTCGTGGATCGAACGCAACAACGTCGCGGCGGTCTTCGTCGCCGGCTACAACGACATCGGACGCGTCCGCCTTTTCCACTGGTGCAAGCAGAACAACATCCCCGCGTTCCTCATCGCCGACTCCAACATCTACGGCGACCTCGCCCGTGGCTTCAAGCGCCTCGTCAAGCAGGTCGTCGTCAAGAAGATCATCTCGCTCTGCACCGCCATCATGCCCTTCGGCAGCGCGGGCGCTCGCTTCTACTACAGCTTCGGCGCCCAACCCCACCAGATCATCCTCTGCCCATTCGAGCCCGACTACGGGCTCATCGAATCGATCACGCCTCAGGAGATCGCCGCCACCGAGACGAAGCACAAGCTCTCGCCCGGACGAAAGCGCATGGTCTTCTGCGGGCGGTTTCAGAACGTCAAACGCCCCGACCTGGCCATCAACGCCTTCGTCAAGGTCGCTCGCGAAATGCCTGATTCCGACCTGCTCATGGTCGGCGACGGCCCACGCCGGGCAGAGTGCCAGGCCATGGTGCCGCCGGAGCTCGCCGATCGCGTCAAGTTCCTCGGCTTCATCGGAGACCAACGCGAGCTCTCGGCCATCTACCGCGGCGCCGACGCACTGGTCATGTGCAGCTCCTACGAGCCGTGGGCCCTGGTCGTAAACGAGGCCGCCTGCGCCGGCATGGCGATGATCAGCAGCGACATCGTCGGCGCATCGTGCGAGCTGGTGTCGGACGGCCAGAACGGGCGCGTGTTCCCCTCGGGCAATGTCGATGCGCTCGCTCAGGCGATGCGCGAGGTCATGCACCCGGACAACCTGCCCCGGATGAAGCTGTCGTCGCACCGCGTCCTGGCTTCCTGGCGGGCCCGGGCCGACCCGGTCATCGGCATGCGGACCGCCCTGTCTCGCGCAGGAATCCTCAGCCCCCGCCCGCTCCACGCCGGCCCGCGGGCAACCGCAGACGATGGGAATGCGTCCCGAGGCCATCAAGACCTCCTACCCGTCACGGGGAGGGCTTGACGGCTGAGCCGGGTCCCTGTGCGGTCTTTGGTCGCCCATCAGCCCGACGCCGCGACCGACCAATCCGGGTTTTACGCAGATTCTGTTTTCATCGCCGAACGCCGCGGGCGATCGCGGGCCGATGAACGTATCGGTTGGGCAGACCTCGCCGCGCACGCCGACGAGGCACGCCCTGCCCCCCGCCCCCCATCAGCCCCGGCCTCGCTCCCGAGCCACCTCACGCCCCCCAAAGCCCCAAGACAATGATCCCGATTTTCGCCACCGTTGTTGCCTGGTCGCTCACCTTCTTTCTGCTGGGCTTGCTCGGCTACAAAATCCTCCGCCGCCAGTGGGATCTGCTCAGCTTCAACACCCTCCTGACCGTCGGCTTCGTCCAGTTCTTCAGCCTCCCTGTGATGCTCTTCTCGGTGACGGATGTCACCCAGTTGATCACCTACTTCATCGCGTCAGACTCGGACTGGAACATGCTCGCGGTCATGATGCTCCTTTACGTCGCGGTCGCGATGGCGGCGTACCGCTTCGGACGCCGATTTGAATGGGGGCAAAAGTACCTCCCGAAGGCCGACCTGCCGGTCAGCTACGGCGGCATCATCATCGTTCTGGGTGTCACACTCGTCGCCATCGCCATCACCATCCCCCTGGGCTTTACCTCCTACCTCTCCTTCGTCGCGATCATGTTCCGCCCCGCGTTCCTCGCTTTCGCGGCGGGCCTGGCCACGGTGCTGGTCATCAAGCAGCCGCGCAACCTGGCCTTCTGGGGGGTCTTCCTGTTCATTCTTGTCGCGGGACTGCTGATTTCGATGTCCTTCAACTACGGACGACGAGACCCGCTCGGCATCTTTTTGGCGATCGTCTGGGTCGGCTATTGGATGTGGCTCCGCTACCAGCCGATGCTGAAGCAGGTCGGCGTCAGCGCCATTGGCGGCTCGATCATCCTGATCTTCCTGCTGGGCTTTACCGCGATCCGCGGCGACTCACGCGCCGAAGAGTCCGACGTCAACACCCGCGTCAAGCAGATCTCCGGACTCCTGAGCGGACAACGCCAGGCGTTCGACATTAACAACTTCCTCCTGGTCTTCTATCAGGACTCAGCGCTCAACTCCGCCTACGCCATCTCGAGGTATCCATCGACGTACGCGCTGATGCCCTTCCACGGTGCCACGTACTTCGTCGTTAATCCCATTCCTCGCGTCCTCTGGGAGGACAAGCCGATCGGCATCGGCAACATCTTCCAGAACCAGCTCAGGACCGGCGGAAACCTCGGCGTCGGCATCATCGCCCATGGCTGGGTGGAGGGTCTGGCCTTCGGCGTCGCCGCGTATGCCGCGTTCTTCGGAATCATGTCCGGGATGCTCGACGGCTTGCTGAGACGCAGCTCGAACAACCCGTACCTCATCGCCGCAGCGGGCACCGGTCTTGGTCATGTGCTGGCAATCCCGCGAGGCGAAACCTCGCTGATGTGCGTGCTCTGGGCGTACGGCTTCATGATCGTGGTTGTGACGCTGTTCCTCACAAAGTTGGTCTTCGGCGAGATCATGAAGGCCCTCGGCCCCTTCGGCTTCGGGTCCGACGACCCGGCGAACGCCGCGGGCGTCGCCGCGATCGACGCGGCTGCGACCGACGGCTCGGACGCCCACCATGACCACTTCGCCCCGGTCGAGGAATCCTTGGACTACGGCGACGAGGAGTTCCTTCGCCATCGCGACGAGCTGACCCACGGCCCCGACAACGCCCCCGCCTGACCACACAATGAGGTGACCAGGTGACGCCGCCGCCTGACAACTCTTCGCCCGCCGCGACGCAGCCGCCCCCCCACCCCCGCGCGCGACGCTCGCGCCTCACCTCGCTGACGTTGCGGCTGACTCGCGCGATCGGCTGGTGCTCGCTGACCATGGCCGTGCTGGGCCTGGCCATGTTCTGGTACGGGCGAACAGTTTCGGATCGCGTTCACGCCCTGCAGTTCCTGGCGTGGCTGCCAAGCTGGACCGTCCTCTGGACCTGCGGCGTGTTCCTGACGCTCTCGCTGCTCGCTCGCGTGAAGTTACGCAGCGATCCGCTTCGAGCACGCGCCCGGCGCGCCACCCGTGTGCTGGGCGTTGTGTTCTTCGCGACATGCCTGTACGTCGTCCTGCTTGAGCTGCACGTGACCCGCGCGATGGGCACCGGCACGCCGGCGAACCCCGGCTCGATCCGCATCGTTCACTGGAACCAGGAATCACTGAGCATCACCAAGTCCGTCGCGCCGATGCGCACCGATATCGGCTACGCGCCCGAAGTGCTGCTCATCAGCTCGAATCAGCCGCAGGCAATCTTCGATCAATCGCTCGGCACGCTCGACCGCCGTTACACCGTTCAACGCCACGGGGGCTTCGTCATCGCTTCGTCGTTTGACATCATGCAATCACGCTTGTTCCAGATCTCGCTGGCCGATGGCAGCCGCGAGGGCACGCGCGAGCATCAAGTGCGCAAGTGGATGGAAGATCACTGGAACGACTGGGCGCAGGCGCTGGGCCTGGCGCGCCGCGAGTTCCCGCGCGGGCTCAACGCCTGGATCGTTCTGGTCGAGCTGGACACCCGCGCCGTCCTCGGTCAGACCACGACCTTCTGGTGGGTCGATCTCCCGTCTGACCCGTTCGCATCGCGCTGGGGCAACGCCCAGATCGTTCGTACTCGAATCGATCAACTCACAACGACGAACGACCCGGCGACCGGCGCACCGCTCCTGCCGCCGGCAGACGTCGTGATCGGTGACTTCAACACGCCGCGCGGCTCGGCCTCGCTCAACGTGATCACCGGCTCGCTGCCGCACGCCTTTGATCTGGCCGGCTGGGGCGACGCGCGCAGCTTCCCACGCACGTACCCGATCATCCACGTTGATCACACGTTCGTCGGCCCGCGCCTGATCGCGGACCACTATGAGCTCATCCGCCCCAGCCTGGGCGATCACTGGCTGCAATCGATCTCGTTGCGTCGCAAGTGACGGCTTGATCAACCTCAGATCCTCAGCAGACGACGCGCCGGCCCCGCCAGGCGCGCCGGCATGACACTCACCGCATCTCGCACCGCGCCCGTGGCGAAGAACCGCAGACCCGCCGCCGAGAGCAGCCCGACCGTCAGGCCCACCAGCACCGCCCGCAGCGCCTCGAACATCATGCGAGGCTCATCTTTGATCGTGATCGTTGCGGTGATCAGCGACTTGGACAGCGGCGTGTACAAATACGCATCGAGCACCAGCGCCGCTGCACCCGCCGCGGCGCAGATGAGCATCGGGCGCATCACCGCGTCCAGCGTTCTGCGACGCGACACCCCCGCCTGCTTCATCGTGCGCAGCATCAGGTGGACCGCGGTGAACGACACCAAAATCGAAATCGTCGACGCGATCACGATCACCGAGTCGGCGATGATCGCGCCGATCACCGCGCCGCCCGCGGCCCCCGCGGCGATCTGTGCCCAGATTCCAAACGACGAAGCGAACCAGCCACGCGATTGCGCGAGCGGGATCGTCACTGTTGACAACGCGTTCCGCAGCACGAACGCCGGCACCAGGATCATGATCGCGATCGCGGCCTCGTCCCACTTGGTGCCCCAGACCAACCGCGAGACCGCCGGGAAGATCGCCGCGGCGACAAACGTCATCGGCACCGCCAAGAGCATGTTCAGGATCAGCACCCGCAACGCGGCGCTCGCCTGGCGCTCGGGCTCGTCGCGCATGCGAGAGAGCACCGGCAGCATCACCGGCACCAGGCTCTGGGCCAGCACACCCTCCAGCGCCAGCAGGATCGAGATCGCAAAGAAGAGCGAGCCGGTCACGTCCAGCGCCTTGTCCGCAGACAGGAAGGGCGACGCGCAGACCGCGAATCCATGGTTGGCGATCCCCGCCGCCAGCGACGCGAGCACGATCCACTTGGAACTCTTGAGGATCTTGAGCCACACCTCGCGGTTGGCCTTGCGCTTCCACGACTTCTCGGTGGTCGTGATGAACAAGAAGATGTTGTCGGCAATCGGCAGCAGGATCACCGGCATGATGTATCCCACCGGCCCCCAGCCCAGCAGCGCAAAGGCGATCTGCCCGCCGTAGCGGATGAAGCTCGTCATCATCGATTGAATCGAGAGCGCCGTAAATCGCAGATCAATCTTCAGCTTCGCCATGCGCGTGGTCGAGGGTGAGTTCAACGGCACCGCCACCGCCATGATCCACATGAGCGTGGTCAGGTCTGTGACGTGCTGGATCTTCCCCTGGGCGAACAGCACGCGGGCCGCGATCTCGCCGGTGATGCCGATCGTCAGCGCCAGGACGAGGTTGATCCAGAACATCAGCCAGAAGCACGGGCCGGCGATCTTGTCAAAGTCCTTCTGGTTCGCGATCAGGTAGTCATGGACGCCGCCATCGCGGAATGTCTGGATGAACATCGCGATCGACAGCGCGATCGAGACCAGCCCGAAGTCTCCCTTGTCCAGCAGCCCGCCCATCACGACCACGGCGCCCAACTGCAGCACTCGCCCGACGCCGATGTTCATCAGCATCAGTGCGAACCCACGCATCGCCGAGCGCCCAAGCGCCTCGGTGCCGCCGGATGCCGGCTGAGCCGCGCCCTCACTCGGCCGGACCTGCACCGTCTCGATCGGCATCTGCAGCGGATCCACCGGACCCTCAGGGTCAGGCGAGATCGACAGAGGCGGGCTGGATGGTCCGCCATCAGCCGACAAGGGCTTGCTGGCGTCGGCGGGTTCTGGCGGCGTGGGATTCAAGCTCATGGCCCTACGCCATCTCGGGGCGCGATTGTTCGGTCCGACGCGCCGTTGCGCCGAACAAACTCACCGAATGTCAAACGCTCTTCATCGGCCATCGGGGCGGCCGCTTTCAACGCGTTCTGGCGAATCCGTGCCGGATTCGACGACGCGAAGAGCACCGGCCCGGCGCGATTGGCCGCCAGCGCATCGCGCAACATCAACCCGGCGATCTCCGAGGCATCGGTCAGGTCCACGCCCAGAGCGACAGATGCGGCGCGCGTGCGGGCCGGATCCGCCTTCGCCCGCTCGGCGATCGCCTTGGCGTCCTTCACGACGCTGAAGTTGATCACGCCCCGAGTCTCAACGTTCGCCAGGCGCCCAATGTTCGGCTCCAGCGTGTTGCTATCAAACTGCATCACCCGATACGCCGCGGGCCACAGCGCCGCATCGCCCTGAAACTTCGCGAACGCCCCGGCGGGCCCAAAGGCCCGCACGCGTCCGCGCCGAACCTCGTCGTTGAGCATCGCGATGAGGTCGTCGCGATTTGCATCTGACAGCTCGCACTCGTGCAGCAGCAAGAGATCGACATGGTCCGTATTGAGCTCTCGAAGCGAGATCTCGAAGCTCCGTGCCGCGTCGACGGGGTCAAACATGCCGCGCTGGACGCTGGACGAGGTGGCGCGCCGCGCCAGCTTGCGAACGAGCGAGCTCTTCTGGGCCATCCACCGCGCGAAGCTGATCAACTTTCGCACGCCCCCACCTCCGCCGCCCCCACCTATTCCCGGGACCGCCGGCGGGTTGAGGCCGAACTTGGTGGCGATGGTCAGGCGGTCGCGTTTGCCCTGGATGAACTTCCCGAGGATTCCCTCTGCCTGTCCAAAGCCGTACAAGCGCGCGACATCAAAGTGGGTGATCCCCGAATCCAAGGCAGCGTCCAGAGTTGCCATGGCTTTGTCGACCGAGCCGTGAGAGGTCAGGCCCACGCAACCAAACCCAAGGGCGGAGGTCTCGACTTCCGTGTTTCGTATCGTCAGGCGTCGCATGATGACTCACAAACGGGCCGGAGTTCGAGGCGCATCACTGAACACGACTCGCCCGGGCACGAGCGGCAGCATACACCCGCAATCTCGATCGTTCCGCGCCCATCAGCCCGCATGCTCTCTCGAACAGTCCGGACGCCAACTGTTCGCGATGAGCAGAACGCCGCGAATCCACACGCGGGCCCAGGCCGCGCCGTCTGCCGAATCGAACCCATCGCTGGAGTCCTGCTTCAGGCGGTCAATCCCGCCGAGCGCTGACGGACATCAAGTTCCCGATCGGGTACTTTGTCTGCACGAACGGCCCGTGCTTCATCCGCCCCAAGGCCGCCCCGACTCGCAAACCGGTGGCCAGCACAGCCGCGCGCGCCCGCCGAATCAGCCGGCGAACCGGCGATCGCTCAAAGCACCCGTCGAAACTGACGGTCGTGAAACCCGACGCTTGGAGCGCGTGCCGCATCGACGCCTCGCTGAACACGTACAGATGCTGCGGTGGGTCGTACCACTGCACCCGACCGGGCAGTGAGCGATCAAGCCAGTCCCATCCAATACCTGTGTCAAGCAGCAACATCCCGCCCGGACGGAGCACACGCCGGATCGCGCTCAATGTCGCCACAGGATCGGGCACGTGCTCGATCGTCGCCCAGAAGGTCACGACATCGAACATGCCGCGATCTCGGACAAACTCCTCGGCGCATGTATCGATGCGCCCGACGCAGGCACGCACCTTGAGCTCCTCGGTCGCGAACCGAACTCCGGTATCTGACAGGTCGATCCCCTCCGCGTCGATCCCCGCGTCGCACGCCGCCTTCACAAAATACCCCTTTCCGCACCCGACATCCAGCACCCGCCCGGCACCACCACCCGCGCCGCCCAAGCGTGCAAGCGCCGCCTTCACCAGCCCGACTTTGGCCGGGAAGTCCGCCTGCATCCGGCCCTCCATCGCATCGTAAACCCCGCCCTCGTCATCTCCCTTGTGGAACGTGCTGTAGAACTCCGCCAACTTGGCGTCACTCGGCACGGGGTGAACGAACGCCACCTTACAGGCGACGCACCGGTACATCCGATATTCCGCCGCGCTGAAACACGGCTCCGACCCTCGGGAGCAGAGGTGACATGCCGGCGCAGAGCTTGCCTCGGGTGTGTTCATATCCAGCAATGATACAGATTTTTCCCTCAGTTGCCCGTTCATTGTCCCACGTTCGGCCAGAACTCCAACGTCCTAGAGCCCTAACCTTGGCCCATGCAACTCGACTCCAAACGCATCATCGTGACCGGCGGCGCCGGATTCCTCGGCAAGGCCCTGGTCCGCCAGCTCAAGAAGGCCGGCGTCTCAGACGCCAACATCTTCATCCCGCGCCGCAAGGACTTTGACCTCACGCGCGAGGCCGATGTCGCCCGCCTCTACCGCGATGCCTTCCCCGGCAAGAAGGTCGACCTGATCTTCCACCTCGCCGCGGAGGTCGGCGGCATCGGTGCCAACCGCAAGAACCCCGGGCGTTACTTCTTCGCCAACATGGCCATGGCCCTGCACCTGATCGAGCTCGCCCGCGCCGACGGCCTCGTCGAGCGCGACGGCAAGTTCATCCAGGTCGGCACCATCTGCGCCTACCCGAAGTTCACCCCTGTCCCCTTCACCGAGTCCGAGCTCTGGAACGGCTACCCCGAAGAGACCAACGCGCCCTATGGCGTCGCCAAGAAGGCCGCGTGGCAGATGCTCGACGCGTACAAGCTCCAGTACGGCCTGAAGTCCTCCTACCTCCTGCCCGTCAACCTCTACGGCCCCGAAGACAACTTCGATCTCGAATCCTCGCACGTCATCCCCGCGCTCATCCGCAAGTGCGTCGAGGCCAAGGACCGCAACGACAAAGAGATCGTCTGCTGGGGCACCGGCTCCGCCTCGCGTGAGTTCCTCTACTCCGAAGACGCCGCGGCGGGCATCCTCCGCGCCGCCCAAGTCATCGACGACCCCACGCCCATCAACCTCGGCGCGGGCTTCGAGATCAAGATCAAGGACCTCGTCGAGCTCATCGTCCGCCTCACCGGCTTCCAGGGCGGCATCACCTGGGACCACACGAAGCCCGACGGCCAGCCCCGCCGCTGCCTGAACGTGGACCTCGCCGACAAGCTCCTGGGCTGGAAGTCCAAGGTCGGCTTCGAAGAGGGCCTGCGCCAGACGATCGAGTGGTATCGCAAGAACCCAAGCAAGTGATCGCGCCCGAAGCTATCGGACCTTGCGATACGCTCTGCGATCGCCGATGTCCTCCATACTCAAATGGTGGGCACCGGCTTCAATCTCGGCGGCGCACGCGCGACAACCCAGCTCGGCCAATCCCAGCGCAGCCTCGGCCAAATCATCGAGCGCCTGGCCACCGGCAAACGCATCAACCGCGCCGCGGACGACCCCGCCGGCCTCATCGCCAGCGAGAACCTGATCAACAAAGAGGTCGAGCTCTCGAAACAAATCGAGAGCATCACCCGCCGCCAATACCAATACGGCGCGACCGAGGGCGGTCTGTCGGTGATCAGCGATCTGCTGGTCTCGCTCAACGGCATCGTCGTCCGCGGCGCAGACCAAGCGACACTCAGCACCGCCGAGCGCGAGTCGCTCCAGCTCGAGGCCGACTCGATCGTGCAGACCATCGACTTCCTCGCCGGCACCGGACGCCTCCAAGAGGGCGGGCCGCGGGTGCTCGGTGCTGATGTCAGCCTTGAAAACTACCGCACCCTCTCGCTCGCCCGCGGCCAGTACACGGTCTCGGACGACGCCGGCGGCACCCGCGTCATCAACGCCTCGCTCAACGAGTTCCGCTCCGGCGGCGCGTTCGATCTCACATCCGGCGACCTCGAAGAAGGACAGAATGCGGTCGCCGCGGCGATCGAGCAGATCAGCTCTACCCGCGCCGCGTACGGCTCAGAAATCAAGGCGATCGAGAGCGAGGTCAGCGCGCTGCAAGTCGAACTCGAAAACACCATCGCCGCCAAGGGCCTGATCCTTGACACCGACTACGCCAAAGAGACCGCGAACCTCGTGCGCGAGCAGCTCAAGCAAGAGGCCGCGACGTTCGCGGTGGGCATCGCCCAGCGCCAGCGGGCCGATGCGGTGCTGGGCCTGCTGGCCAGCACGAAAGACTCGTTCGCACGCACGCTGGACAACAGCGCCCCACGCGCCGCCTGATCGCGCGGCAAAACAAATATCGATCCGATCTTGACTTTGTTTCGCCTCGCGCTAGTGTGCGATGTGAACACAAAAATCCCAAGTATCGAACTGGCCACCGCGGTCGAGGCGGTCAGCCGGGCGGCGGTCCTTACAAGCTGGGTCCAGCGACGCCCCGGCGGCATCCAGCGCATCACCAAGGACGACGGCTCGCCGGTCACCATCGGCGATCTGGGTAGCAGCGCCCTGATCGGCCTCGTCCTGCGTGATCGCCTGCACATCGGCACCCCTGCCCACGCGCCGCTCATCAGCGAAGAGGACTCCCGCTTCCTGCGCCAGCCCGCCAGCATCGAGCACATCGAGCGCGCCGTTGACGCGCTGCACCAGAGCAAGACCTGGCCCAGCGCCACGCACGCGCAGTTCCTTGACGCGATCGATCTCGGCGCCGGCTCGATCGAACAGACCAACAACGATCAAGGCGAGGTCATCGCCCACGCGCCCTTCTGGACCACCGACCCGATCGACGGCACCAAGGGCTTCTTGCGCGGGCAGCAATACGCCGTGTGCCTCGCCCTCGTCGAGAACGGCCGCCCAACTGTCAGCGCCGTCGCGTGTCCGAACCTCTCGCCCGACCCAGCCCGCGGCGTTGAAGTCGACGAGCACGGCGGCTGCATCGTCGCCGCCGATGCCCGCGACCCTGAACCCGGCGTCTGGCTCATCACCGCCGCCGACGCGCTGCATCCAGATCGCTGGAGGCGCATCGTGCGAGAGCCGCTCGCCCCCGGCCAGCCCCCCCGCCTCGTCCGCTCCGTCGAGCGCGGCCACTCCGACCGCTCCTCCATGGACCGCGTCATCGCCCACCTCGGCGATATGACCGTCCCCACCGAGGCCGATGGCCAGTGCAAGTACGCCATGGTCGCCCTCGGGCGCGCCGAGGCCTACATCCGCATTCCCAAGCCCGACTATCGCGAGAACACATGGGACCACGCCCCCGGCGCACTGCTGGTCCTCAAGGCCGGCGGGCGCGTCAGTGATGTGCTCGGACGCGATCCCTACTTCGGCGAAGTGAAAATGAACCGCACCCGCGGCGTCATCGCCGCCGAGCCACGCACCCACCAACGCATCATCGATGCGATCCGCGATCTGAAGCTCACGCCCAGCTCCTGACACGCGTGAAACGCCCCGTGCGGATTCCGCGTCACACTGGGCGCTTTCATGGCCAAATCCCTCGCACGCACTACACTCTGGGCATGACCTCGCCGTTGATCTGTTGCACACGCTGGCTCATCGCGGCGTCCATCGCCGCCACGCTCGCGTCGCCGGCGCTCGCCCAGCCCGCGCCACGCGTGAGCACAACGTTCTCGATCAACCAGACCACCACCAACGGCAACTCCGTCTTCATCCTGGGCGATCTCCCCGAGCTCGGCGGCAACGACGTGCGCCGCGCCGTGAAGCTCGACCCGTCGACGTACCCGATCTGGCGGGCGACCGTCTCGCTCCCCGCGGGGGCGACGGGCTCGTACCGCTTCCTCACGCGCCTGGACGCACCGTCACAGGCCGGCGTGCCCACAAACGCAACGTTCATCAGCCCCGCGCCAATCCCGCTCACGGTCGCCAGCGCATCGCCCGGCGTGCCCGCCAAGACACTCCTGCTCACCTGGGATGTCGCATCGCCGAAGCTCTGGTACCGCGCGATCGGCTCCAGCGGCGTCGCCTCCGGCCCGTTCATCTCGCGCGACATGGAACTCTGGGGACAATCTCTCAATCAACGCCCGAACGATCGCGTGTGGCTGGCGTGGAACTTCCTGCCCGCCGCGATCGCGTACGAGTTCTACTTCACCGACGCCAGCGGCAACGCCCGCTACCCCGCCACCGGCCAATACACGACGCGCCTTGATGGCGTGTGGATTCAAGAGGGCCAGCAGTACACGTACGTACCCAGCGCAACCGTGGGCGCTCCGGCGCGCAACTACAACCCCGCAGACACATCGACCATCCCGACGATTCAATCGACCGAGATGGGCGAAGCGCGTCGTCACCGCGTCTTCCTGCCGCGGGGCTATGCACAGCACACCGCGCGCCGCTATCCCGTCGTCTACATGCACGACGGGCAGAACGTCTTTGAGTCCGGCTCCTTCGGCAGTTGGAACGCCGAGCCCACGTTCCGAACTCTGCAAGAGGCCGGGCGCATCCGCGAGTGCATCGTCGTCGCGATGGATAACGGCCCCGCTCGTCTGCAAGACTACCTCCCGCCGGGAGACTTCCTCTTCGGCGCCGCACGCGGCGATCGATACGCACGCTACATCCTCAACGAGGTCAAGCCCCTGATCGACACCCAGTATCGCACCCTCACGGGGCGCGATGACACCAGCGCCATCGGCTCCAGCATGGGCGGCGTCGTCAGCCTCTATCTCGCGTGGGATTTCACATCGTCATTCTCGCGCGTCGGCCTCTTCAGCGGCGCGTGGCAAACGTGCCCCAACTTCCTGACGCGCGTGCGCTCCACCGCCGGCTCGCCACCCCGAAGCGTCCGCATGTACATGGACAGCGGCGACAGCGGCGACGCCAGCTCCGACAACTTCTGGAACACCTACGGCCTGCGCGACTTCTTCGTCGGCGGCACCTCCTCGCGTTACGCGCTGGAGAGCGGCGTCCGCCATGTCGTCGGCTTCAACCAGCAGCACAACGAAGCCGCGTGGGCCTCGCGCCTGCCGGGCTCGCTCGAGTTCCTCATCCCCGCCACCGAAGACCGCAACGAAATCCTGACCTCGCTCTTCAACCCGCGCTCAGACCGCAACGCCGACGGGCGTATCGGGATCGAGGACCTCTACACGCAGATCTTCCAACCGATCGACATCAACCTCGACGGCCTCACCGACAGCGCCGACGCGGATCTCATCCAACGCTTCGTGCAGCGGTCACAGGGAGGCCAGTGAGAGTCGCGAGACGCGAGTTGAAACCCGGACCGGTGGTGTTTGACGGCATTTGTGCTTTGAGCATTTGAGCTTTGAGCTGTGCCCCACCGCCCCCACCAATCCGCCCAACCCGCACAGACGACATTCCGAATGTGTCATGTGGCCATGTGCTCTGTGGCCATGTGACCTTGTCCCTGTCCCGCCGCCCCATCGCGCCGATAATCCCCCCTCATGCACGTCGTTCTTCTCAACCAGCCGTTCTACCCCGACGTCGTCGCGACGGCGCAGATGGGCAAGGACCTCGCCGACGAGCTGATCCGGCGCGGCCACACCGTCTCGGCGGTCGCCTCACGCTCGATCTACGGCCAGAGCGGCGCACAACTCCCACGCTTCGAGGTCATCGACGGCATCGAAGTCCACCGCCTCGGTGTCAACATCTTCGGCAAGAAGGGGATCGCGGCCCGCATCGCGGACTTTGCGCTCTTTCACGCCCTGGCGACCGTGCGCGTGCTCACGCTCAAGAAGCCCGACGTCGTCATCAGCTACACAACGCCTCCGTTCATCGCCATCGTCGGCCTGTTCGCGAAGCTGTTCCGCGGCTCGCGCGCCATCTACTGGGTCATGGACCTGTACCCGGACGTGCCCGTGGCCTGCGGCGTCATGAAGCCGCGATCGCTGCTCACCCGCGCGTTCGAGTCCCTCAGCCGCGTGCTGCTGCGCCGCAGCGATGCCTCGGTCGTCCTGGGTCGCTGCATGCAAGAGCGCGTGCTTGAGAAGGGCATCCCCGCGTCGAAGGTCAAGCTCATCCCGGTGTGGGCGGATCTGAGCGGCATCGAGGGCACGTCCCGCGATGAGTCGCCCTATCGCGCCCAGTGGAACCTCGGCACCAGCTTCACCGTCATGTACTCCGGCAACTTCGGCATCGGCCACGACGCCCGCACCATCTGCGACGCGATGCTGAAGCTCCGCGATCATGCCGACATCCGCTTTGTGTTCGTCGGCTCGGGCAAGCGCAAGAAGGAAGTGCTCGCGTTCATCGAGCAGCACGGGCTGAAGAACGCGCAGTGGCAGGACTATGTGCCGCGTGAGCAGCTCGGCCTCTCGCTCGCCGCGGCTGACGTTCATCTGATCTCGATCAAAGAAGGCGTCGAAGGCCTCGTCGTCCCCAGCAAGCTCTTCGGCATCCTCGCCGCGGGGCGCCCATCAATCTACGTCGGCAACCCGAAGGCCGAGACGGGTCGAGTCTTGGAGGAAACCGGCGCGGGCGTGTGCGTGCGCGAGGGCGAAAGTGACAAGCTGGTAGAGGCGATCCTGCGATACAAGAACGACCCAGCGCTCACGGCGTCAACGGGCGCGCGAGCTCGCGCGTGCGTCGCGGGGCGATTTGATATGCAGACCGCGACGCGCCAGTGGGCGGAGTTGATCGAGTCGCTCGGTCCGCGCCGCTAACTCGACAACGAAACGCGGCCCGTCGCGATCAGGCGACGGGCCGCGGGTATGCGGTTTGATTCTTGATGCCCGTGACTTCGCAGAGCCTCAGTCACGGCGTCCTTTGCGAGACCACTCCTCGCTCTGCATTACTTCGCGCGACGAGCCCGACGACCCGCCGCGAGCAGACCGAGGCCCGCCAGCGCCCCAGCACCCGGCGCCGGCACCGCGGTGAACGAGATCGAGCGGAAGGAGTAGTCGCCGAAGGTCGCGTTCGGACCCTGGTTCCCCGGGCGGAGCGTCACCGATGTGACCGCGCCGCCGAAGATGTCAGTGCCGCTCACGGTCCACGCGCCGCCGCCGGCGTTGCTGGACGCTGAGTCGTTCGTCAGCGTGCCCGGCCCCGACCACGTGCCGGTGTTGATACTGGTGACCGCGAGCACCTGCTTGTTCGCATCGCCGAAGATATGGGCCGACTCGTTGCCGACGTCATTAAAGTTCCCGTCGGCGTAGAGGAACGCGATCGACAGCGAGTTGATGTTGACCGCGGAGCTGAAGGTGAACGTGATCGACTCGTTCGAGTCAATCTCCGCGTCCACGTTGCCGCCCGCGACGCCCACGCCGGTGAAGCCGTTGATCGTCTTGCGAGCAAAGTTCCGCGGCGCGCTGCTGGCGGTGACCGTGATCCCGTCGATCACAAACACGGCGTTGTTGGTGTTGGTGGGAAGCTGCGACTCAAGCAGGATCCCGGCGTTGGCCGAGGCGGCGAGTGTGAGCGCAGACAGTGCGATGACAGATGACAGGCGAACCATTTCTCTCTCTCCTTCAGGTATGTGTTCCGATCGCTGATCCGCCCCGCGCCGTCTTCAACTCGGCGCGCCAGACGGACTCAGGTCGGTCGTTTCACGTCGGGCAATCCCGGCGTGGTTGCGAGCGGTCATCATGCCCACGACGTCTCAACAAACAAGCCCACGCGGCTTCTTTTTCAATGTTCTCGGGAAACCCTCGGTGAGACTGGGCGGACTCGTACATTGGGCACGTCCGATTACTTGCTCGAACGCTTGCGACGCCCCATGCAAAGAAGCCCAAGGCCCGCAAGTGCGCCAGCGCCGGGAGCGGGGATCACGCCGCTGTACGCGACGATCTGGTCCTGAGCCGTCGCGTGGCGAAGGCCGATGAGCGATAGTGAGGGCTGGGCCTGGAAGCCGCCCGTTGCGATCGCGAAGAGGTTCGCGAGGTTCGTCGCGATGCCGCCGGTGAGCGCGCTGCCGTCGGTCTTCTTGGCCTTGAAGGCGCCGCTGTTCACGTTCAGGCTCGAGAGGCCGACACCCGAATCAAAGTCCGAGACAATCTCCCAGACCGCGATCTGGAACGCCGCCGCGAGGTCGTTCGAGGCGCTGGCCGAGAACGCGCCGGAGCCCTGTGCCTGGTACATGTTCCAGATCGCGTCGGCCTTCGCGGCGCCCATCGGAGCCGTGTCCGGCAACAGATTGAGCCCGACGATGTCGTAGACCTTGAACGTGCTCGTCACGGTCTCGTAAACGTCCGAGCAGAAGGTGATCCGCTCGCCGTTGAGCGGCGCGTACACGCCGCTGGCGTTCTGGATCGTGTGCTTCAGTTGCCCGGCGAAGGTGTTGAATGTGTTCGTGTTCTGCGTGATCTTGACGTTCGTGCCCTTGGCAGTGCCCGTGAACTTCATCTCCAGCGTGTCGGCGCTGGCGATGGCGGTGAGCCCGGCGAAGGCGATCAGAGCAACGGCGATCTTGTGCGTGGTGTTCATCTTCATCTCCTGGTGTGCGGTCTTGAGTTGCGGGCGGCATCGCCCGCGATGTGTCAGTGATCAACGCGAGCAGAACAGACGGGCAGAACCACCGAACAACCGGCGAGATGGGATCGGGCCCGCGCTCGGACGCCCTCTCCTCACCGCCAGCCATCGATCCCATCCCGCCGGCCGCCCGGCTCGCGTCGTCACCTTCACCATGCCATGCGATCACCGGACAGTCGAGCGATCACGCTGCGCGATCGCGATGCCACACGCCGCCCATGCCGCGCGGGCAAGCGCGGCAAGCGGTGACGGCAGTCGCGCACGCAATCGCGGCAACTTGTCACGCCCATGACGACTCGCTCGCGTCCGAGAAAATCAACGCAGCGCGAGCGACGCAGAGACTCAAAGCAGCAAGCCTCAACCTCCAGGGCGGGCACATCCCGCGACGGCCAAAGGTCTCGACACGAGCCGCCCCAGTTTGCTGCTTTGAGCTTCGCTGCTTTGAGCTTTGCACCCCCCCACCCACCCTCTATCATGCCCAAGTCCCTCCGGAGCACACGCCATGGGCGAAACCACCGCAACAACCGCCTCTCCAGCCGCCAACCACGCGGTATTCGCCCACCTCCACCTCCACACCGAGTACTCCCTGCTCGACGGCGGCAACCGCGTTGACAAACTCATGGAGCGCATCAAGTCGCTCGGCATGAACAGTGTCGCCTGCACCGACCACGGCAACCTCTTCGGCGCCGTCGCCTTCTACCTCCAGGCCAAAGAGCGCAACCTCAAGCCCATCCTCGGCATCGAGGCGTACGTCGCCCCCGGCGACCGACGCGATCGCACATACACCGGCGTTTCCGATGGCGGCTACCACCTCGTGCTCCTCGCAGAAAACAACGCCGGCTGGAACAACCTGCTCTATCTCAGCAGCGAGTCCTATCTCACCGGCTTCTACTTCAAGCCCCGGATGGACCGCGAGATCCTCCGCACGCACAACGAGGGCATCATCGCCATCAACGGCCACCTCGGCAGCGAGATCGGCGAGCACCTGCTGGAGTACGAGCGCTCCGGTGACTCGCTCTACTGGGATCGCGCCGTGCAGAGCGCCCAGTGGCACGCCGAGACCTTCGCCCCCACCGCCACCGGCCCGCGCTTCTTCATCGAACTCCAGCACCACGTGCCGGAGCAGAACTCGATCAACAAGCACCTCATCCGCCTGGCCCGCGAGCTGAAGCTGCCCCTGGTCTGCGACAACGACGCGCACTACCTCGGCGCCGAATCTCACGACGCCCACGACACGCTCGTGTGCATCTCCACCGGCAAGGGCAAGCTCGACCCCGAGCGCATGCGCTACTCCACCGAGCTCTACGTCAAAAGCCCCGAGCAGATGGAGAAGATCTTCAGCGCCTACGGCGACGCCGGGCGCGAGGCGCTCGAAAACACCTGGGCCATCTCCTCGCGCTGCAACGTCGAGCTGCCGCTGGGCAAGAACAACTCGCCCATGGTCCGCGTCAACGTCCCTGAGCCGCACGAGTTGCCCAAGCTCGAAGACTTCGCCGGCGACCTCGCTTCGTGGTACGGCGCGTACTGCGCCAAGTTCGAAGTCCGCCCGATGCAGAACCCCACGCCGGAGGACATGGCCGCGAGCAAGATCGAGTGCGATCGCGCGCTGCGCCTGCTCGCCGAGGGCGGCTTCATCTGGCGCTACGGCAGCATCGAAGGCACCGACGACGCAATCGCCAAGCGCACACGCCTGGATCGCGAACTCAAGATCCTCGCCGACAAGAACATCAGCGCGTACTTCCTGATCGTCTGGGACTTCGTCAACTGGGGCCGCCAGCAGGGCATCCCCGCCCTGGCCCGTGGCTCCGGCGTCGGCACCATGGTCGGCTACGCGCTGGGCCTCAGCAACGCCTGCCCCGTCCGCTACGGCCTGCTCTTCGAGCGATTCACCGACCCGGATCGCTCGGAGTACCCCGATATCGATATCGACCTCTGCCAGAACGGGCGCGCCCGCGTCATTGATTACGTCCGCAAGAAGTACGGGCACGTCGCGCAGATCATCACCTTCGGAACGCTCAAGGCCCGAGCCGCGATCCGCGATGTCGGACGCGTGCTCGAAATGCCGCTGCCCGATGTTGACAAGGTCGCCAAGCTCGTTCCCGAGCAGCTCGGCATCACCATCGACAAAGCGCTCGAAACCGAGCCCGACCTCAAGAAGCTCTACGACGCCGATCCGACCGTGCGCCGCTGCCTGGACAACGCTCGCGCCCTCGAAGGCCAGGCACGCCACGCGAGCGTCCACGCCGCGGGTGTCATCGTCGCCACGCGCCCGCTCCACGAGATCGTCCCGCTCTACAAACCCAGCGGCGGCAACGACTCCGACATCGTCACGCAATGGGACGGCCCAACCTGCGAGAAGATGGGCCTGCTGAAGATGGACTTCCTGGGCCTCCGCACCGCCAGCGTCATCGAACGCGCCAAGAAACTCATTCGCGAGGGGCTGAGTGAGGCGGAGATTTGGCGCGCCGTGGGGCGCGCCGACGAGTTTGAGAAGTGGCAGAGTGGCAAAGTGGCAGCAGTTCCCCCCCAGCATCCGCTGGATCTCGATCGCCTCGACTTCGCCGACCAACGCGTCTTCGAGATGTTCCGGCGCGGCGACACCACCGGCGTCTTCCAGTTTGAATCCCCCGGCATGCGCCGGCTCCTCATCGAGATGAAGCCCGACCGCCTCGAAGACCTCATCGCCGCCAACGCCCTCTTCCGCCCAGGTCCCATGGACCTCATCCCCGATTACAACCGCCGCAAGCACGGCGAGGACAAAGTCCCCAAAGTCCACTCCATCGTCGATCACTTCACCGCCGAGACCTACGGCGTCATGGTCTATCAAGAACAGGTCATGCAGATCGTCCACGGCCTCGGCGGTATCAAACTCCGCGACGCCTACTCGCTCATCAAAAACATCAGCAAGAAGAAGCACGACAAGATCGAGAAAGAACGCCCCAAGTTCATCGAGGGCTCCGTCAAACAAGGCCTCACCAAAGACCAGGCCAACGACCTCTTCGAGCTCATCCTGAAGTTCGCCGGCTACGGCTTCAACAAGTCGCACTCCACCGGCTACGCCATCGTCGCGTATCAAACCGCGTACCTCAAGACCTTCTTCCCCAACCAGTACATGGCCGCGTTCCTCACCTTTGAGAGCGCCGCCAGCCAGGCTTCCGAGTGGCTGCCGTATCTGGAGGATTGCAAGAACACACGCTTCATCGATCCGCTCAGCAACCAGACCATCAAGGTCGGCGTCGAAGTTCGCCCGCCGGATATCAACCTCTCTCACGCCGATTTCGGCGTCGTCTTCCCCGATGGCGAGCCCCGCACCTCGCTCCACGGCCATCTCCGCTTCGGCCTCGGTGGCATCAAGGGCGTCGGCGATAAAGCCATTGAGAGCATCGTCCGCGAACGCGATCAGATCGTCGCCGCCGCGACGGCCGCAGCATCCGGCGCCGCGCGACCGGCACCCAAGCCCTTCTCCTCACTCTTTGATCTCTGCGAGCGCGTGCCCGTCGGCGGCAGCGGCGGCAACGCCGGCTCCGTCAACAAGGCCACGCTTGAGGCCCTGATCAAGAGCGGCGCGATGGACTGTCTGCACGGGCGTCCCAATCGCTCAGCGATGGTCGCCAGCATCGAGCCAGCGGTCTCCGCCGGCGTCAAGGCACAGGCCGACAAGGCCAGCGGGCAGGGCGCACTCTTCGGCTTCGGCGGCGACTCCGGGGCCGCGTCGGCTCAGCAATCGCTGCTTGCAAAGGTCGCGCCGTGGACCGAGACCGAGACACTCTTTAACGAGAAAGAAGCGCTCGGCTTCTACATCTCCAGCCACCCGCTCGATCAATCCAAAGACGTGCTCTCGCGCCTGGCCAACTGCACCACACGCAAAATCCGCGACAAACAGATCGCCCAGGACATGAAGGTCACTCTCGCCGCGTTAATCACCGGCATCCGCCAGATCGTGACCAAGAACGGCAAGTCCGCCGGCAGCAAAATGGCCGTGGTGAACCTCGAAGACAAAGAGGGCACGATTCAGGGCGTGTGCTTCAGCGATTGCTACGCGCGCCACCACAGCGCGATCGTCACCGACGCCATCGTGCTCGTTCAGGGCAAGGTTGATCACTCGCGGGGCGAGCCACAGCTCATCGTTGATCGCCTCGTCTCGCTGGCCGACGCCGCTGAGGTCGCCAAGAAGCTCCGCGTCGTCGTCGATGAAACGCGCCTCAACGGCGGCAGCGCCGACGCGCTGGACCGCGTCAAGTCCCTCGTCTCGGCACAGATCGCCCTGCGCCCGGACCCCAACGCGCCGCCGCTGGGCCCAACGCTCGCGTTGGAGCTCCAGATCACCACGCAAGATGCCGACGTGCTCGTGGACGCATCGCGCGTCAAGTTCGCAGTCACGCCGGGCTTCCTCGGCTCACTCTCGCGCGTCGTCGGCGAGCCCAACGTGCAACTCGTCGGCGGCAACATCGAACTGGAACGCCGCGAACCCAAGCCCTGGGAGCGAAAGAAGTTTGGAAACGCTGAATAGCCGCCAGCCTTCAGCCAACAGCCGTCAGCTTTGAGCCGGCAGCCGTAAGCCGTCAGCGTGCTCTGTTGAATCGATGCCTTTCGGCCCGGAGGGCCGGCGGAATGTAGCCGGGGGTGAAGCGAGTCTTCGAGCGAAACCCCCGGAAACCGCACACGCAATCGACAGCACCCCGGAGGGGTGCAGGAAGACCTGCCCTCGTCCTGTCTGTGCTTTCAACAGAACGCTGTCAGCTTTGAGCCAGATCCACGATCGTCGAGTTCGCGCAGACAACCGAGGGCCGCACGCGAAAAACCAGCAATCGGCAACCGCCTCAAACGTTCGCACTGTGCTGCTTTGCTGCTTTGCTGCTTTGCTGCTTTGCTGCTTTGCTGCTTTGCTGCTTTGCTGCTTTGCTGCTTTGCTGCTTTGCTGCTTTGCTGCTTTGCTGACGGCTGAACGCTGGCGGCTGAAGGCTCCGCTACGGCAGCGTCCGTCCATCCGGCTGCGGCGCCGCCACCGGCGCACCCGCCAGGTTCACCGTGCCGCTCCCGTTCATCGATGCGCTCGGGCGATACAGCCCCCAATCGAAGAAGACCTCCGGGATCCGCCCCGGCGGCACATACGACACCTTCCCGGTGACCGTAAACGGCGCACCCGCCATCGCCGCGCGCTCGGCCTGCGTCACGCGGATCGACGCCGGCACGATGAAATCCTGCTCGCCCCGCGCCCGCAGCGTGGACTCGGGCGACCGCGTCACCGTCGCGCTCCGGCCAGCCACCGAGACCGTGTACGTCGCCTCACGCAGGGGCAGCCCATCCTCGCCCGTGTTCGTCGCCCGCACCCGCACCGCCACCACCACCGCCTCCGGCGACGACTCGATCATCGTCGCGTCCATCACTTGCAGCGTTGGCGACGGCGCACACCCGCCCAGCAGCGCGCACACGCCAGCACTCGCAAACACCATCACCGCCGCGGATCGCCTGTTCACGTGGACCATGCCCCCAGCGTAGCGTGAAACCGCCCCGCCCGCGAGACACCGCGGCGCGCCTCAAGCCACCCTCCCCCGGTTCCTACCGGGGGAGGTGCCGCGCCTCGCGGCGGAGGGGGCGGGACTTCGAGAGCCTCGTGGTCACGACAATCGCCGGAAGCCAAGCCTCCGTTTCGCGTTCACGTTCGCCTTCACGTTCCCCCTACAGCTTCTTCATCGCCGCCACCAGCTCATCAATATGCTCGGTCGTGTGCGCCGCAGAGATCTGGCATCGCAGCCGCGCGTGCCCCTCGGGCACCACCGGATATCCAAAGCCGATCACAAACACGCCCAGCTCCAGCAGCCGCTTGCTCATGGCGATCGCCTTGGCGGTGTCGTGAACGATCACCGGGCAGATCGCCGTGGGTGATTCCAGCACGTTGAACCCCGCGTCCTTCATCTTCGCCCGCGCATACACCACGTTGTCCTTCAGCCGCTGCACACGCCCCGGCTCGCGCAGCGTGATCTCGATCGCCTTCTGCGCGCTCATCGCCACCGTCACCGGCAGCGCATTGCTGAACAACGTCGGCCGCCCCCGCTGCACGATCAAATCGATCGCCCGCTGCGACCCCGCAACGAACCCACCCGCACCACCACCCAAAGCCTTGCCAAGCGTGCCAGTGAAAAGGTCAACCCGTCCCGCCGAAGCCGTCTGAATTTGGCCATTTGGCAATTTGCCCATTTGAGAATTTGGCGCTTCGCCCGCCATTCCCCAATGCTCATGCGTTCCCCGCCCCAGCCTGCCCATCACCCCATGCCCATGGCTGTCATCGACCACCAGCATCGCCCCGTACTGATCGCACAGAGCCCGCATCGCCGGCAGGTCCGCGATGCTCCCTTCCATGCTGAACACGCCGTCGGTGACGACCCAGATCTGGCCGGTGACTTCGGGGTTCGCTCGCGCCGCCTCCAGCGCGCTGTGCAGGCTCTTCTCGCCGCGCATCACGTTGTTGCGGTACACCGCCTTGTGAACACCCTTCTTGATCACCGTCGCCAGGCGGATCGAATCGATGATGCACGCGTGGTTCAGCTCGTCGCTGATGATGATGTCCCCCGGCTCGCACAGCGTCGGGAACACCGCCTCGTTCGCCGTCCACGCGCTCACAAACGTGTAGCTCGCCTCCGTGCCCATATAGCCGGCGATTTCCCGCTCCAGCGTCTCGTGCGGCGAGAACGTGCCGCAAATGAACCGCACGCTCGCGGTCCCCGCGCCATAGTCCCGCAGACCCTTGATACCCGCCTCGATCACCTCCGGGTGATTCGCCAGCCCGAGGTAGTTGTTGCTGCAAAAACACAGCGTGTCGCGAAACGTGCCGTCGCCCTGGCGCAGCTTCACCACCGCGTCCATCGGCGAATCAAGCACCTGCAGGTGCTTCCACAGCCCCTGCTGCCGCAACTGCTCAAAGAGCGCATCGGTCCGCGTGTCGAACGCGTTGCGGGTGCTGGCATCGGGTGAAGAGGACGTCTGCGTGGCGATGCTCATGCGCGGCTCCCGTTCGCGAATCCCCGCATTATTCCCGCCCACACCACAGCCCGCACTCACAATCGCAGCCCCCCACGCTCATCCCAGCAAAGTCGCTGCGCCCGGAGTATCAACGCATCGCGCCCACCCGGGCAGAACCGGGAGCTTGGGCAATCGTCTGATGGGCACTCCACGCCCTCGCCCTCACGCGGGCTTAAAGATGATGTTCGTATACGGATAGTCCACCAGCGGCTCGTGCGGCACCATCCGCGTCCCGGCCATCTCAAACGCCTTGTACCCGCGAGCCGCGATGAAGTCATACACCCGCCGACTCTGCCCGCTCCCGGCCGTCTCTCCGACATCCCCCATCTCCAGCGTGATCGTCGTCTTCCGACGCTCCAGCAGCTCGGGCATCCCCTTGAGAATGTCCAGCTCCGCGCCCTCGGCGTCCACCTTCATCACATCCGGCCACACGTTCCGATCGCGACAGTACCCATCCATCGTGATCGCCTTCACCCTGATGACCTCGGCGCGCAAGCCGCCGACATTCATCTTCGCGGCGCCCAGCGAGTTGAACGCCGAGTGCGCCAGGCCAAAGTCGTTGAACGTCATCTCGCCGTCGGTCGACGACGCCGCGACGTTCGATGTCGTGATGTTCGCCACGCCGCTGGTGTTCTTTCGCAGCATCGCGTACGTGCTGGGCGTTGGATCAAACGCGTGGACCTTCCCCGTCTCGCCCACCAACGCCGACGCGAGCAGCGAGAAATACCCAAAGTGCGATCCGACATCGAAGAACGTCATCCCCTTGTCCAGCAACAACACAAACGCCCGCGTCAGCTCTTCCTCGAAAATCCCATACCGATAGATTGTCGTCGAGACGCTCTCAGGAATCGCGGCGTAGAAATCCGCTCCCCAGAACGTCTTCCCCACCAGCTCCACCGTCGACCCGCCCCGGCGCGCCCGCCACTCAGCAACCTTCGACCGCGCGATCAACGCCGGGCAACTCAGCAGCTTCGTCAGGCGAGGCGCCACGATCAGCTTCGCCGCGGATTCCAGTTGGTTCAGGTCAATCGCGGCCATAGGAAAACCCCTCTTCCGGGCCCTGAGGCCCTTCGAGTGCGACAACAAACAACGCAAACAACCACGCCCCCTACCACCCCAACGCGACCGCCCGAGCCGGGCCACCCGCGTCAACGAAATCGAGTCTACACCACGCCGCTCTGTAAGCGCCTTAAATCGTTCAAGTCTGCGCAAACTCACAAACCAAGCGGAAACCCTGGCGTGACAACTGGAACATCGCGGCGATTCGCCGCGGCGCCATTGGTACCGTCCTGATTCAATCTTCTAGAACTATCGCTCGCTCAGGCGAACGCAGACCGCCGCCGTCGCGACGCCGCCAGCAGAACCAGCCCCCCCATCGCCGCCGCGCCCGGCCCGGGGATCACGTACGTCACAGTCAGCGTGGGCCAGAACTCAGCCCCGCCCGCCGCCTCGCTCGATGCCCAGCGCTCAGCAGTTTGACGCGTGCCCTCGTCGCCACGCAGCGTCCAGCCGAAGTTCTGCCCCGGGTTGTTGACCCAGAACTGCAAGTCGTTCGCGACGCCGGCGCCAGACCAGGTGTGAAACGGGCCGTTGGAGCTGAGCATCGTGGTGCCGCTCGGCGCGTTTACAAAGTCGCCCCCGGGCGTCGTCCAGAACTGGTTGCTGAAGAACCGGTGGATCCACGTCGCGTCGCCCGGCGTCGATGCCGACCCGCGGCCCATGCCGCCAGCGCTCGTCCCCTCGCCCCAACTCGCCAGCGTCCGATGCAGCGTGACCTCAACACCGCCCTGGCCCTGCATCAGGTAAAGCTGGAGCGACGCGCTCGTCACCACCGAGCCCACCGGGATCGACGACAGATTGAACTGCACAAGCCCGCGCCGCACCCCGCCCGTCGCGACATCGATCCGCCCGGTGTAGAACGAATCCTGCGCCCCAGCGCTGCGGTTGCCGGTGGTGGATTGAAACAACGTGTTGTCCTGAGACGGGTAGAACGTCGCCACCGTCTGCGCACCGGCCACGCCGCCAAGCGACAGGCACCCGACCACGCCAACCACTGAGGCCACCCAACGAGTGCGAACGAAATTGCACGCCATACGACCTCCCGGGTTGAGCCCGCCACGCCGGGACATCCCCGACGCCGGACAACTTCTGAAACATACCCCACACCATCCGCCCGAGCGAAAAAACCGCCGAATTTGGGGTGAAGTCATGAGTTCCTTACGCGTCGCGGGCCCCGCCCGCCCCCCGAACCCCCCCCCGAGCCCGCCTGAAGCCTCCGATTTCCCCGAAACCCCGCCGCCACCGCTCGCATCTAGTCCGATCGTTCTGGCGATATCGTTGTGATCACGTCCAGGAACGCGCTGTGATCGGACGTCCGATCGTGAGGCTTTTCAGCCTCGATTTCGTCCCCTCGAGATACCCCGGAGTTTTCACCATGATGAAGAACTGCTCGATGTGTGTCGCCGCCACCGTCCTCATGATCGCCGCCGGCAGCGCGATTCTCCTCGGTGGCATGGCCGCCGCCAAACCGGCCCCCGCCGCCCCCGCAGCCCCCGCCGCCACGGGCACCGCCACCGCCCCCACCAAGGGCTTCAAGGTTGACCCCGTCCACGCCTCGGTCGTCTGGGGCATCCGCCACAAGAACGCCGCGAACTTCTACGGCATCTTCCGCGAGATCTCCGGCTCGTTCAACCTCGACAGCGCGAACCCCGCCGAGAGCTTCATCGACGTCAGCATCAAGGCCGACTCGATCGACTCGAACAACGCCGGGCGCGACCGCCACCTCAAGGGCCAGGACTTCTTCTCCACCAAGGAGTTCCCCACCCTCACCTTCAAGAGCACCAGCGTCAAGAAGCTCACCGACACGACCTTCGACGTCACCGGTGACCTCACCGTCCGCGGCATCACCAAGTCGATCACCGTCAAGGCCGAGAACACCGCCGCCGCCGGCCAGCCGCTCGGTGGCCTCGAGACCCGCTTCACCATCAGCCGCAAGGACTTCGGCATCACCTACGGCCCCGGAGCGCTCGGCGACACCGTCAGCCTCATCGTCTCGCTCGAAGGCATCAAGTAAGTCGCGATCTGTGACCCGTGGGGCAGGCGTCCCGCCTGCCTCCGCAGGCCCCCTCAGCGCCACGGACTCCTGACTCAACTCCAGTCCAAGAAAGGCAGGCGAGACGCCTGCCCCACACGACGGAGCTTCAGCAAAAACAAAGGGGCCCGACTCACCCGAGTCGGGCCCCGTTTCATTTCGCACGGATCACACCGGCAGGCTCTCAGCCCTCACTGGACGGCCGCCCGGGCGTGAGCTTGGGGGCCGGCTTCGGCGCGCCCGGTGTCGTCGGCGCGTTGCCGGCAGGAATGGCGGAGAGGCGGAGCAGCGTGCCGTCGGGAAGGAGGATGGTCAGGTCGTCGACGGTGCCGTCCAAGAAGCTCGGCCCGGGCGCGTTTGCGGCACCGCCAGATTGGTCGAGACCAATAAAGAACATGCCTGTGCCGTTGTCGAAGTCAAAGACCGCCAGCCCATCGCCGGGTTGCTGGGGTGGCTGCCCGCCCTGCACCTTCTGGCTCACGCGCGCGAGGTCTTGGAATCCCCGCCAATAGACACTGGCGAACTCCAGCGGGCTCTGGGGTGCCGGCTTGATGTTGCCGAGCTGCGCCGTCAGTTCCGCACCAAAGGCGCGAATCTGTTCATCGGTATAGCTTGTGTTCGGCGACAGCTTCACGCGAACTTGCGCAACGTCGCCGGTCTGCACCGCCTTGGCCAGCGGATAGGTGGCGTTGACCCATGCATTGGTCGCCCCCGCTGCGCCGATGTAGATCGCAACCCAGATCACCGACGTAATGATCCCCAGCAGAATCCCGCCGATCGCCAGCCCGCGCCCGCTCACGCGCCCGCGGCTGCTTGAAATCCCGATCAGCGCGCCGACGCCCAGCAAGATGCCCAGCGTCCCGGTCACCACCGGGATACAGCAGATCAGCGAGCTCACCAGAGAGCAGATCGCCAGGATGCTCGTCCGCTGCGGCCCGGCATACGGCGCATCGCCCTGAGGTCCGAACGGGTTGCT
>JALHNK010000016.1 GCA_022843565.1 Phycisphaerales bacterium
CTTCCGATCTACGCCGATGTATGCTGGCGCGACGGCTTCAACCCGAGTTGATGGATGATCCGCGGCTGGATGCTTCGGAGCATCGGCGTGCGCTGCGCGGGCTGGCCCGCATCAATCGCATCTCCGGCGCGGGCAGGAGCATCTGGAAACCGATCTCGGCGATGCTTGAGCGGCGACCGGGCGGTGCCACGTCGTTCAGCCTGCTGGATATTGCCAGTGGCTCCGGCGATGTGCTGCTGGATGTTGCGCGTCGGGCGAAGGTCGCGGGGTTCCGCTGCGAGGCGACGGCGTGTGACATCAGCGCCGAGGCGCTGGGGGCGGTTCGAGATCGGTTCAGCGCGGGCGGGATGGCGAGCGAGACGCTCTGCCGCGATGTGGTTGGGATGGGGCTGCCGATAGCGGATCGGAGCATCGATGTGGTGACGTGCTCGCTGTTCCTGCACCACTTGGACGCAGACGCGGCGACGGCGGTGCTGCGCGAGATGGCGCGAGTCGCTCGCATCGGCGTGGTTGTGAGCGATCTGCGTCGATGCCGTCGCGGGCTGATCGCGGCGGCGGTGGCGGGGCGCGTGCTCACCCGCTCGCGCGTGGTGCGCGTGGACGCGGTGCGCTCGGTGTACAACGCGTACTCGCTGGCGGAGCTGCGTGAGATGGCCGCGCGGGCTGGGATGTCGGGCGCGACGGTGACTCGGGCGTGGCCGTTTCGTGCGCTGGTGCGATGGGAGCGTGCATGAGCGCTCGAACGCCTGTGCGTGTGGCGGTGATCGGCGCGGGGCTGGCGGGCGCCGCGTTCGCGCTGCGGCTGGCGCAGCGCGCAAGCGACGCGGCTCAGATCACGCTGATCGAACGCTCGGCGTGGCCCCGGGCGAAGGTGTGCGGGTGTTGCCTGAACGAGGGCGCGGTGCAGTGCCTGGAGCAACTGGGGTTCGGCGAATGGTGCCGCGATGCGGGAGTCGTTGTTGACCGCGTCCTGCTGTGCAGCGCCACTGGCCGAGCGACGATCGCGAAGCGCCCGGGGCTTGCGATTCTGCGGAGCGATCTGGATGAGATGCTGGTGAGCGAGGCGGTCTCGCTTGGTGTGCGATTTGAGCCGCGGACGAGCGCCGCGATTGTCGAGGATTACGATTGGGGCGGCAATCGTGGTGGAATGAAGGCAGGCGCGCGGGGTGCTCGGGATGGCGATCGATCGCCGCGATCGCTTCGACTTCGCACGCAGGCGGGTGATCGCGTGATCGACGCGGACGTGGTCGTCGCGGCCGACGGGCTCGGTGGCGCGAGCTGCGGGGCGGATCCGGCGTTTGCCGAGCGTGTTGATGCTGACGGTCGCTTCGGCGTTGGCTGCGTGATCGATGCCGCGGCTGTCGAGCCGGCGCGAATGCCGGGCGATGGCGAGATTGCGATGTACGTTGCGCCGCACGCGTATGTCGGTCTGGTGCGATTGCGCGATGGGCGGGTCAACCTCGCCGCGGCGGTGGATGTCGCCTGGGCTCGTGATCTTGGTGGCCCGGCGGCCGCGGTGGGGCAGACGCTTCGAATCGCCGGCGGTCCGGTGATCAGCCCCGAGGCGCTGCAGTTGCGTGGCACCTCTCGCCTCACACGCTCACGGAGACGCGTCGCGTCGCGCGGCGTGCTGCTGCTGGGCGACAGCGCCGGTTATGTCGAGCCCTTCACCGGCGAGGGCATGGCCTGGGCGCTGGCAGGCGCGATGCAACTGGCGGAACTCGTCGGTTCGGCGATCGGCGCCGGCGAGCGAGGGAAGCTGTGGCGAGATGAGCTTGGAATCGCGTGGCAGAACTGGCATCAATCGCACATTCGTTCTCGCCAGCGTTCGTGCGCGCTGATCAAACCGCTGCTGAGGTCGCCACTGGTCACACGAGCGAGCGTGTGGTCGCTGGCGCATGTGCCGCTGGTGTCGCCCACTGTCTCGCGACTTGCGCGACATCTTGAGCGCCCGTACTTCGAGGCGAATGAGACGATTGCTCATCACGCGGGCGCGCGATCGCCCGACAACTCTCGATCGAACGACGACGCACGCCTCGTGACACCAGCGACGCGGGTGACGACATGAGCGCCAGGATCATCAGTCTGGCGTGCGTGACGCCCGCGCACTTCGCTCAGCAGTCGCAAGCGGCGGACTTCGGCGTTCGGGCCGGCGGGCTCGGCGAGGAGAAGGCACGCTTTGCGCGCGTGATCTACGGGCGCTCGGGCGTTGATCAGCGTGCCAGCACGCTGCTGCGATCGAGCACCGAGACTGGCCAGCCGCTGGATCAGGACTTCATCCCTACCGGCGGCTGCGGGCCATCGACGGGGGCCCGCATGGATCGCTATGTGAGCGATGCGAAGACGCTGGCGCTGCGTGCCGCGGGGCATGCACTGGAGCGTGCAACTTCGCTCGGCGTTGCCTCGGGCGAGATCACGCACGTCATCACGGTGTCGTGTACCGGGTTCGCGGCTCCGGGTGTCGATCACGAGTTGATCGAGCGGCTCGGGCTGCCGCGGACGGTGCGACGCTTGCACGTTGGCTATATGGGTTGTCACGGCGCGATCAATGCGCTGGGCGTCGCGAAGGCGTTTGCCAGTGAAGAGCACAGCGAAGACGTCCGCATCTTGCTGGTCTGCGTTGAACTGTGCTCGCTGCACTTTCAGGCGGGCGATCGCGCCGACCAGATCGTCGCCAACGCGCTGTTTGCCGATGGCGCCGCGGCGTGCGTGATCTCGGGATCGCCTGTAGCCCGTGGTGACTGCGTGCGGGCGGTGGGCGGATGTGTGTTTCCGGATTCGGCGGGCGCGATGGCGTGGCGAATCGGTGATCAGGGCTTTGAGATGACGCTGGGCGAGAGTGTGCCGCGGCTGATCGAGGAGCGGCTGAAAGAGTGGTTGAGCGGATGGCTGGATTCGACCGGGCGTTCGCTGGATGCGCTTGTGCGCGCGGGGCGATGGGCGGTGCATCCGGGTGGGCCGCGGATCTTGGATGCGGTGCAGCGGGCGCTGGGGCTGAGTGATGATGCGATGCGTGCATCGCGAGCGATCCTGCGCGAGTATGGGAACATGTCGTCGCCGACGGTGCTGTTTATCTTGGAGCGGCTGCGGCAGGCGAGCGGGGGAGTTGCGAGGCCATCGATGGCCGGTGATGCGCCGGGCACCGTCTTGCTGGCATTCGGGCCGGGTTTATCGGTCGAGGCAGCGTTGCTTGATTGATCGAGATGAACGCACGCTCGAGACGGCAGCGTGGATCCGACCAAGCGAGGTGATCGCGATGGGTGGCTCTGAACGATAATGTTCGCCGATGATCACCACGCACACACACCCGTACCCGCTGACGTTCCGCCCGATTCTGATGGAGAAGGTCTGGGGTGGAGATCGGCTTGCGCGATTCGGCAAGCCCGTTTCGCGCGGGAGCAAGATCGGCGAATCGTGGGAGCTTGCCGACATGGGCAGCACCAGCGCCAGCGGCGCCGGTGGCGGCGCGGCGCGCTCGGTCATCAGTAACGGCGCGCTGGCGGGCCGCACGCTGCACGACGCGGTGGCACTGTGGGGGCACGCGCTGCTCGGGCGTGAGAATGCCGGGCCGTTTCCGTTGCTGGTGAAGTACTTGGACGCGATGGAGAACCTCTCGGTGCAGGTGCATCCGTCACCGGCGTACGCCGCGAGTCACGCCGGCGCGCACCTGAAGACCGAGTGCTGGTACATTCTGGACGCCGAGCCGGACGCGTTGATCTACAAGGGCGTGAGGCCCGGCGTCACGCGTGAGCGGTTCGAGCAGGCGCTGCGCAGCGGCGACGGGGCGGGCGTTGTTGAGCTGATGGATGCGCTGCCGGCGGTGGTCGGTGAGTGTCACAACCTGCCCAGCGGCACGGTGCATGCGCTGGGTGCCGGCGTGCTCGTGGCCGAGGTGCAAACCCCCAGCGACACGACGTTCCGCGTGTATGACTGGGGGCGCGTCGGGCGAGAGCTGCATGTCGAGCAGGCGATGGCGTGCATCGACTTCGGCCCGGCGCCCGCGGCGACGAAGCTCGAACCCGGCGGTGTGCGATCGCGACTGGTGACGACGGAGTTCTTCACGCTGGATGAGCTCTGTGTGAACGCCGGCGCGAGCGAGGGTATCGCAAAGAGCGATCGGTGCGTTGCGTTGCTGGTTGTCGCTGGCGAGGGCAGGCTGATCAGCACCACCGGCGCGTTTGAGCCGATGGCGCTGCGCGCGGGCGTCACGTCGCTGATCCCCGGATCGCTCGCGAGCAGCAGCCGCGTTGAGGCGGGGGCACACTCACTCACCGCGTTGATCGCGAGCGTGTAGACGCTCACGCTGGCTCGGCTCATGACATTCAATCGGCCCGGCCGATGCCAACGCAGCACGAGCCACGCGGCGACATCACGACGATTTGGATTCACCGCCGGTCGGCGGGTCTGTCATGCGGCCTTCGGAGGCGGCGACGACGACGGCCGCGACGGCGTCGCCGCTGACGTTGACGACGGTGCGGGCCATGTCCAGCAGGCGATCGACCGCGAGCACCAGCGCGAGGCCCTCGATCGGCACGCCGACGGCTTGCAGCGGCACGACCATCATCACGACGCTGGCGCTGGGCAGGCCGGGTGCGCCGATTGCGACCAGGATCGAGAGGGCCGCGATCGTGAGCTGATCAGTGAACGACAGGTCCACGGCGTAAAGCTGGGCGAGGAAGTTGACCGAGATGACCTGGAACAGCGCCGTGCCATCCATGTTGATGGTGGTCCCCAGCGGGCACACGAAGCTGGCGATGTCCTTCGGCACGCCGAGGCGGTCCTCGCAGCACTCGATCGTGACCGGAAGCGTCGCGGCGCTCGATGAGCTGCCGAAGGCCAGCAGCTGCGCCGGGGCCATGGCGCGAAAGAACCGCGCGATGCCGACGCGCTGCGTGCCGGCGTAGGCCCAGCGCGTGAAGAACCAGAGCACCGCCGGATACTCGATGAACAGGATGATGGCCATTCCCAGCAGCACCGCGAAGCAGTACATGATCAGCGCGGTGAGCGCGTCGACGCCGAGCGTGGCGATCACGGGCGTGATGAGGCAGAGGACCGCGATGGGCGCGAAACGCAGGAGCAAGCGGACGAGTTCGAGGATCGCGCTGGTGATCGCGTCGCAGGCATCAATGACGGGTTTGGCGCGTTCTTTGGGGATCAGCGTGAGGCCGAAGCCGAGGATGATGGCGGTGACGACGACCTGAAGCATGTCGCCCCGGGCCAGCGAGTCAAAGGGGTTGAGCGTCAGGACGTTGAGGAGTTGGTCCTTGAACGAGGTGGCGCTGGCGGCGGTGGTGCCGCTGAGCGTCTTTGCGCCGGCGACGGAGGCGTCGGCCAGGAGTCGCTCGCGCGTGCTCTGATCCACGCCGTCGCCGGGCCGGATGGTGGTCGCCAGCGTGCTGGCCACGACGACGGCGATCAGGACGGTGAGCGCGAAGATGCCGAGCGTTTTGGCGCCCAATCGCCCGAGCTTTCGCGGATCACCGAGGCCCGCGACGGCGACGATGATCGAGAACAGGACGATCGGCACCGCGATGAATCGCAGGGCGCGGACGAAGATCTTGCCGAGGAAATCCGTCGTGCTGGCGATGAGCCGCGCGGCTCCGGCGAGGATCGATGCGTTGTCGTTCTCCGGCGCCGCGGTCCCTGCGAGGTACGCCTTGGGGTTGTTGACCGAGAGAGACGCCCAGACGTCGGGCGTCCAGAAGCGGTTGATGAGCAGGCCGACGACGACGCCAATGGCGAGGCCCAAGAAAATTCGCAGATGGAGCGGGAAGCGTTCCCGGGTGGTCATTGGCAGAGTCTAACAGGTGGCAAGAACCGTGCGCGGCTCGCTGGCGATATGGCAGGAACCGACGGAGCGGGGCGATGGGCTGGGCGGCGAGTTCGGGCGATCCGGGCCAGTGATCGGGGCGTGCTGCGTACTGTTCTTCAGGGCTCAGGAGCACACGCGATGCGTTGGGTGATCGTCTCGATTCTGTCGCTGATCTACATCGTGTCGCCGCTGGACTTTGTGCCCGAGGCGCTGCTGGGCCCGCTGGGGTTCACTGATGATGCTCTGGTGATCGCGGGGTGGTTGTTTGTGACGGTGCGGATGATCAAGGCGTGGCGGCGGTCGCGAGCGCAGCGAGCCGCGGCGAACAGCGCTTCGACCGGCGGCGCGACGTCGGGCGCGGACTCGAACAAGCCCAGCGGCGAACCAGCTTCGGGCGCCCGAGGCGGCACCTCAGCGCCGATCGACACGACGGCGCGAGTGATTCGTTGACGATGACGATGGCACGACAAGGCTTCACGCACCGGTCATCGAGTTAGAGCTTCGCGTCGGCCATCAGCGCGTCGAACGTGCCCATCGACGCGAGGTCCGACGGCGTGCCGGCGTCCGGGCGCTTGGGGACGTACTTGCCGTCCTGGCGGAGTTCCCACGCGTTGCGACGATCGTGCGTCATCACCTCAACCATGCGGAGCAATCGCTGGCGTGCGATCGGATCGGTGACCGGGCAGACCGCCTCGACGCGGGTCTCAAGGTTGCGGAACATCCAGTCGGCCGAGCCGATGAACCACTCGGCGTCGAGCAGGTTGGCCTTGCCGTTACCAAAGCAGAAGACGCGCGAGTGCTCAAGGAAACGCCCGACGATGCTGGTGACGGTGATGTTCTCTGAAAGGCCGACGACGCCGGGGCGGAGACAGCAGAACCCGCGGACGTAGAGATCGATCTTCACGCCGGCGCTCGACGCTTCGTACAGGGCTTTGGTGACGTCCTTGTCCTCCAGCGCGTTCATCTTGGCGATGATGCGACCGCCGACCGGCGACTGGCCCGCGGCGTGCGCCCTGGCCAGATCGCACTCGCGCTTGATCAGGTCGAGCATGCGGGTCTTCATCGTCGCGGGCGCGACCAGCAGGCGCTTGTAGTCAGTCTTCCGGCTGCGCCCGGTGAGCAGGTTGAACAGGTCCACCACGTCGGCGGTGATGTCCGGGTCACAGGTCAGCAGGCCCAGGTCGGTGTAGAGGTTCGCGGTCGACGGGTTGTAGTTGCCGGTGCCAAGGTGGGCGTAGCAACGCAGGCCATCGGGCTCTTTACGAACAACGAGCGCCGCCTTGCAATGCGTCTTCAGGCCGATCACGCCATACGCGACGTGGACGCCCGCCTTCTCCAGCGACTGCGCGAGCTTGACGTTCCGGCTCTCGTCGAAGCGGGCGCGCAGCTCAACCAGGCACGCAACCTGCTTGCCGCTCTCGGCGGCACGAATGAGGTGCGACACGAATGGAGAGTCGCGCGAGGTGCGGTAGATCGTCTGCTTGATCGCCAGCACGCTCGGGTCTGTCGAGGCCTCGGCGATGAACCGCTCGACGCTTGCCGAGAACGATTCGTAGGGGTGATGCACGAGGACGTCGCCGCGCCGGATGATGTCGAAGATGCTGGTGTCGCGATCGGCGAGCCGGGCGGGGATGGCGGGCGTCCACGACGGGAACTTCAGGTCCGGGCGGGGCAGGTCGGCGATCTCGTAGAGCGAGCGGAAATCCAGCAGACCGATCGACGGATCAACGTCCTCGGGCTGGATCTGGAAGAGCTCGACAAGCTGCCGTACGAATCGCGCCGTCGCGCCCGCGGCGACTTCGAGCCGCACAACCTTCGCAAATCGCCGGTGCTTCAGCGCCGTCTCGACGTAGTCCAGCAGATTGTCCACGTCGCCCGCATCAGTCTCGACCTCCGCGGCGCCCTCGGCGGCACGCGTCACGCGGAACGGCACCGTCTCCTCGAGCTTCAGGCCCGGGAAGAGGTCCGGCAGGTTGTTGATGATCAACTCGTGCAACTGCACGAAGCGCCCGCGGCCAAGCTCGCCCTTCTTCGGCTCGCGACCGGCGACGCTCGGCACGCGGATCCACTGCGGGATCCCTGCGCCCCACGGCACCTTCACTCGTGCAAACAACTGCTCGGGGTTGTTCGGCTCGGTCACGAAGACGCCGAGGTTGCTCGACAGATTGCTGATGAACGGGAATCGGTGGCCCGGATCCACCGCCAGCGGCGTCACCACCGGGAAGACCGAGCGACGGAAGAACGCCGTCAGACGCTCGCGCTCATCGGGCGCGAGCTGCCCGTAGTCCAAAAGCTCGATGCCTTCCTTGGCCAGCGCCGGGCGCAGGCTCTGCTCGAAGCACGCCGCCTGCTGCTGCTCCAGATACTCGAAGGTCTTGCGAACGGTGTCGAGCATCGCGGCGGGCGACGGCGCATCAGGCCCGTCGGGCAGTGTGCCGGCCTGAAGCTGGCGGTGCAGCCATCCGACACGCTTCTGCACGAACTCATCGAGATTGCTGGTGAAGATCGCCAGGAACTTGGCGCGCTCGAGTACGGGGAACCGCTCGTCCTGCGCCTGGCGAAGGACGCGAGCGTTGAACTCGAGCCACGAAAGATCGCGGTTGAAGGTCTTGCCGCCGGGGCGGATGTCCGGGCGTGCCGGCGCGTGCTCGCCGATCGCTGGCGCGAGCATCAGCTCGGCGCTGGCGGGGACGAGCGTGGGATGGCCGCGACGCTCGCCATGAAATGCCGCGGAGATCGCCGACTCGATCAGGCTGTTGGATTTCTTCATCGACGTCATACGCGTGTACCTGATCTGTCCGGCCTGACGTTGCACCCCAGAACGCTCACCCAGCGGGCAGCACGCACGTCGCAGCACACCCCACCGCCTCCGTCACTCGCACGCTGACCACGCGGCAGGGCAAGGACGCGGGCGTGGAAGATGTCTTTCGTCCGAAAACCGATTCCGCTTCAAGATCACGGGCTGAAATCGATCGAGAACGCAGTTTCTGCTCAAGTTCATGCGCTAGAAACTCTGCCACGCGCTCGGCCGTCGGGTTGATCCGATCAAATGGTGGGGTTTCGTTCAGGCTGCGATGATGGAACAGGGCGCACAAACCCCGTAAATCGTCCTCGACCGCGTGAAAATCCAAAAGCAGCCCGTCCTCGTCCAGCTCACGGCCCTCCAGGGTCGCGGTGACGTGCCAATCGTGCCCGTGGAGCGGCTCTCGCTGACCTCGGATCGAGATCGCGTGAGCGGCGGAGAAGACGCCGGAAACTTCAAGTCGGAACATGCCCAAAGGCTAGGCGATGGAGCCATCGGGCCCTCGGACTTCGATTCAGCATTCGCCCGACTGGTGATTCCGGCGCGTCCGAGAACCCGCGCCGGTGCGTCCGACAACGAAGGTCGCAATTGGGAGCAAAGGGCCTGGGAATGCTCAAAGTCGCGCCAAATGCGGACGATGGTACGTGGGAGTGCAGCCGCATGGCCATCGCGCCGGCTGCTTTGGAGGCCCCGTTGCCCGAAGTGATCGCGTGCAAAGACCTGAGACCCGGCTACCTGCTTCGGCAGGCGCTGTTCACGCGCCAGGGAATCAAACTGCTCGGACCGGGAACGCGCCTGAGCGAGGCGCTGTGCGGGTCGCTTCGCGCCAGCGGCGAGCCCGTGTTCGTGGTCGCTCGAAACGTCAGCGAAGTGTCCGAAGCGATGGGGGCGAAGGAGCCGGTTCAGCCGACGCGGGTTCAGGGTGGCGCTCGGGCCAACACTCTGGCGACCGAAGACCTTGTAACGAGCGGCGGCGTCGTCGCCGTCGAGCGCGGCGAGCGCATCGAAGAACATCACGCCGATGCGCTGGCCGGCGACTCAACGACTCAGGACATCTCGAGTGCCCCGCCGGCGACACGCTGGTCCCCCGGCCAGGAGAGCATCGCCCGCGGCCAGACCGAGCCGGCGCCGGCGATCGACCAACCGGCCCGCGCATGGGCGGTGCGTCACAACGAGCTGGCCCGTGTTCGGGCCGCGATGCTGAAGGCGGCCGAGAGCGTCGTCGTTGAGAAGGCGCGAAGGTGGGACAGCCTGCCCCGAGAGGTGCGCATCGGCATCGAGACGGTCGCGGTGAGTGAGGGCGACCAGCCGGGCTGGCCGGACGATCAGGAGCTTGCGCTCATGCGTGCAGAGCGCGTGGGCCAGGTTCGGAGTGTCTACGCCGATCTGCTGCGTGGCCTGCCGACGAGCACGGACCTGGTGCTCGAGATCACCGACGAGCTGATCGCGCTGGCGGCGCGATACCCGCGCCGGTTCGCGGGCTTTGCGATGGTGCCGGCGCGCCGTGCGGACTACTTGCCCGAGCACGCGCTCACGACCGCGTCGCTGTGCGCCGCGATGGCGCTCTCGCTGTCCTGGTCCAGGTGGGACGTGCGGAACGCTGTGCTGGCGGGCCTCTTGAGCGACTGCGGCATGATGCTGATCCCCGAGGACATCCGGCGCGCTGATCGCACGCTGGACGAGGCCGAGATCAACCGCGTGCGGCGGCACCCGTTGATGAGCGTGACGCTCCTGGAAGCGATGACCGACCTGCCCGAGGTGGTCGCGCTGTGCGCGTATCAGCACCACGAGCGCGAGGATGGCAGCGGCTACCCGTCGGCCCTGAACAGCAAACGCATCCACCCGATCGCCCGCATGGTCGCCGTCGCCGATACCTATGCCGGCATGACCGCGCCGCGCCCGCATCGAACTGGGATCCAGGCGTACGCCGCGATGGAGCAGCTCATCGGCATGGCTTCCAGCGGGAAGCTCGAACGCGCGTACACGCGCACGCTGGTCCGCGTCTGCGGGCTCTTCCCGGTCGGGTCGTACGTCAGGCTTAGCGATGAGACGCTGGCGATCGTGGTTGGCTCTCACCCGACGCAGGTTGACCGGCCAATCGTTCGGCGCGTGCGAAGCGGCACCATGAGCGAAGCGATCGACCTCTCGACAGTCAAGCCCTGGGAACTGAGCGTGCTGGAACCGATCGACGCGCGGATGTGATACGGATCACCGTTGAGTCTCGGGACTTTGGACGCCGTGCCTGAGGCTCTGCGAAGGCACGGGCTGAACTCTCGCGAGCGCACTGGTCAACGAGAATCCGCATGACTTGGCGCCAATCGTGATCACGAGCCCTTGGGCTTCGGGGGCTTGCCGGCGCGGAACTCCTTCATCATGTTCTGGAGGTTCTTCAGCGCAGCCTTCTTGCTCGGGCGGGCTGGTGTCGCCGGTGGTGGCGGCTTTGCCGGCGTGCTGAACTTCACGGTCGCGTTTGCGAGCGGGCGGATGGCGTTGCCGTGGGTCTCGAGCAAGCCGGCGGGCCTTGACCCCGGCACGCGCGCGGCCTTTGGCAGCGGAGGTCGCGGTGCGTCCTGCTCGGTGCCCTGCTCGATCTCGCCGGAAGTCGCTCCGAAGGCACCCCGCGACGAGGCCATCGACCCGGCAACCGGAGCACGCGGCGATTGGAGTCCTGTCGCAGATGATTCAATCGGCGCCCGCCCGGGGACTTTGATCGGCGCGGTGGTCGGTGTCTGCACCGGCGCAGGAGACGCGGTGCCCGCGTGGACGCGGGGCGTCGCGAGCCGCTTTCGCAGCACCGCCATCAGCGTCAGCGGCTCCAGCGTCCGCGGGTTGTCGGGTCGGAAGTAGACCTCCGGCGTATCCGTCGGCGTCCGCACCGGCAGCACGCTCACGCGGCCGCTCGCGCCGTGCAGCTTCGCCGCGACGACTTCTGGATCGTGCGTGCGGATGATCACGTCCGGCTCTTTGACGGTGATCGAGCGGATGCTCAGGTCGCGCGAGCCGATGCGCACGTCGGCCAGATCAAGCAAACGCTGGCAGCCGGGTGGGATATCGCCATACGCCGCGCGGAGGTCGGCCTCGACCTTGGTGAGCTGCTCAGGCGAGGACGCCATCGCGATGCGGCGATACGCCTCGAGCCGCCGGATGTCCGCGGGGATGTAGGGCTTGGGGATGCAGCCGACGACACCGATCTCGACGACGGTCTCGCTCGGAGCCGCGGTCGTCTCGTTGCGGAGCTCCTTCACCGCCTTGTCGAGCAACTGGCAGAACATGTCATAGCCCACGGCTGCGATGTGCCCGGATTGCTCGGGGCCAAGGATGTTTCCGGCGCCGCGGATCTCCAGATCACGCATCGCGATCTTGAAGCCGGCGCCGAGCATCGAGTATTCCTCGATCGCCTTGAGGCGCTTCTTCGCGGGCTCCTTCAACGGGCGATCCTGAGGGGTGAGCAGGTAGCAATAGCCGCGGTTCTTTGCGCGCCCGACACGCCCGCGAAGCTGGTGCAGCTCGGCGAGGCCGAAGCGGTCGGCGTCGTTGATGATGATGGTGTTGGCGGTTGGGATGTCGATGCCGGATTCGATGATGGTGGTGCAGACGAGGATGTCGGCCTGGCGTCGCATGAACTGGAGCATGACGCGCTCAAGCTCGCCATCGGGCATCTGGCCGTGGCCGATGACGATGCGTGCGTCGGGCGCGAGGCGATGGACATCATCAGCGACCGATCGGATGTTGTGAACGCGGTTGTGAACGAAGAAGACCTGCCCCTCGCGCGAGAGCTCTCGTGCGATAATCTGTTTGAGGCGCGTCTCGCTGTAGGGGCAGACATCAGTCACGACGGCGCGCCGGTCTGTCGGTGCCGTGGCCAGTGAGGAGATGTCGCGCAGCCCGAGCATGCTCATGTGCAGCGTGCGGGGGATCGGCGTGGCGCTGAGCGTGAGCACGTCGACGGTCATTCGCAGGGCCAGCAACCGCTCCTTGTGCTCGACGCCGAAGCGCTGCTCCTCGTCGATGATCACCATGCCCAGGTCGGCGAACTTCACGTCCTTGCTGAGCAGGCGGTGGGTACCGATGACAACATCGACGCGCCCGTCTGCCACCAGCTCCAGCGTGTCGCGGATCTCCGCGTCGGTCTTGAACCGCGAAAGCGAGGCGACCTTGAACGGGTAGTCCTTGAACCTCGCGGCGAATGTCCGCTCGTGCTGCTCCGCGAGCACCGTGGTGGGCACCAGCACCGCGACCTGCTTGCCGAACTCCACCGCCTTGAACGCGGCGCGGATCGCAAGCTCCGTCTTGCCGTAGCCGACATCGCCGCAGAGCAGGCGGTCCATCGGGCGTGGGGACGACATGTCTTTCTTGATGTCCGCCAGCGACGCGATCTGGTCCTCGGTCTCGTCGTACGGAAACTCCGCCTCGAACTCCGCCTGCCACTTGGTGTCCGCCGGATAGCGGATACCCGGCATCGCCTCACGCCCGGCACGTACACGCAGCAGCGCACCGGCCAGGTCCTTCACGCTGTCCTTTACGCGTTCCTTCTGCTTCTGCCAGCGCTGGCCGCCCAGCGTGCTGAGCTGCGGCTTGCCGCGAAACCCGCCGATGTACTTCTGCACCTGGTCGGCGTTCATGCATGGCACATGGAGCTTCGCGCCCGCATCAAACTCCAGCGTAAGAAACTCCGCGACATCGTCGGCGGAAGAATCGAGCTCGGGCTCCGCCTGCGCGCTGACCTTTCGCGATCGCACAGCGGGGTCGCGGAGCTGCTGATCCAGAGATCGCTGCGAGTCCTTGACCCGCATGAAGCGGAGGCCGCTGAAGAGGGCGATGCCGTGCTCGTTGTGGACGACGTAATCGCCGACTTGCAGATCCAGGAACGTGTCCATCGCACGCCCGGCGCGGAGGCGAGCGCCGCCTCGGGCGCGCCGGCGGACGGTGAACCGGTGCAGCAGCTCGCCATAGGGCAGAACCAGCACGCTGCCGCCGTCGGTCGCCCCCTGCCAGATGAAACCGCTGGCCAGCGGGAAGACCAGCGATCGCACCGCGTCGCTCGCGTCGGGCACGAACTGCGCCACCAGCTCGCGCAGGCGCGACTCCTCCGCGCCGTTCTGGCAGCACACCAATACGCCCAGCGGGCGCGACGCCGCCTCCCCATCCACCGCGCGACCCAGCGCCATCGCGCCAAGCTCCGCAACCGCCTTCGCGGCGTCCTCATCCAGCGGCGGCACCGGCCCGACCGGCACCTCAAACGGCGCGACGCGCTCGCCGCTGGCGTACTGCCCGAGACTCGTCACTTCGATCAGCGAGCCGGCCTTCTCGTGTATGAGCTTCAGCACGCTGGGCGGGTTGAAGGCGCCGCGCGCGTCGCTGATGCGTTCGAAGTAGCCGCGGGCCTGCTCGGTGATCTCCATCAACTCGCTGACAATCACAAGCGCATCGCGAGGCAGGAGCGTGAGGACATTGACCGACGGATCATCCTTCTGACCCGCTTGCACGGTCTCAAGCGACGCACACACCAGCCGCACGCCGGCCAGCGCTCGATCGGCGCCCATCGTGTCCGGGTCGATCTCCGAGACGCGATCGAGCGTGTCGCCGAAGAAGTCCAGGCGGATGGGCAGGCCGCCCATGCTGATGGCGTCTTGGCCGGGGTCGGTGGCGCTGGGGTCGCCGGGGGGGAAGATGTCGAGGATGCCGCCGCGCTGGGCGAACTCGCCGGGCTCTTGGACAGCATCGGTGCGCTGATAGCCGGCGGTGGTGAGCCAGGCGACGACGGGCTTGATGCCGCGAGCATCGCCGACGCGGAGCGTGAGCATCGCGCGATCAAGTCGGGCTGGCGAGGGCACGCCCTGCATGAGCGCGTGGATCGGCGACACAAGCACCAGCGGGCGGTCCTGCTTCGCGCGTCCCAGCTCCACCAGTTGCTCGACGACTCGCAGCCGCTCAGCCAGAAGATCCACCGTCGCGCCCGTTTCGCCCGGGAGCGTCTCCAGCGCCGGGAATCGCAGTGTCTGAACGCCCGCGGCCCGGATCTCCTCCTCGGCGTTGTCTGCGTCGTCAACATGTGCGACGATCAGCACGACCAGCGACGACGCCCGAGCCGCCAGCGCGCCGGTGAGCATCGACGTGCTGGAGCCGACGCTCCCGCGTGCGAGCACGCGGCGTTCGGCCCTCGCGCGCTTCAACAGCTCGCCGATGGCCTGGCTCTGACCGAGAAGTTCGACGGGGTTCATCACGTTGAGCAACGGGCTGGAGACAACAGCAATCGGACACCTCGACGCGCGCACGCGGAACCATCTCCCTTTCGATGCTCAGGCGGGGTCGCCTGGAACGGGCAGGGAAACGCGCTGGGCGTGCGGGCTAGTTTATGCGAATGAGCGGGCGCAGTTTCTCCAGCGTCTTGGGCCCGATGCCGCGGACACGGTCGAGATCATCGACGCTGCGATACGGGCCATTGGCCTGACGATCATCAAGAATCCGCTGCGCCAGCGCCGGCCCGATCCCCGGCAGCAGTTGCAGTTCCGCCAGCCCCGCAGTATTGATGTCGATCGTGCCGGTCAGCGCCGCCTTCGGCGCTCGAAACTCCGGCTCTCGCGGCGACGCGCTCGCCCCCGGCACGCGCGACTCAACCGACTCACCGGACTCGTTCGCTCCGGCCGGACGCTCGCCGACGCCGCCCGGCGTCTGAGACTCGATGCGATCACGCGACGCAGACGCCGACACGCCCGCCGCCGCGGGCTCCGCCCTGTGCAATCGCGCGGGCATCGGCCTGAACCAGATGCTCCAGACCAACCCGATCGTCCCGATCCCCCCCAGCACGAAGACCGCGAACCACTTGGCCACTGCGCGGCTCCACTCCGCAGTGCCCACACCGGCCGAAGCACCCTCATCCGCACCTGCCCCACCCTCGACGCCCCACCCACGCCCGCCCATCCTGTCCCGCCCGAGAAGCTCGACATCGACCGACGAAGCGCGCGACCCCGCGTCGTCCACCTCGAACGGCTCGGCCGTTGTCTCACGCTCGTTCGCTCGCGTCGGCACGCCAAAAGCATACCGCGCCGCTGGCCCGGCGCGAAGGCCGGCTTCGGATCACGCCGGCGGCATCGGCTTGCGATCTCGCAGCGCAGCCCGAAGTTCCGCCAGCGCCCGCAGGATCGGCTTGGGCTGGCCTTGCGCCGTCAGCAAACCGCCGCCGATCATCGTGCCGGGCGAGCCGGGCGGAGCATCGATCACTTCCTGCCAGCACACCGACTGGACATACGGCTTCGCAGCCAGAACCGCCGCGACGCGGAGGCCGTATTCCGCTTGAGCTTCGGGCGTCCACCCGGATCGCCACGTCCCCGGATCAAAGCCCTGTTCAGATTGCGGGTCTTCCGACGCGGGCCGGCTCGGGCAGCCAACGACGGAGATCGCCAGCGGGCGATCGGCACCGGCGATGCGATCCAGCGCCGCCGAGACGCTGACGATCGGGCGCGTGCCGCGCCCGACCTCGCCCTGACCCATCTGCACGCGCACCGCGAAGGCGTCGGCGTATGTCTGGGTCTGGTTCATCAGTTCGGCGTAGAGCACCGGCGGGATGGACTTGCTCCCCCGCGGCAGGCCCGCGTGCTCGCCAAAGGGCTGCGCGATCTCGACGTGGACCTTCGCGGTCGGCTGGAGCTTCTTGACGATCATCGTGCAAGAGCGTGTGAGATCCACCGCCTGCTCATAGGTGAGCTTGAACGTGCCGCCGACGTTCAGGCCGCTGGTGACGGTCCAAGTGTTCACCGTGCGCCGGTAGCGGGTCACGACGTTCTTGACGTGCTCGAAGATCACATCGCGGAGCGTCTCGTAGTCGTGCTCCCAGATGCTGAGCCAGCCCGGCACCGCGCGCGGGTGCAGGTCGATCACCGCGCCGGCGTGGACCGGGATCTTGGCCTGCGTCACCGCCCACTCGATCCACTTGTCAAACTTCGCGAACGCGTACTTGCCCTCGGTCGGCTCCAGATCGATCCACCGCATCGGCACCGAGACAAAGTCGAACGACTGGGCGATCACATCGCAGATCGCCGGGCCGAAGGCGTTTGGGTTCACACGCACGCCGAGTTTGGGCATCTCAGGAAGGACCACGCCCGGGCTGCCGACGATCGCGCCGCGCGCGTCGCGAGCTTCGTCATCGGTCAGCGCGTTGTCCGGTACGCTGATCTTGGCCAGCAGAGCCAGCTCGCCGGTGCAGCGACGGTCGTGCTGCACCCGGGCCTGCAGCATGGCCAGCGCCTCGCCTGCGGCGACCGCGTGCGCCAGCGCCGCCCGAGCGGCTTGCTCCGCCGCCATCGAATACGGCGGAATCCCGCCCCGCCCCGCCGCGGAGCCCGAGCGGCGTGCCGCCAGCAACGCGACGGTGAACATGTCTCTGGCCCGCTCGACAAGCTGGATCGCCGGCTCCTCCGTCGAGCGATCAAACAACGCCCACTCCTCGAGCTTGTTCAGCAGCGTCATGATCTTCTGGCGCGCCAGCTCCAGCGAGAGCAGATACGGCTCGGTACGCTGCGGCAGCAAACACGTGCGAAGCACAAATGTCCCACTTGCCGAGCCATTGACCCCATGAACCGGGTACAGCAGCCCGAGACCCGCGGAGCCCGCGCCGCCGTCGGTCTTCTTTTCGACCAGAATGTAGCCGTTGTCGAAGGTGATCTCGCCCGGCAGCACGAGCTGCTCCTGCCCCACGACGTGCGCGTGCGAGAGCGACCACACCTTGGCAAGCCCCGCGTTGTCGAAGACGGCAAACTTCAGCATGTGTGTCCGGGCCCACTCAAAGACGTGCGGCAGAGCGTAGGGAGACCGACGAAGCCTACCAGCGGCCGGGCTCGCCCGAATCCGACGGCGATCAAGAGTACACGACTCTCGCCTTCCAGGTGCCGCGAACATCCGGTCCTTGCTCCCTACCGTCGGATCATGGACCCCACGCGGACGCCCGAATCTTCCACGCGACCCCCTGCAGCCGCCCAGTCGGACGCTCTCACCCCGCCACTGCCCCTCGAACGGCGCGGCAAAGTCCGCGATGTCTACGCGCTGCCCGCAGGCTGGCGCGCTGGCGGCACCGGCGAGGACGCGCTGCTCCTGGTCGCCTCCGACCGCATCAGCGCCTTTGACGTGATCATGCCCACGCCGATCGACGGCAAGGGTCGGCTGCTCACCGCGATGTCGGCGTTCTGGTTCGAGTTCATCCGCTCGCGCCGGATCGTTGAGACGCACGTGATCAGCACGAACATCGACGACATCTCCGATGATGTGATCCCGCGGGATCATCCGAGCCGCGCGTTCCTGCGGGGGCGGGCGACGATCGGCCGGCGCTGCCGCGTGGTGCCGATCGAGTGCGTCGTGCGCGGCTTTCTGGAGGGCTCGGGCTGGAAGGAATATCAGGCCAGCGGCTCGGTCTGCGGCGTGGCGCTTCCGCCGGGCCTCAGGCAGTGCGACAAACTGCCGACGCCGATCTTCACACCCGCGACCAAAGCGGCGACCGGGCACGATGAGAACATCACCTACGAGCAGGCGTGCGACGAGGTGGGCATCGAGACCATGAGCGTGATGCGCGATGTCTCGCTGAAGATTTACGAGGCCGCGAGTGCCCACGCCCTGGCCCAGGGCATCATCATCGCCGACACGAAGTTCGAGTTCGGCCTGCCGGCCGAGAGCGAGCAGAAGATGGGGCGTGTATGGACGCCGCCGATCCTCATCGACGAGGCGCTGACACCGGACAGCTCGCGCTTCTGGCCCGCCGCCGATTACGCCCCCGGCCGCGCGCAGCGCAGCTACGACAAGCAGTTCCTCCGCGAGTATCTGGAGACTCTCGTCGCGGCCGGCGCGTGGGACAAGACGCCGCCGGGACCCGTACTTCCGGCCGAGGTCGTCCGCGGCACGCACGCTCGCTACCTCGAAGCCGTCCAGAAGCTCTGCGGCGATCGCGTCGCCGCCGACAGCCGGTGAGCGGGGCAACGGCGAAAGGGACCGAGCCATGGCCACGACGATGACAATCACGCCGCCGAAGGACTATTTGCTCCACCGCGATGTGTGCAGCTACGGCTATTTCGTGCTGGAGCCGAACTGGTGGGACCCGGTCTCTCGCGTGCTCCGCCGCGTGCTGACGTTGAGCACGGGCCCGGCCCGCTGCATCATCTGGCAGGGCGATCGCGACCCGACCGAGCCGGCCATCGCGCGAAGCCCCGCCCGCGGCCACCCGCTGAAGGTCCGATTCACCTCAACTCTCACCGCCGCGGCCAAGAGCGAAGCGATCGGGCAGCTTGAACGCATGTTGAACTTCGCCGACGACGCGAAGGCCCTGCGAACCTTCCACACTCTCGACCCGCGCTGGAAGAGATCCGGTCGCGGCCGGCTCTTCCGCTCGCCCACCCTCTTTGAAGACGTCATCAAAACCGTCACAAGCTGCAACGTCGCCTGGCCCAGCACGGTGCGAATGAACCAGCGCCTGTGCGAGATCGTCGGCTCCGACGGCGCGTTCCCCTCCGCCGAGCAGGTCGCAGAGACATCGCCGGCGCTTCTTCGGGCGCGATGCTCGGTCGGTTATCGCGATGCGCGGATCGTCGAACTTGCGAAGCTGTTTGTCAGCGGGCACGTCAACCAACGCTGGCTCGAAGACCCGAAGACGACTGACGACGACGTTCGCGAGTTCCTGATCGAGCTGCCGGGCATTGGCCCCTACGCCGCGGCGAACATCCTGCAGCTCCTTGGTCGCTACGGGCACCTCCCGCTGGATACCGAGAGCGTTCGCCACGGGCGGAACCTGCTCGGCTTCAAGGGCACCGATCGCGCCGTGATGCGGCGCGTGCAGCGTCACTTTGCGCCATTCAAGCAGCACGCGTTCCGCAGCTACTGGTTCGAGATCTGGGACTTCTACGAGAAGAAGAAGGGCCCGTCGTGGACGTGGGACCGCGAGGCGACCGCGAGCGCGTTCACCGCGGCGCAGTTCAAGAAGGACGCAGAGTCTGACCTGCCGCCAGAGGCTCTCGCTCGTCAGAAGGCACCGAGGCGTTCTGGACCGACGAAAACGAAGGCACAGACTCGCCGGGCGCCGGTGGCGGCTCGTCGCGCCGCGACTCCAGCAGCTTCGCGAGCTCGCGCATCTGCCAGCTCGCCCACGCGAAGCCGAGGCCCGCGCAGATCAGCGGAACCGTGAATGAGCCTGTGATCGCGTAGAGCACCACGCCCAGGGCCTGAAAGATCGCCCCGCGCACGCCCACCAGCGTCGCATGGATCGCAACGTACTGCGGTGCTTTCTCCGGCGTCGGAGCGAGCTTGACGGGACCGAGTAACCAGCCCATGTTGACCGCTGCGGCGGCAACGCCGTGGATCACGCTGGCGGTCGCGAGGGTGATCGGCGTGTCGGTGAAGATCAGCAGCGCGGGATAAAACGTGAACAGCGCAAACGCCGCGGCGGATGTTCGCACCGGGCCGATGCGATCGCTCAGGAGCCCCGCCGGGAGCGTCATGAGCAGCACCGCCAGTTGATACGGAACCGCGGTCGAGTTGCTCGCCTGGTCGTACGTCAGCTTCAGCTTGTCGGTGATCATCAGCGGGACCAGCGCCCAGCAGATCATCCAGCCGACGCCGTAGGTCATGAACGCGGCTTCGTAACGAAAGAACACGCGATCCTGCTTCAGCACGCGGTTCATGTGAAGCACGGGCTCGATCATTCGAATCGGCGACCAATCACCCAGCGGCGCGTTGCCTGGCCGCTCGGCACCGGTGACTCGCGCCAGCCAGCCCACCACCAGCACGCCCGCAAGATGGACCAATCCCAGGCCCGGCAGGAACCACGTGTACGCCTGTGAATCCAGCGCGAGCACCTTGCCAAAGAGATAGCTGAGCAACGCACCACCGGCGACGCTGCCCGCCGTGACAAGGCCGAACGCCAGGCCTCGCCGTGTGTCGGGGTAGAGCCGCTTGAGCAGCTCGCCGTTCATCGCCGACCACCCGCCGACGCCGATCGACGCGATCACCAGCAGCACCACAAGCTGCGTGATCGAGGTCATCCAGTGCATCGCCATGATCGGCAGCATCGATACCGCCCAATACACCAGGGCGTAGCGCGAGATCGACAGGCGCGCCAGGAGAGCGCCCCAGAAGATCGACAGACTCGCGAGCACCAGCGGCGCCATCGTGACGATGAGCATCTGGGTCTTGCTCCCGCCGAACTCCTTTCGCGCAAGCACGGGCAAGATGAACGTTCCGGCCGTCCATGTCGCCTGCGTCAGTGTGACCGCGAGGACATGAACCGCCAGAACCCATCGCAGATCAAGAGGCCCCGAGCTGGTCGGTTTGGTTGCCAAGCCGCGAGCATAGGTGACGCTCGCGCCGCACTGGATTCACGCCGGGTGCCATTCGGCCTCAATTGGTCGCCATCGGCGACGCGTTCGAGTTGGCGGTCATCGCAAACGAAGCCGAAGCGACATCTCAGCTTTGTGGCGCGGTGTCGCGCGGCTCGGGAGCCCCGCCACCGCCCATCGTGCGCGCTCGCACCACGCGCGCCGGGTTGCCAGCGACAATCACGCCGCTGGGCACGTGCTTTGTCACCACCGCTCGCGCGCCGACCACGCTGTTGTCGCCCACGCGCACGCCCGGGCCGATGAACGCCTCGGCACACACCCACACGCCGCGCCCGATCACGATCGGCTTGCGCACCAGCGGCAGGTCGCGCTTCGTGTGGTCGTGCGTCCCGGCGCAGAGGTGGGCGTCCTGCGAGATCGCCGAGTGATCACCGATCTCGATCGGCCCGAGGTTGTAGACGTTCACGTTGTCCGAGATCACGCTGTACTGGCCGGCCTTCAGGAGCCACGGATGGCGGATCCTGGCGCTGGGGCGGATATGCGCGGTGATGTGAACATCAGCCCCGAACAGCCGCAGCAGCCGCACACGGAATCGCTTGAGCTGACGCGGGCTCCAGCGGAAGAGCGTCCGCCCGACGATCGACCACAGCAATAGCCGCGCGTAGTGCTCGCGGCCGTACGGCGCGGACTCGCAAATGTCCAATCGCTGAAAGATCGCGGGATCGGCTGCGTCTTCGCGTTGTGCTGGGCGAGTGTTCAAGAGTCAATACTACGGGTCAACCCGCGCGCTGCAACGGTGCCATGCTCTGGCGGTATCCAGAAGCGGCCACATTCTCTGGGAGCCTCACATGCCGATCGCCCGCCGCGTTGCATCGCCGTCGAGTCACGTCATGCAACGTCTGATCCTGTGCTGCGGCCTTGCGATCGCTGGCGTGCCCTGCGCATCGGCGCAGTCCGGCGCGAAGCCGACTCCATCGCCAGTGCCCGCGGTCAACACGCTGCCCGCGCCAGACAAGGACGGCCCGGCTCGCTTCGCCGGCGAGATCAGCATCCAAGGCATCAAGCTCGGCTTCACGCTGGTGCTAACGCGAGCAACCGGCGCGACACCCGCCTCCGCCACGATCGCGATCCCCATGCAAGGGCTGAAGGAGAGTCCCCTTGAAGACGTCAGCAACGACGGCCTCACGTGGCGATTCACACTGAAGCCGCCGCAGGCACCCGAGGCGGCCCACGCCAAGTTCGACATCACGCTCGCCGACGACCAGGCCAGCGGAAAGGGCACGCTGAACCAGAACGGCCAGACCTTCCCCGTCACACTGCGGCGCCTGATGGCTGGTGAATCCGCCGACCTCAAGCGCCCGCAGACGCCCGTCGCCCCATTTCCCTATGAATCGCGAGAGATCACGTTCGTGAACCCGGCCGACGGCGCGGAGTTCGCCGGTACGCTGACGCTCCCGTCGCGCGGGGCCGATGCAACGGCCACGTTCCCCGGCGTGGTGCTGATCACCGGCTCTGGCACCCAAGACCGCGACGAGACGATCCTGGGCCACAAGCCCTTTCTGGTCATCGCCGATCATCTCACCCGCGCCGGCATCGCCGTCTTCCGAGTGGACGATCGCGGCTTCGGCGGGCTGAAAGACCCCAAGAACGGCACCGGCGATACCCGCACCTTCGCGTCAGACATCTCCAGCGCGATGGACGCGTTGCTCAAGCAGCCGGAGATTGACGCGACGCGCGTCGGCCTCATCGGCCACAGCGAGGGCGGGTTGATTGCGCCGCTCGTGGCGACGCAGCGAAACGACGTCGCGTTCATCGTGCTGCTGGCGGGCCCCGGTGTGCCGGGTGATGAGATCTTGCGCGAGCAGATGCTGGCGATTCTCCGCGCTCAGGGCACGCCTCGGCCGCTGATCGAACGCATCAGCACCGCCCAGGTCGCGGCCATGGCCGCGGCGAAGACCGACGACGCCGCGAAGCTCCGACAATCCGCCGAGAAACTCGTGATCGCACAGACCATGCCCGACGCGCCCCCGGACGCGAAGCCGGAGCCGGCGATGATCGACGGCGCGGTCAAGGCCCTCACTGAGCCGTGGATGAAGACGTTCATCACTCTGGACCCGCGCGACGCGCTCGGACGGGTCACCTGCCCGGTGCTGGCCCTCAACGGCGCGCTGGACGTGCAGGTGCTTCCCGCCCAGAACGTCCCCGAGATCACCCGCGCGCTGGCGAACGGCAAGTGCAAAGACCTCACCGCGATCGTGCTGCCCGGCCTCAACCATCTCTTCCAGCCCGCCAAGACCGGCGCGCCGTCGGAGTACGCCACCATCGAAACGACCTTCGATCCCAAAGCTCTTGCGATCATCACACAGTGGATCACTGAGCGCACGAAGACAACCGCGAGGCCGTAGGCCTCGCGGCGCGCTCGTTGCTCAACGCATTCGTTCGCCGCTTCCTGCGATTACTTCTTGTTCGCGATGATCGTCTTGCGGATCGCGCCGATGATCTGCGCGAAGTGCGCCTCGGTCAGCCCGTGGTGCATCGGCAGGCTCAGCACGCGAGCGCCCAGCCCGTCGGCCACCGGCCAACCGGCGCTCTGCATCGCCATGAACTCCTTGAACGCTGGCTGCTGCGGCAGGCTTCGCGGGTAATGCACCGCGCTCGGTACGCCCTCAGCCATGAGCTGCTTGCTGAACTCGTCGCGCGAGCACGACAGCTTGTCAAGGTTCAGCTTCAGCGTGTACAGGTGATACACGCTCACGGCTCCGGGCGTCACACGCATCGGCGTCAGATACGCCTCGAACTCTGCGAGCAGCGCGTCGTACTTCGCCGCGGCCTGCTGGCGTGCAACCGTCTCAGACGGCAGGCGATCAAGCCGCGAGCACGCGATCGCGCCGGCCATGTCGTTCATGCGATAGTTGTAACCGACCTGCTCGTGGAGGTACTTCTCGGTCTCGCCGTGCGAGCGCAGGAGCTTGATCTGGCGTGCCAGCGCGTCGTCGTTGCAGGTGATCATGCCACCCTCGCCGGTGCCGAGGTTCTTCGTCGCGTAGAACGAGTACGTCACCGCGTCGCCGAAAACGCCGACGGGCTGGCCCTTGTACGTCGAGAGGTGCGACTGTGCGCAGTCGTACACGACTTTGAAGCCGTGCTTCTTGGCGAGGTCTTGGACGCCCTCGATGTTGACCGGCGTGCCGTACATGTGGGTCGCGGCGATGCCGGTGGTCTTTTTGGTGATCCGCTTCGCAGCGTCCGCGACATCGATCTGGCCGGTCATTGGATCGGCATCGACAAAGATCGGGTTGCAGCCGCGCGCAACGAGCATCGCCGCCGTCGCGATGTACGACCACGCGGGCACGAGCACGTCATCGCCCCGTGCGAACAACGGCTCATAGGCCAGTTGCAGCGCGCAGGTGCCGTTGGCGCAGGTCATGGCGTGCTTGGCACCGGACATGGATCCCAATCGCTTCTCAAGTTCCTCGCACTTGGACGCCGCCCGCAGCATCCCGGACTTCAGCACCTTGTTGACCGCCTCGATATCCGCGTCGTGAAGCGCCGGCAGCATGAACGGCACCGTCGGCTTCGCCGGGGCCTGCGTGGTCGTAGAAGGCGAGGCGGCGGGCGAGGCGCTGGCGGTGGTCATCGGGGGTCTCCTAGTGCCGTCGGGCCGACTCGGGCAGGTTCGCCGAGCCCGAGCGACGGGAGCGATGGGGGCTGATGCAGACGGGCCGCTGCGGCCCACGCGGGAACCTTAGGTGTACAGACTGGCCAGTTCGACGCAACGACCGCCCGAGATGCATCGAATGGAACCCCGGGCGAACACTCCGCCCGAATCGCGGCACCCGCCGCGTGGGTCGCGATGGTGCTTCTAGAATGATCAATATGAACCTGTGGAAGATACTCGGATGCTGTTTGGTGACCCACGCGGCTGTCATCGCGTTCGCGCGCCAGACGCCCACATCCCCCACCCCGGCAGCCAGCACCCCCACTGCGCCCGTTCCGGGCGTGACGCTCGTGCCAACCCAGGCCGCGACGCCCGAGGCGACTCCACGCGCGCGGGCAGACTTTGATCATCGCAGCGCGAGCTTCGGCGGCCACGCGTGGGTGACCAAGCCCAATCGCGACGCGGTGATGGGGTTCACCTTCCCCGTTGAGATCGCGCACGTCGCGGTGCGCGCCGGTGACAGAGTGACCGCCGGGCAACTGCTCGTCCGCGCTCGCGACGGCGAGGCGGTCTCGAGCCTTGCGGTCCAGCGGGTGCGTGCTGAGAACGACGCCGCGATCAAGACCGCCAAGGCGAACCTCGAGCTCGCGAAGCTGCGCTTCGATGCCGCTCAGCGAGCGAATGCCGGCAGCGCCATGAACCCGCAGGAGTTCGAGGAACGCCGGCTCGCGGTCGAAGCCAGCGAGGCCCAGTCCGCCAACGCCCTGGCGACCCAACAAGAAGAACAGCAGAAGCTCGTGCAGTTGCAGGAGCAGGTGCAGCGCTACCGCCTCGAGGCTCGCTACGACGGCATCGTGGACATGGTCGCCGCGGAGCCGGGCCAGGCGGTCGATATCAATCAGCCCGTGCTGCGTCTGGTCAACATCGACCCGCTCTGGATCGACCTGCCCACGCCGATCGACGAAACGCTGAATCTCAAGCTCGCCGAGGGCTCGCGGGCCTGGGTGATGATGGACGCGCCGGCGGACCTTGGCGGTGCCGAGGTCAAGATCGGTCGCGTTCTGAGCGTCTCGCCCGTCACCGACAACGCCGGCACTCGCCGCGTGCGTGTCGAGCTGCCGAACGCGCGCCTGCTCCCGGCCGGGCTGCCCGTGCGCGTGCGTTTTCAAGAGCCCACCCCCCCCACCCCCTCCACGCCCCCCACGCCCCCCACGCCCCCGGCCACCGCCAAGAACTGATCCCACCAAGGCCTCACGCGCCCTCGCTTCGCGAACCCTCCCGGCCATCGTGTGACTGTCCGACATCACACCTCACTGACCCCACGCTCACCCCATGCTGACCGATCAACAAGAACTGAGCTCGTCCGCGTGGCAACGCCTCGTCGCCGAACTCAGCGCGCCGGCACCCGATGACCGCACCTTCCTCGATCGCCTCCTGCGCGTTCTCGGCCAGGTTTCCGCGGCGCGCCAAGCGGTCGTCTTCGTCCCCATGAACGGTGAGCGCGGCGAGCTCATCGTCCGCCCCATCGCACTCTGGCCGTCACCGACCGCTGCGAACCCCGGATCGGCCGGCGGCGCCGGCGGGCCGCCCCCGCTCCTTGCCGGTGATGACGTCACGCGCGCGGCGTACGCCGCGGTCGAGTCCGGCGTCTCCCGCGTCTTCGCGCTCTCGGGCGACGGCGGCGGCTTTGACCCCAGCGGCGCCAGCGAGCGAGGCCACGTCATCGCCCTGGCGCTGCCGAGCGAGCCGAGCGCCCAAGGCGATCGCGACGCGGGCGCAGCAACAACCGACGGCGCTCCCACCACGCCCGGCGCCGCGAACGCCCCCGAGCCCAAGAGTGCCGGGCCCGCGGGCGTCCCCGGCAGCGCGTCGTGCCCCGGCGCGATCACGCTGGTGATCGAGGCCCGCTCGCGCGGCGCGATCCAGAGCACGATGGCGATGAGCGAGGTCGTGCTGGGCTACATCCACCTGCACAGCGTGCGAGGCGCGCTGCGACGGTCCGCCGCGAGCTTCAGCGCCACCGACGGCGCCGCGAAGCTGCTTGCGGCGATCAACGGAGCATCGACGTTCAAGAGCGCGTGCATCACGGTCGTGAACACGCTGGCCCGCCAGCACGGCGCCGATCGCGCCGCCCTGGCCTGGGTGCGGCGCGACGCGTGTACGTTGCTGGCGATCAGCGACACCGAGCACTTTGATCGTCGCACCGCCGTGCTGCGCAAGCTCGAAGAGGCGATGGACGAGTGCCTCGATCAGGATCAGCCGGTGCTGTTCCCGGCGCCGCCGATGGATGAAGACGCCGTGCTGGGTCAGGCGATCGTTCACTGCCACCGCGAGCTGGCTGCGGGCGATGCGAGATTGCGCGTCTGCTCGATGCCGCTGCGTGCCGGCGATCAGGTCGTCGGCGTGCTGACGCTTGAATCTCGGGGCGGCTCTGGTCCGGCCGGAACAGGGATCGATCCGGGCGTTGTCGATCGGATCCAGGCGACGCTCGATCTGGTCGCACCGACGCTCGCGACGCGCCGCCGCGATGACCAGCCGTTGCCGATCAAGGCGCTGGAAAGCCTGAAGACCACCAGCGCGATGCTTGTCGGCCCGCGTCACACGCTGTGGAAGCTCGCTGCGATCCTGGTGCTCGTCGTCGTGATCTTCTGCACGCTCTACACCACGGACCATCGCGTCGGCGCCACCGCCGAGCTCCGCCCGCTCGAGCAACGCATCATCGCCAGCCCGATCGACGGCGTGATCCTCTCGCTGCGAGAAGACGCCGAGGCCGGGCGGCTCGTCAAAGCCGGCCAGCCGTTGATCGATCTGGACACTAGCGAGCTGAAGCTGCAGGCGCAGGAGGCCCGTGCCCGCGTGGTGCAGGCCGAGAAGGCGATGGCCCAGGCGATGAAGGAAAGCAAACCGGCGGACGCGGCGCGGGCACAGGCTCAGGCCGATGCCGCACGCGCTCAGGAGTCCCTCTTCCTCTCGCGGATCGAGCGTTCGACGATCGCCGCACCGATCGACGGCACACTCGTCAGCGGGAACCTGCGCGACAAGGTCGGCGCATCGGTCAAGCTCGGCGAGGAGCTCTTCCGAATCGCGCCGCTGGGGCGCATGACCGCCGTCGTCATGCTCGACGAGACCGACCTCTTGCTGGGCGACGACGGCCAGCCGCTCATCCGCCCCGGCACGCGAGGCGAGATCGCCACGCGTAGCAACCCCGGCGCTGGCTTCGCCCTCACGGTGCAGCGCGTCGTGCCGCTGGCGCAAGCCGAGGACGGCAAGAACCGATTCGAAGTCTGGACCACCGTCGATGAGCCCGCGTCCTGGATGCGCCCCGGCATGGAAGGCGTGGTGCGGCTCGATTCCGGGCGACGCTCGCTCATGTGGATCGGCACACGCCGCGTGACCGACACCCTCCGCGTGTGGTTCTGGTGGTGAGCATCTGGCGGCCGATTGACGCGACGATCAACGTTCAAGACCAGTGACACACGGCGCCGCCCCGGCGCAATGGAACTCAGGCAGCGATGGAACGACCGACCTTCTCACCATTCTGGCATCGCGTCGCCGCAAGCCGCCCACGCCTGCGCCCCCACGTGCAGATCACGCGCCAGCTCTACCGTCGCGGACGCTGGCACGTCGCCCACGATCCGGCCAGCAACCAGTTCTATAAGCTGAACCCCATCGCGCACGAGTTCGTCTGCTCGCTCGACGGCGGGCGCACCGTGGACGAGGCGTGGCGGTTGATCCTCAGCAAGCACGCCGACGCGGCCCCGACGCAGAACGAGGCCATCGAGCTGCTGGGCCAGCTCTACGCCAACAACCTCCTCTCGATCGACGCTGCGCCCGAGGCCGAGCAACTGCTCAAACGCTCGACCGAACGCCGCTCACGCAAAAACCGCCAACAGCTCGCGGGCCTGATGTACCTGCGCGTGAAGGTCTTCAATCCCGATCGAATGCTGACGTGGCTGGAGCCGATCTTCCGGCCCGTGCTCAGCACGTTCGGACTCGTAGCCTGGGCGGTGCTCGTCCTGGCAGCGCTCTGGAGTGTCGCCCCCGAGTGGCGGCGGCTCGCGTCGGGCATCGATCAGCTCAGCAATCCCACCAACTGGGCGTGGATCTTCGGCGTCTTCGTCCTGCTCAAGGCCTGGCACGAGCTCGGCCACGGCCTCATCTGCAAGCGCTTCGGCGGACAGGTTCCCGAGACCGGGTTCCTGATGATGATCTTCATCCCCTCGCCGTACGTTGACGCCTCAAGCGCCTGGGCTCTCACGAGCAAGTGGAAGCGGGCGCTGGTCGGTGCCGGGGGCATGATCTTCGAGATCGCCGCCGCGAGCGTCTGTGCGCTGCTGTGGGTCAGCGCGCCCGAGGGCACGCTGCTGAAGGAGCTGACGTACTACGCGATGATCTCCGCGTCGGTCTCCACCGTTCTTTTCAACGCCAACCCGCTCATGCGGTTCGACGGCTACTTCATCCTCTCGGACCTCATCGAGGTGCCGAACCTGATGCAGCGCTCGATGCAGATGATGAAGTTCCTGTTCCAGCGGCACCTCTATCGAATCCCGAACTCCAAGCCGCCGACATCCAGCACCGGCGAGGCGCTGATCCTGCTGGTCTTCGGCGTGCTCTCGCTGGCGTACCGCATGTTTCTCTTCGCGGTCATCATCTTCTTCCTGCTCAGCTCGTTCCTGCTGCTGGGCGTGGTGCTCGCCCTGTGGTCGATCGTGGTGTGGTTCCTGATGCCGCTGGGCAAGTGGGTGCATTGGCTGGCCAGCCACGCCTCGCTGAGCGAATCTCGTTCCCGCGCGATCACCGTCTCGATCGTGCTCACCGCCGCGGTTGTCCTGCTGGTAGGCACGGTGCCGCTGCCGGATTGGCGGCGCACCACCGGCGTCATCGAGCCCGTTGACCGTCGCGGCGTCTTCGCCGGCTCCGACGGCTTCGTCAAGAGTGTGGAGGCCCGCCTCGGCGAGCGCGTCAAGGCCGGCGATGTCATCGCGACGCTCGAGTCGCCGGAAATGCAGTCTGAGATCGCGCTGGCGGAGGCGAACATTCGCATCCTGCAGATGAACCGTCGCGAGGCACTCGCAGACGCGGACCCGGGAGCCGCGAGGCTGGCCGAGCAGCAGAGCGAGGTGTGGCGGTCCTCTCTGACTGAGCTGCAGCGGCGCTCACGCGAGCTGATCATCCGCTCGCCGATCGACGGCGTGATCGTCACCGCCGATCCCGCGCGAGCGCTCGGCGGCCACCTGACCATCGGCACGCCGATTTGCGAGGTCGCCGACACCGATCGCACGCGCATCACCGCGACGCTCGATCAGACGCAAGCGGCATGGTTCTTTGAGCTTCCATCCGGTTCCTACACACTGCGGATGCGCCCCGCGAGCGACCCGTCTCGCGTCATCACCGCAACCTCTGCCACCGCGATCCCCGGCGCGCAGAGCCGCCTGCCGCACGCGGCACTCGGCGCCGCCGGCGGCGGCGACGTCTCCATCCGGCCCGATGACCCCTCCGGCCGCACGACCATGAAGGAACAGTTCACCATCAAGATACTCGCGCCAGAATCAGACCTGGCCAACCTCGCGCCCGGTCAGCGCGTCGCGATCCGCGCAACGCTGCCCTCCAAGCCGCTGCTTCACCAGGTCATCGATCGCGTTGCCAAGTCGCTGCAGGGCAGGGTGAAGATTTAAGTGAGAAGGCACTGGGCACTGGGCACTGGGCATCAGGCACTGGCAATCGGCAATCGGCAATCGGCAATCGGCAATCGTGGGATCGGCGTCGGGAACTTTGAGCCTCAGGTCTCGCGTTGAACGCTTCGCCCTTCTGGTTTTTCCACTCGCGTCTCGCGACTTCCTCACCACTCATCGCTCATCGCTCAACACTCGCCTCTCCACCCCATGTCCCAAGCCCTCACCCGCTATCACGCCCTGGCTCAGTCCGTTCGCTCGCGAAAGCGGCGACCGAGCGATCTCACCGGCGTGGATCGCGTGATGGAGACGTTGCAGATGCGCCTTCGCACGCGCGCGATCAGCGATGCCAAGATGCGGGCGATGGCCGCGGAAGTCGATGGTCTCAAGTCGCGATACCGAGATCTCGCCGACGCCGCGCTGGATGAGGAACTGCTCCGGCTGCGCGAAGGCTTCGTCCGCAAAGCCCATCGCGGCGGCGCGACGGAGCGCGCCCTGCTCCTGCACGGCCTGGCCGGCGTGCGTGAGGTCGCACGCCGCGAAACCGGCCAGGAGGCCTACTCCGTCCAGCTCGTCGGCGCGATCGCCCTCTACCACGGACGCATCATCGAGATGCTCACCGGCGAGGGCAAGACCCTCACCGGCTCACTCGCCGCGGCTCTGCTGGCGTGGCGATTCAAGTCGCTCCACGTGCTCACCGTCAACGACTACCTCGCGGCGCGCGACGCCCAGAGCCGCGCGCCGATCTACCAACGCTGCGGCCTCAGCGTCGGCTCCATCCAGCAGGAACTCGACCCGCTGGCCCGCTGCGATGTCTACGCACGCTCCATCGTCTACGGCACACCCAAGCAGATCACCGCAGACTGGCTCCGCGATCAGTTGCGCCTCGAAGGTGTTGATTCCGCGTGGGCCGGTCGAGCTCGCTTCGGCATGGACCTCCGGGATGATCCATCCGGCGTCGCTCGCGGGCTCGATGCTGCTCGCGGCGTGTGGTCCGGCGGCGCGATGATCCCCGGCCTCCACGCCGCGCTCGTTGACGAGGCCGACGCGGTGCTCATCGACGAGGCCGTCGTGCCGCTGATCATCGCGCAGACCCGCAAGACCGACGAGCTCGCGGCCCTCTACAAAGCCGCCGACGCGATCGCCAGCGACCTTGAAATCAACACCGACTTCGAGATCGACCACGTTCGCAGGCGCGCCGAGCTCACCGATCGCGGCGAGTCCCGCTGCATCGACGCCTTCGCGCTCCAGAGCGAGCCCGTATTCAAAGCCCACCGGCGCGCGATCGAGCTCGTTCGCACCGCCCTGGTCGCCCGCGAGTGCTACAAACAGGGCCGCCAGTACGCCATCGTCGAGGGCAAGATCGTCATCGTCGATGAGTTCACCGGTCGATTCCTCGCCGACCGCTCCTGGGAGCACGGCCTGCACCAAGCCGTCGAAGCCAAGGAATCTCTCGACGTCACCGCCGACCGCGAGACGCTCGCCCGCCTCAGCTTCCAGCGGTTCTTCCGCACGTACCCATTCATGGCCGGCATGACCGGCACCGCCGCGGACGCGACGCGCGAGATGGAGTCCACGTATCAGCGCCGCGTCACGGTCATCCCCACCAACCGCCCGGTGATCCGCCAGCAATGGCCGACTCGAGTCTTTCGCAGCTCACGCGCCAAGCTCGACGCGCTCGTTGATTCGATCTCGGATCTGCATCGCATGAACAGGCCCGTGCTCGTCGGCACGCGCTCGATCCAGGCCTCCGTTGAGCTGTCTCAGCGGCTGTCACGCGCGTCGATCGAGCACCGCGTGCTCAACGCCAACTTCGACAAGGACGAGGCCACCATCATCCGCGGCGCCGGCGCCGCCGGTGCCGTCACCGTCGCCACGAACATGGCCGGGCGCGGCACGGACATCCTGCTCGACGTCGTCGCGCGCCGCGCTGGCGGCCTTCACGTCATCCTCAGCGAGTTGCACGGCGCCAAGCGCGTTGATCGCCAGTTCATCGGGCGCGCCGGGCGACAGGGCGACCCCGGCTCGGCCCAGATCTTTGTCTCGCTCCAGGATGAGTTGCTCACGAGCTTTGCGCCCGGCCCGTCTGGCCTGCTGCGCACAATCGCCGGCGCGTCCGAAGAACTCTCGGGCTCGATCCGGCGGGTCGCGACGAGCATCGCGCGTCTCGCCCAGCGCCGAGCCGAAGCTCGCGATCGACGCCTGAGAGCCAGCGTGCTGAAGCAGGACACATGGGTGGAGAAGCACCTGTACGGGCGCTGACAGATTGCCACGCCGCGGCCCTGAGAGAGCCAATACCCGGGAGACGATTCGAACGTCCGACCTGCGCTTTAGGAAAGCGCTGCTCTATCCAGCTGAGCTACCCGGGCAACCGGGCGACTTTAGGAGCGATCACCCCAGCACGCGATGGACCTCGGCCTCGGTGGTGATGCCGCGGGCGACCTTTTCCATCGCGTCGTCCAGCAGCGTGGTCATGCCCTCGTTCCGGGCCGCGTCAGCGATTGTGATCGAGTCGGCATTCTGGCTTGTCAGTCGCCGGATCGTGTCGTTCATCAGCATGAGCTCGAAGATGCCCTGACGCCCGAAGTAGCCCGAGCCGTTGCAGCGCTCGCAATGGCCGACCTCAAGGCCCACCGTGCCGGCGATGGTGTGGACGTTCTTGCCGCTGCCCTTGCAATCCGGGCAGGTGCGCCGGATCAGGCGCTGCGCCAGCACCGCCAGCAGCGTCGAGGTGATCAGGTACGGCTCGACGCCGATATCCACCAATCGCGAGATCGCGCTCGGCGCGTCATTGGTGTGCAGCGTCGCGAGCACCAAGTGACCCGTCAGCGACGCCTGGGTCGCCAGCTCGGCGGTTTCCTTGTCGCGGATCTCACCGACGAGGATCACGTCCGGGTCTTGTCGCAACAGCGACCGCAAACCCGCGGCGAACGTTACGCCGCGCTTCGGATTCACCTGCGTCTGGCTGATGCCGTCAAGGTGATACTCGACCGGGTCTTCAACCGTCATCACGTTTCGCGACGAACGATCGATCGAGCCCAGCGCGCCGTAGAGGGTCGTGGTCTTGCCGCTGCCCGTCGGGCCGGTGACGAGGATGATGCCGTTGGGCCGGCCGATGAGCGTGCGGAGCTTGCCCTGAAGATCCTCGGGCATCCCGATCTTCTCAAGGCCGAGTTGGTTCTGAGACTGGTCGAGCAGTCGAAGAACGATGCGCTCGCCGTAGACATTCGGGATCACCGACATGCGGATATCAACCTTGCGCGTGCCGATGCGCACGTTCGTGTGGCCGTCTTGCGGGCTGTGACGGTTGGCGATGTCCAGCTCCGTCATCACCTTCAATCGCGAGCTGATCGCCGGCGCCAGCGCCAGCGGCGGGCTGAAGGAGTCCACCAACATGCCGTCGATGCGGAAGCGGATGACCAGCTTGTTCTCCATCGGATGAACGTGAACGTCGCTCGCTCGCCGGCGCAGGGCCTCGAACAGGATCATGTTCACCAGCCGGATGACCGGCGTCTGGCGCGCAAGCTGGAGCAAGTCCGTCGATTGGCGGATCGAGCCGGCCGCGGACTGAATCGCCCGCTCGTCCAGCGGCATTTCCTCAACGATCTCCGTCACCAGATCCTGCTTCTGCTCGTAGCCGCGGTTGATCAGGTTCGTCACCGCACCGCGCGGCGACAGCACGAGCCGCACCGGCATGTCCAGCCGCTCTTCAAGCAGCGCGAAAATCGCCGGCTGCATCGGCTGGCTCGTCGCGACCGTCATCACCTGGCCATCGCTGGACAGACCCGCGACCTGATGCTCACGCGCCAGCGAGCCGGAGACCAGCTCGTAGAACCGCGACGCGGATTCCTGCAAGCGCGGCTCAGTCTGCAGCGTCAGCCCGGTGCGCTCGGCGAGCTTCTTGAGCGCGGAGTGTTCGTCGAGCGCGAGCATCCCCAGCAGCGTGTCCCAGGGCTCGGCGTCCGAGCCCGGGGTCTCGGGGAACGCTCGAAGGCGATCCTCACGCGGGGAAAGTTCGCCCCACAACTCGACCACGCGCGACCAGTCGTTCACGACGGGCGTCGCTTCGACCGTCGCAAGGTCGGGCGCTTTCACAAGATCGGTGACCGGCTGTTTGGGCATGGGCAATCGCGGTGCGCGGCGGAGGCCGCAGGGTGTTTCCAAGACACTTCGAGGCAGTCTATCGCGCTCGGGACAGAGGGCTCCGAGCCCTCGCCATCAACGCTGCTCCTTGATCGGCACCATCGCCGGCGTCGTCGATGCCGGCGCAGACGCAGGTGCAGGCGCTGGCACCGGTGCAGGTGCCGGCGCTGGTGCCGCGGGCTCGGTCTCGCCCGGCAGCGGCCGGACCGGGGACTTGCTGCTGCCGGCGCTCTCGATGAACGTCGGCGGCATCATCTCCGGCATCACGCCTTCGACCTTCGCCTGGATCATCGGCCCCTGTGAGATCAGCCGCACGTCGTTGAACGTCACATCTCGCATCACCCGCGGCGTGATGAACACGTAGATCACACGCCGCGTCTTGTTCTCTGACTCATCCCGGAAGAGCTGACCAACGAGCGGGATGTCCCCAATGAACGGGAGCTTCAGCACCGTCCTGGACGTGTCCTCGAGCGTCAGGCCGCCGACGACGATCGTCGAATCGCTCGGGACCGTCACCGAGTCGCTGGTGATCGTCGTCGTGCTCTTTGACGGCGGCACAGACGCCCCCTCAACGACAGCGCCGATGAAGCTCGAAAGCTCCAGGGCATACTCCAATCGGAGGTAATCACCCGAGCTGATCTGCGGCTTAACGCGCAGCCGCGGGCCAGCGTCTTCGAAGCCGCCGAAGCTCGTGACGGTCGATCCCGCGGCACCGGACTGGCTGGTCGTGGTGGTCGGCACCTGACGCAGGGCCGAAATCTCGGATTCCTCGTTGTCGTCCACAAGCAGTTTGGGCGTCGCAACAACCCGAGCGGCGGCGACCCGCTGCAGTGCCGTGATCACCAGCGGAACCTGGTCACTCTTGATCACCGCGGCAGTAAACGCGTTCGCCGCGGCCCCGACGACCGGGACACCAGCCAACTGATTGCCCGTTGCTCCGGTCGTTGCTGATCCGAAGATGCCGCGACTCGCGATCGTGGTGCCCCTGCCCGTGGCCTGAACGTACTGCGTCTCAAATGCCAGTCGCCAGTTGTCGGTGTCATCGACCACCACAATCTGCGCCTCGATAAACACCTGCGGCCGACGAAGATCCAGCTTCGTGATCAGTCTCGCAAACTGCGGCTGCAACCGCTTTGGCGCCTTGACGATCACCTGGCTGTTGCCCTGATCCGCCAGCACGAAGACATCGCTGGACGCCTCGATCGCGAGGTTCTCGCCGTCGGCGCCGGTCGTGCCGGCTCGGGGTGTGGCCGTCGCGCGGCCTTGGTCGGTCCGCCGCCCAGTTCGGTCGTTCTGATTCAGGTTGTTCGGACTGTTCCGGTTGCCAAACGCCCCGCCACCGAAGTTCCCCGTTTGGCTCGCGCCCGGCAGCAGGGCCGATGTCGCCGCCGGCACGGTGTTGCTGATAAGCGACCGCACGATCTCGGCGATGTCCTCGGACTTGGAGTGCTTGACCTTGTAGTGCTCGTAGACGATCGCCTCGCTCTCGGTGAACGGCTCCAGATCCTTCACGAGTTTGTCCATCTGCGCGTGCAGCGTCTTGGTCGCGATGTACATGAACCCGCGACCCTGGCCATCGACCAGAATCGTCGGCCCCGCCGCGGCGCCCTGCTCGCCGCCCAACCCTGCGCCACCACCGCGACCGCCGGGGTTGCCTTGATTGAACTGCGGCTGGATCTGATTCGGGTTGTTCGGATTGATCCCGTTGCTGCCACCAGCTTGAATCGTCACGACGCGACCGAAGCCCTGCTCCTCAGCCGATTGCGCGATCTGCGCTGCGCCTGACACCGCGTACCACTTGCCCTCCAGCACGCTGGGCACATCAACGAGCCTCAGCAGCCGGTTCAGCAGCGCCGTCTCGTCGTTCCGCCCTCGGAACAGGATCGCATTGCTCGTCGGCTCGAGCGTCAGTCGCTCCGGCAGGTTGGCGATCGTCGTGCTCCCGCCGCCCGGGATGCCCTGGTTCGGCTGACCCGGCTGCCCGCTGGCCGGCGCATTGCCCCGTCCCAACAGATCGATCATCCGCTGGCGCGCCGTCGCGGCGGAGATGTGCTCAATATTGAACCTCGCAAACTCCTGCTTGGCCTGCTCCGCGACGATCGTCTTCACCAAGCTGCTGATGATCGCGATCCGCCGCGGCGAGTCGGTGATCAGAATCACACCAAGCTCGTCCAGATACGCGATCGACCCGCTGCCGGGAGCCTGCCCGCCGCCACCGCCCGCAACCGCGCCGCCCCCGCGTGCGCCCATCGCGGTGATCGCCGGCTGAAGGCTCGAAGGCTTGATCCCCGGCGTGGGGATGATCTGCGTCGTCGCAAGCGGGTTCTGGTCGATCGCCACCGAGCCGATGTCCGCCGCGGGGGCGATCTGGTAGATCTTGCCGATGCCCGTGGACTTCAGCACCATGCCATTCTGCTCAAGCAGGAGGCCAAGGAACTCCATCAACTGATCCGCCGGAACATCCAGCGCCGTCGGCAGGAAGACTTGCTTGTCGGCGATCGCGGCGTCGGCCCCGATGTACTGGATCCCCAGGAACGAAGCCACCTCGTCGGCGATCAGCTTGATCTTCACCGGCTCGGCGAACGGACCATATCGGAACGAGCCAGCGAGTTGCTCGCCGCGAGTGCCGGGCAAGTCCGGCGTTTCGGGTTCTCCGCCCTTCTCAGCGCCTCCGTCGGCCTTCTTGGCGCTCTCCTCTTCTTGCTTCTTTGCTCGCTCCTCATCCGGAACGCCGCTCTCCTTGGCCTTCCGCTTCGCACGTTCATCATCGCTCGACGCATCCCCCATCGCCTCGCGCTTCGCACGCTCGGCGTCCGCCAGTCGCTTGGCCAGTTCCTCGGCACCGGGCTGCTCGCCGCTGGAGTTCTTGCCCTTCCCACCCTCGGCAGGCGCGCTGGCGTCCGGCTGCTTGCCCGCCGGCGGGTTCTTGGCCGCCTCGTCCCCAGCGCCGGGAGATTGTGCCGGCGCATCGGGCCGTCGCGGGGCCGGTGTCGTCGCGCCGGGCGCAATCGCCGGAGCGCCGGGGACCGGCGCAGCC
>JALHNK010000017.1 GCA_022843565.1 Phycisphaerales bacterium
GCGGCGGGGGGCGGGGGGGGGGCGGCGCGGGGTTCGCGTGCAGCGAGGCGGTCAGGGGGCCGATAATGAGGGTGGTGTAGTCGGGGTGGGGGGCGTTTGTCGATCGGCGTCGAAGGCATGAGATCGGGCAACCGGCCTCGGAGAGGCCGGGCCACCACGGACAAGCCGTCCCAGCGCGTTGTTGTAAAGGCGATTCATGGACACTGTGCTTTCATACTTGGCGACCGGGCGTGACCTGCTTCTGGTGATCACCGGCTTCAGCCTGATCATCGTGCTGCACGAGCTCGGTCACTTTCTCGCGGCTCGCTGGGCGGGCGTTCGCGTGCTGGCGTTCGCGCTGGGCTTCGGCCCCGCGATGGTCAGCTTTCGCAAGGGCATGGGCGTGCGTCGCGGGAGTTCTGAGAACGAGTACCTGACACTGAAGGAGCGCGACCCGATGGCGGCGCTGGCGATCTCCCCAACGGAGTATCGCTGGAACATCCTGCCCCTGGGCGGATATGTGCGGATGCTCGGGCAGGATGACGCCGATCCTTCGGCGCGATCCGATGAGCGCGACTCGTACAACGAAGCGCCGACGTGGAAGCGGATGATCATCATCAGCGCCGGCGTGATCATGAACATCATCACCGCGGCGATTCTCTTTGTCATCGTCTTTCGCGTGGGCCTGCCGACCGAGGCCCCGGTGATCGGCGAGATCCGGCCGAGCTCGCCGGCGAGCGTCGCGACGCTCGTCAGTGGCTCACTGGGCGAGGGTGCGACGGCAGAGGCGAAGATCGGGCTGCGCCCGGGCGATGAGCTGGTGTCGATCGACGGCTCGCCGATGTTCTCGTTTACCGATGCGTCGGTAGCGCTGGCGATGTCCAGCCCCGGCTCGTCAGTGAAGATCGAGGTGCGGCGTCCGGGCGTGGAGGGTGTGCTGGAGTACTCGGTTGAGCCGCGGATGGACCCGATGAGCCGGATGCTGGCGATCGGCATCGGGCCGGCACGCACGGCGCGGCTGTTCGACGCGCCGACGGAGGAGGGACGCAAGGCGTTCATGGCCGCGATGAACCTCGACGGCGCGGGCGAGCTGGAGCCGGGCGATCGGATCGTTGGGCTTGCCGGCGGCGGGCCGGGCGGGCGTGAGTTTCGCACGTCCAGCGACGTGAATCAGGCGTTCGCGATGGCGGGTGAGGGGAGCGACGCCGGTGCGACCTTGCGATTCGTTGTCGAGCGCGGGGCGGCGGGGGATGCGGGGGCAGTGGTGGGTGCGGGGGGCACGGGGGTGCGGCGTGTTGAGGTTGGGTTGCCGGCGCGCCCGGCGTTTCAGGCCGCGCTCTTTGCACCGAGCGAGAAATCGCAGTTCCCTGAGGAGCACCTGCTGGGGCTCGCGCCGCCGATGGCGGTGCTGAACGTTGTCGAGGGCGGGAAGGCGGCGGGCTTGCAGCCGGGCGATGTGTTCGCGGTGGTGGGGGGCTTGCAGTGGCCGACGGCGCAGGCGGCGCGGCTGGAGATCGGCAAGCACGCCGGGCGCGAGATCGAGATCACGGTGTGGCGGGCCAAGGCGGCGCCGAAGGCGAGCGAGGGTGCCGCGCTGGCGGCGGAGCGCGAGCTGGTGACGCTCAAGGGCGTGAAGGTGTCCAAGGAGGGGGCGATCGGATTCGGGATCGATACGAATCTTGCGCAGCGCGAGGCGATGGTGGCGTCGTGGCCCAGCGCGCCGATGGTGTTGCCAGGTCAGGCGCCGGGCGTGTCGAAGGTGCTGGCGACGCCCAGCGGAGCCACGATGGGCGTCGCGCCGGGCTCGCGGATTGTGTCTGTGAATGGTCAGCCGGTGGTGACGATGGCGGATGTGTGGAAGGCGATTCGAGCCGCGGCGAAGCAGGCGCCGGAGGGTGACGATCTGACCGTGAGCGTGGGGCATCAGCGGGTGCTGGCGAACGCATCGAGCCAGGCACCGCTGGAGGTGACGAGTTGGACGATCCGCGGGCGCGTGGAGGCGCCCGTTGCGAGCGCGGGCCCGACGGAGGTGCAGCAACTGCGTGCGCTGAAGTGGACGGGGCCGCTGGATGACGGCGTGTATCAGCCGCTGATGACGGAGCTGCACGCGGACACGATCCCCGGCGCGATGGCGATGGGCCTTCGCCAGACGCAGACGGCGATGACGCAGACGTACCTGACGTTCGCGCGGCTGTTTCAGGGGAGCATCAAGGTCGAGCACCTGCGCGGGCCGGTGGGCATCGCGCACGTGGGCACACTCTTGGCGGGGCGCGGGTTCATCTGGCTGATCTTTTTCATGGCGATCATCAGCGTGAACCTGGCGGTGGTGAACTTCCTGCCGCTGCCGATCGTCGACGGCGGGCATTTCATCTTCCTGCTCTACGAGCAGTTCACCGGACGGCCGGTGTCGGTGGCGGTGCAGAACGTCGCGACGATCGCGGGGCTGCTGATGATCGCGTCGATGTTCCTGCTGGTGACGTACCACGACGTGGTGAGGCTGATTGTGGGGTAGGGGTTGGGGGAGAACGTGAACGTGAACGTCAAACGGAGGGGACTGAGTCGGGGCGTTGCGTGATTTGGCGGGGCGGCGATATCGCCGTTGGCGGTCGATCCGGACGGGCGCTTGCAGCGAGAGCTGGGTACCGATCAAAGACCTTCCGGCGATTCGTTGCCGTTTCGTTTCGCGCTCATGTTCACGTTCGCCTTCCCCCTTCCCCTTCCGGTTTCTTCGCAACCGTCGCGGCGCGGGTGTCGAATCCGTGTGTGCACGCCTGAGTTCGCTGGGCGGAGGCTCGCCGCGCTGGTATACATAGCGTGCGGAGTCTGGGGATGTGGGGGAGCGATGACGGGCGCTGCGGCGGTTCTCGCCGTGGGCGTGGCGTGGCGAGGTTCTTTGGCGGCCGGCTCGAAAGGACACCGATGCGTAATGCGATGCTGAAGCGGTTGATTGGTTCTCGCGCTGGCGTGTGCGCCGGCTTGGCGATGTGCGCCGGTCTGTGCGTCAGCCCGGCGCTGGCGGTGGACGAGCTGCTGCTGAAGAACGACAACATCCCCGCGGCGGACCCGGACTTCCCGGTCACCGCCCCGATCGGCTTGCAGTTCAACTTTGACGCCGACGAGAAGGCTGGCGTCGTGCTGCTGATCCCGCCGGAATGGCGCCCGGCGAAAATCCTGCGCGTGCAGATCATGTGGCACTCCGCGACTGGTGCCACCGGCAACACGATCAACGACAACCTGGAAATCTGGAAGGGGCGCGTCGGCGTGCCGGTGTTCGTTCCCACGGCGTCGAAGATCTTCGACTCTCTGGACGCACCGCCGGATGGATTCTCGCCGCGGTTGGTCGATGGGTATGTCAATGAGTACGACCTTTCGCAGTTCAACATCATCATCCCGGCGGAGTACGACCGGTTCACCTTTGCGATGACGTTCGCGCAGAACACCACGGCGCCGTTCGGCGCAACCGTGCCGGTCGATCTCAACGGCATCACGCCGTCGCGCAACTACGTGTACGGGACGTTCCCGCCGTTCATCAACACGCGGCAGTGGTTTGACATGGCGACCTTCCAGCAGACCGGCGATCTGATCATGCGGGCGGTGATCGCCAAGGCACCGCCCCCGGGCCCGGTGCGCTGCGGGCCAGCGGATATTGCTAACGACCAGGGCGAGCCGGTGGTGAACTTCACGACTGCGCCCAACCCGCTGACACCGAACAACGGCGTGACCGAGGGCGACTACAACGCGTTCTTCAGCGGCTTCTTCGACGCGCTGGCGTGGTGCGACATCGCCGATGACCAGGGCACCCCGCTCGCACCCTTTGGCACCGGCGCCACCGGCGGCGTGCCGAACAACGGCGTGACCGAGGGTGATTACAACCTGTTCTTCAGTGTGTACTTCGACGGGTGTTGAGTGGAAGGCACTGGGGACTGGGCATTGGGCACTGGCACGGCAATCGGGAATCGGCAATCGGGAATCGGGAAGGCAGGACGCGCGGGCGTGCTCTGCTCGGCACTCGCGACTCGCGACTTCGGCCTTGGCCCAGATGGTGACCGGCGGTTGCGGGCCCGCTAGACTCTCGGCCTCAAAAGGCCCGAGTGGCGGAACGGCAGACGCAGCGGATTCAAAATCCGCCGCCCTTTAAAGGCGTGCAGGTTCAACTCCTGTCTCGGGCATTGATCGGCTGATGCGGAACAATCGGACGGATCGCGGGTCGAACGCGAGCGGCCGAGCGCGTGCAGAAAGAAACAACCCCGGAGTGATCCGGGGTTGCTTTACAGGTGGGAAACTCGAGATGTCGGCGCGGGGAGGTCAGACCCGAGCCACGCGCGATTACGCGCGACGACGACGCTTGGTCGCCAGGATGCCGAGGCCCATCAGCGCCGCGGCGCCGGGCGAAGGGATCCGAGCGACCGAGACGTTGTCAAGTCCGAAGTCATTGCCGGAGTTGGAGGCCGAGCCGAGGTTCTGGATGGTCAGGGTGTCCTCGCCGGTGGCAACGAAGGTGCGGGTGTAGGTCGTCCAGGTTTCCTGGCCGGAGGGCACGGGCGTGAGGGTGATGTCGTCACCGAGCGATGCGAGGTTGTGGAGGAAGCGGATGTTGGAGATCTGGGGGTATGGCGGGTCGGCGGCGAGGGTGAGCATGGCGACGGAGATGGAGTACTGGACACCGACGTCGAGGCCGAGGAAGCGGACGCGATAGGCGTTGCCGGTCTGGTTGGAGAAGCCGTTGTAGATCGCGTAGGCGCCTTCGGGGTTGTTGTCGGCGTCGAAGCTGGTGGTGAACTGGCTGTGAACATCGCGGGCGCGGTTCACGACGCTGAAGAAGCCGGCGTCCATGTCGCCCGGGGTGCCGATGGACCAGTGCGTGAAGCCGGTGGTGGCGCCGGTGTCGAAGGTTTGGGTGGCGAGGTTGGCGTTGGTGTTGCCGCTGAAGTCATCGGTGAAGACGACCTGAGCGTTCGCGGCACCGGCCAGCGACAAAAGCGAAAGAGCGGCGATGGCGAGTGCGGACTTCATCTGGGTGGACTCCGGTGTGCGGATGTGTGACGGGGTGACACCAGAACATGCCTTGCACACGGCGCGGCGTCGAGCAATGCGCGCGTGAAAGCGTGAGGCGCAGCGGCAGGGTTTCCCCAGTTTCGCGGAGCTTGCCCGGCTTGAGGGCGAGAACGCGCGCCGGGCGGTCCGAGATGGGGTTGGGGCGGCGCGGGGCCGCGCCGCGGGGTGCTTGGGGCGCTATCCTCTGCCTCCTCGATCGCTCGTGACGACGTTCGCGTGCAATCGCGGCCAATCACACCCGCCTAAAGGCACTCACCCTCCTCTTCGAAAGGTTTTGTCATGGCCGATCAACCGCAGCAGCAGCAGGTCCAGCTTCAGATCAACGACGCTCAGATGACGACCACCTACGCGAACACGATTCGCACGTCCACGACGATGGACGAGGTCGTTCTGGACTTCGGCATCAACATGCCGACGCCGACGCAGGACAATCGCCCGACGCTGCGGTTCGACGTCAACAACCGCGTGGTCATGAACTGGAAGGGCGCCAAGCGCCTTGCGATCAGCCTGGGCCAGGTCATCCGCCAGTTCGAGCAGGCCAACGGCGAGATCCCGCTCGATCAGCCCCGCCCCGCGCAGGCCCCCGAGGGCGGCCCGCGTCTGAGCAACTGATCGTCGGCGTGCGCCAAGCGACAGCACGAATAGCGATTACACGCGGCCCCGGCGAATGTCGGGGCCGCGTTCGTTTTTGAAGTGCTGAGTGACGACTGCTGAGTGCTGAGCGGGGAATGTACACGGAGAGCGCGGAGGGGCGCGGAGGTACACGGAGGGGGAAGAGAGCTGAGTTATGTGTGCTGAAGTCGATCTACTGACAACTGAAGGCTGACAACTGAAGGCTGACTACTTCTTCTTGTCGCCGACGAAACGCACCGCGAGCTGGGCCTCGGCCCACTTGTCTTTGTTGCGGCGATCCGGGCCGTTGTAGAAGAACGCGCGAGCGTCTTCGTTGACCGCTTCCCACTGCGGGTTCGCGGCGAGCCATTGCTCGAGCTGGAGGACCGCATCGGTCGTGCGGGCCAGCGCGTAGCCGCCTTGCATGCCCATCGAGACGACGGTGACGGGCTCGGCATCCAGGACGACGACATTGGAGTTGCGCTCGTCTTCGCCGGTGGGGCCTTGGTCCGTGGTGCGATAGAGGAACGCCATGTTCCACGCCGAGGGGCCGATGGGGCGCTCTTCCTGGTCGATGCGAGTGCGGAGATTGGAATAGTCCATCTCGACCGGCGAGGTCATCGCGATGTCGCGGCGTTTGATGTGGTTGAAGAGCGGGAAGAAGGCGAGGTTGCTGGCCATGTCGGGGCTGACAGTGCCCGAGACCTGGGCGCGGCGCACGACGGGGTAGCGCTTGAGCTCAATCGCGCCGGGGGGCGTGGGGGCGGGGTAGCCGACGGGCAGGGGGGTATCGATGAGGGCGGTGCCGAAGGCGAAGGCGTCGCCGCGACGTTCGACCTGGGCGGTCATGTCGCCACCGACGCGGATGACCTTGCCATCGCCGGGCGCCAGGCCGGCGAAGGGATCAGCGGCGAGCCACGGAGCCAGTGGCGGTGCGGGGGGGGCAGGGGGCGCGGGGGGAGTGGGGGCCGCTTGAGCCGCGGCGGTCTTCGCGTTGACGGGGGACATGGTTGAGTCTGTCGCGCCTGCGGACGAGCTGGGCGTGGAGGAGGCGGGCGAGCCGCCGCAGCCTGCGAGCGTGGAGAGCATGAGCGTGACAGCGGCGGCGGCGGGGGCGATTCGATGAGTCATGGGGGTTCCGATCGGTTTCAGGTTGCGGAAGATCCGGAGTTCTCACGGGCGGTTCGGAAGCACATGGCGACCGGATGCATCGATCGGTCGAAGGGCGTCGGGGGCAAGTGCGGGGGCGTGCGGTAGAGTCTGAAGGGGTTGGGGAGGGGGTTGGGGTGGGGGGAGGGGGTGGGGCGGTGAGTGGGTGGCGGTGGATTGAACGTGCCGGCGTGGCGGGAGTCAAAGGCGGAGGTTTGCTGCAATGTGCAGCAGCGGAGTGTGCGAGGTGACTCTCTGAATCGAGCGGATGTTCACCCATACGCTCGGTCATGAGCAGTCCGAGCGATCGACCCGCGAACAGACTGGCCAAGACCAGCAGCCCGTACCTGTTGCAGCACGCGCACAACCCGGTGGATTGGCAGCCGTGGGGGCAGGAGGCGATCGACGAGGCCCGCCGGCGCGACGTGCCGATTTTTCTGAGCGTCGGGTACAGCACGTGCTATTGGTGCCATGTGATGGAGCGGGAGAGCTTTGAGGACGAGGCCACGGCGCGGGTGATGAACGCGGACTTTGTGAACATCAAGCTCGATCGCGAGGAGCGACCGGACCTGGATGACTTGTACATGGCGGCGGTGCAGATGCTGACCGGCCAGGGCGGCTGGCCGATGAGTGTGTTTCTGGAGCCGGACACGCTGAGGCCGTTCTGGGGTGGGACGTACTTCCCGCCCAGGCCGATGCACGGGCGGCCGAGTTTCACGCAGGTGCTGGAGCGGATCAGCGAGGCGTACGAGCAGGATCGCGAATCGATCCGCGCGCAGGCGGAGGCGGTGGGGCAGGAGATCCTCAAGAAGCTCGGCACCGCGAGCGAGCCGGTCATGCTCGGCGCAGAGGACGTGCAACGCGCGATCACGACGCTGCTGACGATCTTCGACCGAACGCACGGCGGCTTCGGTCGCTCACCCAAGTTCCCGCAGCCGGTGTACTTAGAGTTGTTGCTGGCGGCGCGCGAGCGTGCGGGCGATGGCGAGACTCGCGCCGCGGTCGACGGCGCGCTGCGGCTGACGCTGGACAAGATGGCCACCGGCGGGATCTTTGATCAGATCGGCGGGGGGTTTCATCGGTACAGCGTTGACGCGCTGTGGCTCGTGCCGCACTTTGAGAAGATGCTGTATGACCAGGCGCAGTTGCTGCCGGTCTACGCGTGGGCGGCGAAGGTGTTTGGCGATGCGTATTACGCGCGGATCGTCCGGAAGACGTGCGAGTACCTGGCGCGGGAAATGACCCACGCCGGCGGCGCGTTCTATTGCGCTCAGGATGCGGAGGTCGACGGTCGCGAGGGCTTGAACTATGTGTGGACGCCAGCGGATGTGAACGCGGCGCTGGAGAGCGAATCGGATCGCGAGTTCGCGATGGACGTCCTGGGGCTCGGCGATGGGCCGAACTTCCAGGATCCGCATCACCCCGGAGAGCAAGCTCGCACCGTGCTGTGGCTGCGCACGCGACCGGAGGAGCACGCGCGACGTCGCGCCGTGAGCCTGCCGGAGTTCCTGGCGAAGCTGGACGCCGTCAGCGCGCTCATGCTCGCGCATCGGCAGAAGCGCAAGCAGGCGCGACTCGATGACAAGGTCCTCGCGGCGTGGAACGGGCAGATGATCGCCGGGCTCGCGCGGGCGTCGGTCGAGCTGGATGACATCGCGATGTACGAGGGTGCGGCGCGGGCGATGGAGTTTGTCGTTCGTGAGCTTGTGGACGAGCGGGGGCGTGTGTGGCGTTCGTGGCGAGATGGCCGCCGCAGCGAGATCCCGGGCGTGCTGGAGGATCATGCGCACGTCATTGGCGGGCTGGCGGCGCTGGCGCGGGCGGCGCGGCATCACTCGGGGCACGCGGCAGATGGGGCGCGGTGGATTGAGATTGCGACGCGTGTGCTGGGTGAAGCGCAGCGCAGCTTCGGCGACGCGGCGGCGGATGGGTTCTTTGACACGCGGGCCGGCGAGCAGGATCTGTTCGTGCGGGCACGATCGACGTACGACGGCGCGGTGCCCAGCGGCGCTGCGCTCATGCTGAGCGCGCTGATCGACCTGCACGAACTGACCGGCGAGGGCTCGTATCTGCGTCGTGCGCGCGGGGCATTGGCCTCGATCTCTGCGGATGTCAAGGACTCGCCCGTGGCCACCGCACTGTCCACGGTCGGACTTCTGCGATTGCTGAGCGCCGATGCCACGGCGCTTCGCGAGGGGCTCGCGGCGCGCGGTGCGCGGACGGCGGCGCCGACTCCGGCGCCGGATGAGATTGTCACGGTCTTCGCGTCCGAGCAGGAGGTCACGGTCGCCGATGATGAGCCGGCGGAGGTGCTGCTGGCGATCGAGATCGCGCCGGGGTATCACATCAACGCGTTCGATGCCGGCGAGGCGTCGGGGGGCGTGGTGCTGCCGCTGAAGATCGAGCTGATCGGCGGCGGGGGCCTTGTCGCGTACGCGGACTATCCCAAGGGTGAGCCGATGGGCGGCGCAGGCTATCGCGTGCATCACGGGCGCATCGAGGTGCCGGTGGCGATCGAGAAGATCGGCGCGGTGACGGGCGACGCGCGGCTGGCGATCACGTATCAGGCCTGCCGCGAGGACGCGTGCATGGCGCCGCGGACGGTGGAGCTGGATGTGGCGATTGGGGTGAGGGTGTGAGGGGGAGGCAAAGCACAAAGCAGCAAAGCAGCAAAGCAGCAAATTGAACCAGCGCCTCGGCGCGTCGCTGACGGCGGCGGGGTTCGTGGTCTCGTCTTCATTCGCTGCTTTGAGCTTTGCTGCTTTGAGCTTTGCGGCTTTGAGCGTTGGCACTCGCCGGGGGTCTGCGGCAGGCAGGCGAGACGCCTGCCCCACTCGGGCTCTCTCGGCCCTCGGCCCTGTGCCCTCGGCCCTTGGCGTCCGCCCGCATAAACTCGGCCCTATGAAGATCTCACTGGCGTGGCTGAACAGTGTGTTGTCGCCCGGCGGCCTGAGCGCTGCTGAGGCCGAGGCGTTGCTCACCAGCGCCGGGTTTCCGATTGAGTCCACCACGCCGGTGGCGGTGCCCGGCGGCACGATCGACCAGTGTCTGGATGTCGAGGTCACGAGCAATCGTGGCGATGCGCTCTGCCACCTGACGCTCGCGGCGGAGATCGCGGCGGTCAGCGATGGCAAGCACCGCGTCTTTCGCCCCAAGATGGACGCGCCCGCGGCGGACGGTGCGGTGCAGGCATCGTCGGTCGTCGCGCTGCGCAACGAGGTGACGCGCGATTGCCCGCGATTCACGCTGCGCGTCATCAAGGGCGTGAAGGTCGGCCCGAGTCCGGCGTGGCTGGTTGATCGGCTCGCGGCGATCGGTCAGCGCTCGATCAACAACGTCGTGGATATCACCAACTACGTGCAGAGCGAGCTGGGCAACCCGAGTCATGTGTTCGATCTGGATCTGGTGCGGCCGTTTGGTGGTGGAATGCGAGAGATCGTCGTGCGCGGCGCGGCCGCGGGCGAGAAGCTGGAGATGCTCGACGGCAAGACCGTGACGCTTGCGCCCGGCGAGCTGGTGGTCGCCGATGCCGGGGGGGGCGGGCCGATTTCGCTGGCGGGCATCATGGGCGGGCAGAGCACCGGCGTGAGCGAGCGCACCAAGGACGTGCTCGTCGAGGTGGCGACCTGGAGCCCGGTGATGATCCGCAAGGCGGCGCGCCGGCTGAACATCACCAGCGACGCTTCGCATCGCTTCCAGCGCGTGGTCTCGGCGCGGACGATCAATCTCGCGGCCGATCGCATCACGCAGTTGATTGTCGAGCTCGCCGGCGGGAAGCTGCTGAGTGGGACGGTCGAGGCGTGCGCGTGGAGTGATGAGCCGGTGGTGATCGCGCTGCGCGGGCCGCGGGTGCGGCGGGTGATCGGGGTAGATCTCTCCGATGCGCAGATCGAGCGGGCGCTGGTGGCCCAGGGTTTCATTCTCGCGGCGGGCGCGGGCTCGGGTGAGTGGACGGTCAAGGTGCCGGCGACGCGCAACGACGTGAAGCTGGAGATTGACCTGATCGAGGAGATCGCGCGGACGATCGGCTATGACAAGATCGTGGTGCCGGACCTGATGCCGGTGCGGATCAACGAGCCGCAGCGCAGCGAGCGTGCCGGGCGCGAGGCGGCGCGGGTCTTGACCGGCTGCGGCTTTTTTGAGACCGTGACGTTCAGCTTCACCAGCGCGAAGCTGGCCAAGCCGTTTGTTGCGCCGGGCGTTGCGCTCACGGGCGTGAGCGATGATCGGCGCGGCAGCGAGGGCACGCTGCGCCCCAGCGTGCTGTGCGGGCTGCTGGCGTGCCGTCGTGTGAATCAGGATCGGCGCGCCGATGCGGGCGGCGGTGGCGGCGCGGCTCGCGCGGTGGTGAGGTTGTACGAGATCGCCGCGGCGTTTGGCGAGGACGCGGGGAACGCGGGCAAGACGATCGAGCGGCAGACGCTGGCGATGCTGAGCGATCTGCCCGGCACTGGCAGCGCGTTTGAGCGCCGCCAGCTTGGCGTGCGGCAGATGCGCGCCGCGATCGAGGCCCTCGTGCTGGCGATGCACGGGCCGAACGCGGCCCTGCGATTTGAGCCGGTCGGCGAGCACGCGCCGGTCGCGGCCCTCGATCCGGGCACCAGCGCCCGAGTAGTCATCGGAACACCCAGCGGCGATCTGACGCTCGGCACACTCGGCATCATCGACGAGGCGACGCAGAAGCTCTACGAGCTTGAGAACCCGGTGATCGTCGCGGAACTCGCGTACGACGCGCTGATCTCGCCGTTCCCGGCGCGCGTGACGGTCTCGGCCCTGCCCACGATGGGCGCGACCGAGCGAGACCTGTCGCTGATCGTTGACGAGGGCATGATGTGGGAGCGCGTGCGGCGTGCGACGATCGATGCCTCGCCGCAGTTCATGGAGTCGCTGGCGTTCGTCACGACGTATCGCGGCAAGCCGATCCCCGACGGCAAGAAAAGCCTGACCTTCCGCATGCGGTTCCGCCATCCGGAAAAGACGCTGCGCGATGAAGAGGTGAACGCGCCGGTGGATGCGCTGGTCGCGAAGCTCAAGGCGGAGCTGGGTGCTGAAGTTCGCACGGGGTGAGCGAAGAGGGGAGTCCTCTGCGTACTCCGGTCTGCCTTCCCTCCGCGTACGTCCGTGTCCTCCGTGTACTTCGTGTACTTTCCATCAGATGGACAATGAAAGACCGCCGCGCGGGGATGCCGCGCGGCGGTTGGTTGAGTCATTGAGTTTTCAAGCCGGATGGCTTAGCGACGACGACGCGACGCGGCGAGGCCCGCCAGGCCCAGGAGCGCGACCGCGCCCGGGGTGGGGATCACGCCCGGCGAGCCGACTTCGTTGCCCAGGAGCGAGGTGCGGGCGCCGTTGACGCCGACGGAGCTCAGGGTGCTGACGCTGGGGAGCGGGAGCGTGGTGCTGCCGAGGCCGGCGGCGTTGTCAAAGGTGACGCCGAGGGTCGCGGTGCCGAAGGCGATGCCGGTGACGCGCGGACCGGTGGTCGACTCGAAGATGTTGACCGCGTCGCCGCCGGTGCCCAGGCCGATGCCCGAGCCGCCGTAGGTGCCGACCTGGAGCCACGCGGCGGGGTTGGTGCCGAACCACGCATTGCGGAAGGCGGCGATGACGGTGGCGTCGGTGGTGCCGGCGGCGTTGGTCTCGATGAAGATCACAGACTCGCCGGGGTTGATGGTCGTGATGCTGCGGAGGGCCAGACGGGCCGAGGTCGGCGTGCCGTTGGAGTTGTCATCGACGGTCCAGCCGCTGATGTTCACGGCGGAGGTGCCGGTGTTGGTCAACTCGAACCAGTCGGCCTGGTACGTGTTGGCAGCGTTGCCGTTGCCGTTGGAGTACGCCTCGGTGATGACGATGTTGGCGCTGGCGGCGCCGGCGAGCGAAGCCACGAGGGCGGCGCTGGCCAAAGGAGCGAAGGTGTTCATGGTCTCTCTCTTCTCGTAGATGGACGGACAATCGATGGGCCGCACGTCGCGGATCATCAAGCGGCGGCGAGGTCGGATGGACCGCGACGACGGGACGGGCTCCCCGCCGCGGGCATGAGCGTCTTGCGGGGACTCGGAACATAACGGCGCACATCGCCGCCCTCAAGTGGATTTGAGCCCGAAGCGACGGGTGTAACCAAACCTTCACAAAGCTGTGAGGATGGGGGATCTGCGGGTGTGCATGACTGGCAGCATGTCGAGGCGACGGGGCAGTGGGAGTATGAACGTGAACGTGAAACGAACGAAAAAGCCCCGGGCGTGCCCGGGGCTTGATGTGTCTCATGGGTTCTTGGCGGCGCCTGGCATCGGCCGCGTGCGATTGGCAACTACCACTTGGAGCCGTCACGCACGATCTTGCCCTGCGCATCGACCTCCACGATCGGCGGCAGGCTGACGCCGGCTTCCTTGATCTTGGTGAGGATGGTGGCCTTGTCGCCGACCATGACCAGCAGGCCGCGTTCGAGGTTGATCGCGGGCTTGGCCATGGCGTTGACTTGCGCGAGCGTGACGTTGTCGATCGATTGCAGGTCCGCCGCGAGTGTGGACCAGTCGAGGTTGTCTTCGAGCAGGCCGGCCCCGACACTGACATAGCCCGAGAGCGTTGAGAAGTCCTGGATGAGCTCGGTGCGGGCGGTCTTCTTGGCCTTGTCCAGCTCGTCCTGGGTGATGTTGCCGGCGCGCAGGCCCTCGAACTCGCTCATGAACTCCTTGAGCGCCAGGCCCGTGGTCTCGCTCTTGACGCTGGAGCGTGCCATGAACCAGCCGAGGTGGCGGGTGTGGTTGTGGCGGCTGCCGGCGCCGTAGGTGAAGCCGTTCTTCTCGCGGAGGTTCTGGTTCAGGCGGCTGGTGAAGCTGCCGCCGAGGATGGTGTTGATGAGGCGCAGCGGGATGCGATCGGCGCTCGCGGCCGGCGTGCCCGGCGCGTAGAAGTTGATGACCGTCTGCACCGCGCCGGGCCGATCGACCAGCAGCACGCGCAGGCCGTCGGCGCTCGGCGTGGTCAGATCCATCGGCGAGGTCGCGATCGACGAGGTGGCCTTCCACCCGCCGAAGGCGCTCTCGAGGATCGAGCGCGCGTCCTGCTCCGAGACGTCACCGGCGATGAAGATCGTGGTGAAGTCCGGGCGAAGGAAGACGTTGCGGAAGGTCTTGACGCTTTCGAGCGTGATGGGCTCGACGGTCGCCTTGCTGCCGCTGAGCGTGGAGCCGTAGGGGTTGCTTGAGCCGAAGAGCGCTCTCATACCGACGCGAGCCGCGACGATCGTCGGCTCCTCGTCTTCCTGCTCCAGCCCGGCCAGATGCAGGGACTTGACGCGATCGAAGTCGGCCGCGTTCATGCGCGGGCTGATGGCGCTGGCGGCCCACAGCGGCGCGGCGTCTTTGAACGTGCGGCTCAGCGTGCTGAGCGAGAGCGAGATCGTCTCCTTTGATGCCCCCGCGCCGACGCCAGCGCCGAGCAGTTGCAGCGAGCTGGCAACCGCGGCCCCGTCGAGGTCTTTGCCGTCGAGCGTCACGCCCTCGCTGAGCATGTCGCTGGTGAGCGAGGCCAGGCCGGCGGTCTGCGGGTCATCGATCACCTTGCCGGTGTTGAAGATCGCGCGTGCTGAGACGAGGTTCGTGCCCGGGCGGTGCCAGTAGTTGACCTTGATGCCGTTAGAGAGGGCGAACGACGTCGGCGCCGGCGCGCTGAAGGGCGCAGTCTGCGCATCGGCCGGGCGCGTGTCGCGGGCGGTCTTGGCGCGATCGGATTCCTCGGGCAGCACGCGAGAGACCAGGCGCCCGTTCTTCTCGCCGGTGCCGACGTACTTGGTGAGCGCCGCGGCCAGCGTCTTGGGCGTCGTGTTGCGATAGCGGTTCAGGTCCGCCTCGAGGCTGTCGGGGTTGCCGAAGTAGTACTCGTACTCGTTGAGCTTGTCGGCGCGGCTCATCAGGCTCTGAAGTGCGCTGAGCGTGCCGGATTCGATGGTGGCCTGTCGGGCCTTCAGCTCGCTCTCGGTGGGGCCGTCCTTGGCCAGGGCCGCGATTTCCTCGGAGACGATCTGCTCGACGCGGGTGAGATCAGCATCGGGCTTGGCCATGATCACGACGCGGAAGACCGAGCCGAGCTGGCTGGAGTCCTGCGACGCGCTGACGCTCACGGCCAGTTGATCCTGCACCACCAGCCGCTTGTAGAGGCGGCTGCTCTGGCCGTCAGAGAGGATGAGGCCAGCGAGGGTGAGCTCGGCATCGCCGGGGGTGTACGCCGCGGGGCTGTGCCAGCAGATCATGACCATCGGCTGCTGGACCTTGTCGAGCATGTTGGTCCGCACGACGCGATCGAGCGAAGCGGGGGGGACCGGGCGGTCCTGCGGCACGTTGCCCCGCGGCAGCGTGCCGAAGAGCTCGGCCACCAGCGGCTTGATCGCCGCGGGATCAAAGTCACCGGCGACCACGAGGCTGGCGTTGTTCGGCGCATAGAAGGTCGCGAAGAAGTCCTTGACGTCGTGCGTCGTCGCGGCTTCCAGATCCTCGTGCAGGCCGTAGACGTTCCAGTGATACGGGTGGCTCTCGGGATACAGGAACTGGTTGGCGGTCTCAAACGCCCGCGCGTACGGCGTGTTCTCAACGTTCTGGCGGATCTCGTTGCGGACGACGTCCTGCTGCTTCTTGAGCTTCTCGGCGGTCATCTGCGGCCCGAGGTCCTCCAGCCGATCGGCATCCAGCCACAGCAGCGTGGGCAGAAGGCTTGATGGCCCCCACGAGAAGTAGTTGGTGCGGTCCAGGCTCGTCGAGGCGTTGTTGGCCCCGCCGCCGTTCTCCATGAGCACGTCAAAGTCCGAGCCGGGCACGCGCTTGGTGCCCATGAACATCAAGTGCTCAAAGAGATGAGCGAACCCGGAGCGGCCCTTGGGCTCGTTCTTGGCCCCCACGCGATACCACGTGTTGATGGTCGCCACGGGCAGCGACTTGTCCACGTGCAGGATCACGGTCATGCCGTTGGGGAGGGTGTATTTTTCGTGGGAGAGGAGGGAGGGCGCGGCGGTGGAGCGCACCGGAGCGACCGTCGCACCGGCGGGCAGCGCCGGAGCGGTTGCCGCGGGCTGCGCGGCGTGGGCCGCGGCGCTGAGGCCGGTGATCGCGAGACTGATGGCGAGGAGGTTGGAGCGGGGGGCGCGGGGGGGCCGCATGGGGGGAGTTTATGGCACCGGACCATGGCGGTGCGATCCGTCCGGGTGTCCCGAAGCACGCGGGGCTGCGCCCGTCAACGCTCCAAGTGCGGGGGCGGCAAGACACTCAGCTCGCCGCCGCCCACGCTGACGAAACACCCAATAGGGGAGCTAACGTTCCACGACTCGTAGCCTGCGGAGCTCGGGATGATCTGCAGGACGCATCCGGTGTCAATGTGAAGGTCGAGATCCAAGGTTCCCGCGCGAAGTTCAGCGCGGGAGATCGATCGGCCTGCGATGCGTTTGTTCACCTCGGCCGCGGCGTCGACTGGCGCGGGCAGGCCGAACTTATGGCCGTGGTCCTCGCTTGTCCAGCGGATGCGTCCGGCCTCGATCAACCGCCAGATGCATCCGACCACGATCTGGGTGTCGTGGTCAAGCTCAAGCACCCAGTCAAACTCGCGGCGCGTCAGCAAGAGAAACTTGCACCGCTTGAGATGTGACACGAGATCGGCCGCGTGACTGGGTTGCATCGGCAGGATTGTTGCGTCGCGGAGGGCGTTTCGTCAAACGATTCGGTAAACGGACGCGATCAGTGCCGCGCCCACTCATCTTTTCAGATCACGTTTGTCCGAAGTGCCGTAACACGTCGCCGCGTGCGGCCACCGAAACGGCCTCGGCCGATATCCTGTGCCCATGAAAGCGCGCACGCTTTGGCTGGTCAAGGACAGCGACAAAGTCATCAACTGGTGCAATTGCAGCGAGCCTGTCGCGGGGCGGTTTCCGCAGGCGGATTGTCCGTGGTGCGGGTGTGGGTGGTTGTTGTCTTGCGCGTTCTGTCGCAAGTGCTTTACGTTTGGGCGATTCGAGTGGTTTGATGAGTCGGTGGAGTCGCTGGCCAGGCGGCTGGCGACGGCGGCGCGGGGGCCGCGGGTGGATGATGAGGATGTCGCCGAGATGGCCGAGTTCATGACGTGGGCGGCCGAGGGGTTCGCGGCCGGCGACCGCGTCGTCGTGATCGACTATCAGCTCTTCCGCGTGGATGAGGAGGGTCCGTTCGAGTTCGCCGGGGCGTACGCGCATCACACGCTGGATGCGCTGCCGCAGGTGCGCGAACTGACGGAACCGGGAACGCTCGACGCGACGCTCGGGAATCCAGACTATTGGGTGGAGCGGGAGTTGCCGGACGAGTGACAAACCGCGCAGTCCGGCGTTGTGGGGGCGCGTCGGTGGTCGTTTTCCCGTGCCACTGATCCGGCTTTGCGGATCAGTGTGGCTGGGCGTACGTCTGCCGCGGAGCACTGAACGCAGAGCCGTTCAGTGGCACGGGTTCCGCGAACTCCACTTCCGCCGCTCGCTCTATCGCGGCCCGATGGCGATGAGGTGGATCGAGGGGAGCTGGAGCCCGTGCTTCGCGATGGCCCGTGTCCAGCCACCCTATCGCGACGACCAGAACTCGGCGGAGGTCTTGACCTCGGTGACCTCGAAGTCCACAAGGTCAGACCAGTTGGCGATCCAGCCGTCAAAGGCCGATCGACTCGGAGCCTCCATCAACTGATAGCAGCGTGCGCCGTCGGCGGACATCCAACTGGCGATGTACTGGAGCCCAGCGTCCTCGGGCATCAGACGGCCTCGGGCCTTGAATCGAGCTCCGACCTCGTCGGGCGTGCCGGAGCGAAACGTCTCAACGATTATGTAGAGCATCGCGAATGTACGTTCGTGGCTCGCCCTGGGTTCGAGGCTGGGCCGTGGTATGCCGTCCATCGGCGAAACGACCAGCGCTTCGCCGCTGTCGATACCAACGCGAGCAGCGGGCCGTGGAGCACGACGCGCGGCGCGACCGTCGCGGCGTCAGGCCCTGTCGTGTGCCGCGGGTTGGTGGTGCCCAGGCAGGGGCACTGGGCCCAGGTGCGTTCGCGAGCGGTCCTCGCCCGTACGATGGCCTCCGATGACCGCGCTTGTGCTCATCTCGTGCGTGTTCGTGGTCGTTGCCGCGATCACGATCAAGGCGTGGTGGTGCGATGGGCGCATTGATCTGCGTCGGTGCCCGCGCTGCTGGTACGACATGTCCGCGACTGATTCGAAGCTCTGCCCCGAGTGCGGGCACGCGGCGCGGCGAGAGTCCGACCTGCACCAGCGGCGGTCATCCAAGCGTGTGTCTCGGGCGGGTGTGGTCATCTTGTGCGTGCTGGCGGTGGCGGGCGTTGTTGTCGCGATGCCGGGGCCGTGGACGAACAAGGTGCCGCGCCCGATCATGCGGCTGCTGCTGAGCGCGGCGGCGTCGCCCCCGGCGCCGCCGGCCGCCGGGCCGGGTTTGGGGCTGCCGGTGCCGGTCACGGTCCTCAAGAGTTCACCGCGAGCGTGGGACCGGCTGGTCTGGCAGCATCAGGCGTCGATCGCGTTCCGTGCCTGGGACGACGCCGTGCACGCCACGCAAGGGCCGATCACCGATGCCGAGCTCGCGCGGCTCGTGCCGCTGGCCGATGAGGCCCACGCGCTCTTCGCTGAGTCCGGCGGACTCAACTCGATCGAGGCGTGGGGCTACGACCGCGAGATCGAGCGGATGGCCGCGCGGCGCACGGCCGCGGCGAGCGATGCCGATCGCCTGCTCCGCTCGGAGTGGGCGCTGGCGGAACTGCAGTACGTCGGCCGCGGGTATTCGTGGCGACCGGACTTCGCCCGCGTGCCCGATGCGATCATCCAGCAGGCGCTGGCTCATCCCGACGCGAGCGTGCGGCTCTTCGGGCTCGACCGCTTCGGCCGCCGGGCGCATCAAGTCGTGATGGAGCCAGCGAGCCCGATGCCCAGCGGCCGAGCGACCGTCGAGGCGATGGCGATGGGCGACGCGAACCTGGGTGTTCGCAAGCGAGCGGCGGACCTGGTCGTGTACTTGGACGGGTTCTTGCCGAAGAAGTAGCGCCTTGCGTCCGTCCGCCGCCTGTTCGTACTCGTTCTTCGGAAATCTCCGTGAATCGGTGAGCGGCCTCGGTGCGTCTTGCCTCAGGCAGTCGATCCGGCAAGCTGTACGGTTCGCGGCGGGGGCACAACCTCGCCGCCATCGCTCCTCGACCCTTGCCACCCTGCACGCTATCCTTGCTCCCCTTCGGCGTCCTCGGCGGCGTCGGGGCCGATTCGCGAACTTGGCACACGCAGTTCAACAAGGGCATTTATGGCAAGCACAGGCACAATCACGCAGGTCATCGGTTCCACGTTTGACGCGCAGTTCGCCGAGGACAAGCTCCCGTCGATCTATAGCGCCGTGAAGATCGACGCCGACACCCCCGTCGGGCGGCTCGTGCTGACCGGCGAGGTCCAGCAGCACCTTGGCGGCGGCAAGGTTCGCGCCGTCGCCCTCGGTTCCACCGACGGCCTCCGTCGCGGCATGACCTGCCTCGACACCGGCGGCCCGGTGATGGTCCCCGTCGGCGAGGCGGCCCTGGGGCGCGTGTTCAACCTCCTGGGCGATCCGATTGATAAGGGTGCGGCGATCCCCGCCAGCGTGCCGCGCAGCCCGATCCATCGCGCCCCGCCCGAGTTCAGCCAGCTCAACCCCAAGACCGAGCTGCTGCCCACGGGCATCAAGGTCATCGACCTGCTCTGCCCGTTCGTGCGAGGTGGCAAGATCGGTCTGTTCGGTGGTGCGGGCGTCGGCAAAACCGTCATCATTCAGGAACTCATCGCCCGCGTGGCCCGCAACTTCGGCGGCTACTCGGTGTTCGCCGGCGTCGGCGAGCGCACGCGTGAGGGCACCGACCTCTGGAAGGAAATGAAAGAGGCCGAGTACACCGACTCCAACGGCAAGAAGAGCCACGTCATCGAGAAGGTCGCCATGGTGTTCGGCCAGATGAACGAGCCGCCGGGTGCGCGTCTCCGCGTCGCCCTCACCGCCCTGACGATGGCCGAGAACTTCCGCGATGAGTCGGGCAAAGAGACGCTGATGTTCGTGGACAACATCTTCCGCTTCACGCAGGCCGGTTCTGAGGTGTCGGCGCTCCTGGGCCGTATGCCCTCGGCCGCGGGTTACCAGCCGACGCTGAGCACGGAAATGGGCGAGCTGCAGGAGCGAATCACCTCGACCGCCAAGGGCGCCATCACGTCGGTCCAGGCCATCTATGTGCCGGCCGACGACTACACCGACCCCGCGCCGGCCACCGCCTTCACCCACCTTGACGCGTACGTCGCGCTCGCGCGTGGCATCGCCGAGAAGGGCATCTTCCCCGCGGTCGATCCCCTGGCCAGCACGTCGCGCATCTTGAGCGCCGACATCCTCGGCGAGCGGCACTACGGCGTCTCCCGCCGCGTGCAGACGATCCTCCAGCGGTACAAGGACCTGCAGGACATCATCGCCATCCTCGGCGTTGACGAACTCTCCGAAGACGACAAGAAGCTCGTGGCCCGCGCCCGCAAGATCGAGCGATTCTTCAGCCAGCCGTTCTACGTCGCCGAGGTCTTCACCGGCTTCGCCGGCGTCACCACGACGCTGGACGAGACGCTCGACAGCTTCGAGCGCCTCTGCAACGGCGAGGGCGACGACCTGCCCGAGGGCGCGTTCATGTACGTCGGCACGCTGGACGACGCCCGCAAGAAGGCGGAGAAGATGAAGGCCGGGTAAGAGGGGAGCCTTCAGCGGCCAGCCTCCCGCCTTCAGCCGAGAGCCGGCGGCGGTCAGTGGTCAGTTGTCAGCAGGCGAAGCAGAAGACCATCAGAACGAAGGCCCCCGGTTTGACCGGGGGCCTTTTTCGTTTTGGTCGCTGATCTCGCGGGCTGACCGCGAGCTGTTGCATCGGGCTGATACGGCTGATCGATGAGTCCCGCGCCTTTGGACGCCGTGCCTGAGGCTCTGCGAAGACACGGGTTGAACTCTCGCGAGCGCAGTCGTCAACGAGAGTTCGCACCACGGTGCGCCGTGCGGCGATTCGCATGTGGCGCGAGCACTCGTCATCGCGGCGCCGGCGGCACGCGCCACGTGCCGCCGCAGTGGGCACAGGTGACGTGGTCGGCGGCACCGGGGATCGCGACGAGGTGCGACAGCAAAGCCGCTACGACTTTGCGGGAACCGCCATGAGGTTCGCCAGCACTCGCGGTGCGGCCTCGAGCTGCGTTGACCACTCAGCGAGCCAGGCCCGCATCGCCTCCGTCACTTGCTTCGAATTGACCGTTTCGTCAGTCTTCCACGTCTTGAGCGTCTGCGACGACATCCGCGTCCACTTGCCAGTGATCTGACGCGGCGTGCGAACTCCGATCTTTTCAAGTTCCGCGATTGCGGCGGTTCGTCTTGCGGCTTCGCTTCCGTGCCCTGCGACCAGTCGAACCGCGAAGCTGACACGAGTGTCATTCGCCCATCGCTGAAGTTCGATATAGAGATCACAAGGCGACGTCTCCAGAGGTCGTCCGTGCTGATCAACCAGTTTTCCAATCCACGATCGCGGGGCTATCCAGACACCGCCCTGGCCGCTAGCACGCGCAAAGTACGGACTGTCATCGGATTTCAACCAACCGAGCAAGTCCTCAAAGTCCTCGTGGTCGTTCGACTGGTGCGAAACGATCAAATCGATTGCTGCTTTGTGATTCGCATAGATTCGTCGGCAAAGTTCTTCGAGTTCAGTGCTTTCCATGAATCGGCTCTCCACCAATGTCAGATAGTGATCCAAGAAAACCGCGACATCCGTCCCCAGCGAGCCAGTAGTGGTCGCGCGAACGCGATTCAGTGCCGCGTGAAGTCGGTCGTACCCGTATGCGCACCAGTCACTGTCGCTGGACTCGCGCCCGTCCTTGGTAAGGAACACGAAGAACGGTCGCAGATCCGGGAACGCTTCCCGCGCGACGGCCTCGTAGCGATTGAGCTGGCCCGAGTGCTCGCCGCTATCGATCTTGTTTTCGACGACCAGCAGGAATTGTTGTTCTTTGCACACCACCATGAGGTCGATGTTGCGCCACTCACGCCGGACTTCGGCTCCGTCCAGATCAGCGCCGTCAAGGTGCGCAGCGCTTAGCGGCCGAAGGTGCGGCGGTGCTTCGCGGAGTATGTCCATCAGCACCGCTTTCAAGAAGAGATCGCCTTGACCGTGCGACGCCGACGGGTCGAGTATCCACGCGAGAAAGTTGGAATGTTGAAGTTCGCGCCGCGCGACGCCGAGCGCATCGAAGACGTTAAATCGACCGATGCGACGCTCAAGCTCTCGCAAATCGCCGTCTCGGTCCATCACAAAGTCGTCGAGGGCGGCGATCTCTTTTCGAAAGTCCTGGTGGTGAATCGAAGTCATCGCTAGGAGTGTCCCATGCATGTGGAGTGTAAGGCACGACCAGCATACCCATGTGGTGTGTGGGCTTGTCGATCGCTTCGCGCAGAATCAGAGCGGAAGTCACCCTTTGTTCGCTGCGCGCCGCGGCCAGAATCGAGCCCAGAAACTCACGGCTTCTCGCCGCTCGACTTCTTCTCAGGCGCGGGCTTCTTCTCCGGCGCCTGCTCCCCCGGCCGGAAGCGCCGCTCGATGCCCGTCTGCGGCAGGTCGAAGTCCTGCACGTTCACCGGCGTGAGCCGCGACGCGATGCTGGCCATGCGACCGGCGAGGATGCGCGAGGCCTTGACGTCGCTGGTCGCGGTGAAGCCGCCCTCCATCAGTGAGGCGCCGAGCTTGTCAACGAACCCCGCGCTGGCCGCGGCGAGGCGGAGGTCCGCCTGCCGCACGTCGGCGGAGTAGGTCGAGCCCTCGGGCTCGCTGGTCATCATGAAGCCGCCGCCGCCGTACAGGCCCATCTCGCCCCCGGCGACCACGATCTCACGCACCGTGCAGTTCACTGCCGAATCGGCGATGGGCGTGCGCCCCGCCCATGGCACCAGGAACACATGAAGATGCACGATCGTGCCGCGGACGTCTAAGAGCGCGTCGGCGTCGTCGGACAGACGGGACAGCGGGATGTCCGTGAGGTAGACGTCGGCGGTGAAGTCATCGGTCTCGACGAAGACCGCGACCGGGTACTCCGGCGCGATGTACGCGCCGGTGTTGATCGAGCGCGTCGTCAGCGAGCTGGTCGAGGTGAAGAAGCTCGCGATCTCGTCCGTCCCCAGCGCGCGGCAGCCCGACGCGCTCAGCATCATCAGCCCCAGCGCGACGCCCGATGCCATGAGCCCACAGCGACCAAGCCCCGCACACACGCGTTGACGTCTCGAGCTACTCATGAATCCAGTGTACCACAGGGGCGAGGCACCCGTGGCCGTTCAGCGGGAGCGTCATTCCACCCTCGCCCGATTCCTATCGGGGGAGGTGCCGCGCCTCGCGGCGAAGGGGGCGGGGCTGCGTGGTTTTCGTGGTCACAGCAATCGCCGTGGGTCTTCGGGCCCCCTCTGCCTCGCGGACTCGCCATCTCCCCCGCTTGCGCGGGGGCGAGTGGGGCGCGGCGACTCGGGCATCGCGTCAGGTCGCCTTGACGTAGCGCCGCTGCGAGATCTCGACGCGATCGGGGCCCGGCTCGCCGGGGCGCTTGAAGACCAGCAGGCCGTCGTAGCTGTAGCTCTCGGGCAGATCGGCCTCGGCCACGAGCGTCATCCCGCGGGCCAGAAGCCAGCGCTTGCACCAGCCGTGCTTGTGCATCGAGTGGGTGGAGACGAAGATCCAGCCGATCTTGCCGTCGCGGATGGACCTCGCGGCACCTTTGAGCATCCGGTGCTCGGCGCCCTGCACGTCGGCGTGCAAGACATCGAGTCGATCGATGGAGCGTTGCTGGAGGAACTCGTCGATGATGATCTGCCTCGCGTCGGGCTCGCGGTACTTGGCCGCCAGATTGCCAACCCAGCCCTGGACAAACTCGGCGCGATCCTGAACTTGGTTGAGGGCGAGGTTGGCGCGCCCGGAGGCGAGGTTGGCCGCCATGGGCTCGACGAGGATCGCGCGTGACGACTGCACCGCCGTCAGGAACCAGAGGCTGTAAAACGCCCAGAACGCGCCGAGCTCGATCATCAGCGACCCCGGCGCGAGCGAGGGCAAGACGAGAGCGAAGACGCGCTCCTCCTGCGGCTCGTGAACGCCGGTGTTCTTTGCGAACAGCTCCGTGTACTGCGGGCCGTAGTAGCTGTCGGTCTTGACGCGCAGCCCGTTGTGCATGATCTGCGTGTCGCCCTCGACAACGCCGGCGTTGGGCACCCGCGGGATCAGCGCGTTGTCCTCGCTCTGGATCGCCAGCCGCACGCGCTCGTCCCACGTCGCGGGGACCTCAAAGTCCTGCGGACGCACGCCCAGAGGAGAGCGCGTCGGCCCGTAGCGGATGTCCTTCTTGATGCGTTGGAGGAAGTTCATCGCCATGGGTGAGCTCTCAGTGGTCAGTGGTCAGTCTTCAGCAAACAGCGATCGGCGCGCCGGGCTGCGTCTGCGTGTCTGAGCGCGGAGGCCTGATGGGGTGGTGCCTGCGCCGAAGCAAGCCTTCGATTGCAACCGCCGGAAACAACACTCAAGTCTGTTGCATCGGTGAATCTGCTGGCAACTGATGACCGCTGACTGCTGACCACTCGCTCACGACAGCGCTTCGAGCACTTTGTCAAAGCTCATGGCCTGCGGGATCTCGCGCTTCTGTGCCCACTTGACCTTGCCATCGCGTCCGATGACGACGCTGCCGCGCCAGGCGACGTTCAGGTCGGCCCAGTAGAGGCCGTAGGCCTTGCAGACGTGGCGGTGCATGTCTGAGAGCAGCGGTTGCTTCAGGCCGAGTTGATCGGCCCAGGCCTTGAGGGCCGGGCCGGAGTCTGCCGAGACGCCGACCACGTGAGCGCCCTTGCCAGTCCACTTGGCCAGGTCGCTGGTGATGCACTGCATCTCGGCGGAGCAGACGCCGGTGAAGGCCATGGGGAAGAACGAGAGGACGACCTCGCCGGTCTTCAGCGCATCAGAGAGCTTCCAGTTCTCGCCGCGGTTCTGCGTGGGCAGCTCGAAATCGGGGGCGATGGAGCCGACGGGCGGAACGGAGTCACGGGGGGGGAGGGATGCGTTGGTCATGGTGCCGGAGGGTAGACCGGTACGAGCGTTCTAGAGACGTCACCGCATGACCAGAGAGAAAAGTCTCCACGCGATCGGCAAAATCACGACGGAGCAGACAATGCCCGACAAGATTGCGGAGAGCACGGTTGCGCCCGGGAAACCGGTACCGTCATAGGGATCCTCGGCGTACATCAGCAAGCACACGCTTGGCAACGCGTAGGTTCCTGCGAGCAGCGTCCACGCGGAGAGTTCGTGAATCCAATCCGGCAGACGGGCTGCAAAGTAGTGCGCGATCGCGGCGAAGAATGTTGCAGCCAGCATCCCGAGGGCGATGAGCATCGCAGCGATCATCCACGTTCGGACTTCCGACTCGCGTGTCAAGTATGGAGGACCGCCAAAGTCCGAATCGGCGTGCCAGTACCAGATGAGGTTCAGCGTTGCCCCGGCGCTCGCCAGCAGCGGCGAAACGCAGACCCACAATCCGGCTAACGTCCGCAGCCTCGGATCAGTGATCGATCCGGCCGATGCCGTCCGATCACGCCGCATGCAGCACCTTGCGTGACTTCAAGATCGCCTCGCGCCGGAAGGGATTGCGCAGTGAGTTCTGGCTTACCAGATCGACACGTCTCGCGAAGAGCCGCTCCAACTCGTCGCGCATCTCGATCCACTCGTCGATGCCCCAAACAACGCCGTCGTCAAAGTCGACAAGCACATCGACATCGCTAGAGGGACCGAAGTCCTCGCGCAGCACCGAGCCGAACACAGAGAACTCGCGAATCTTCCAGCGCGCACAGAATCCCGGCAGCGATTCGAGCACCGGAGTGGGAATCTGTTCGGCCATCTCGATCAAAGGGTAGAAGGTCTGAGGGCATCGAAGTCTCAGAGCAGACTTCGATGGCACGAGGCTCACTCCACCGTCACACTCTTGGCCAGGTTGCGCGGCTTATCCACGTCATGCCCGCGTGCGACCGCGGCGTAGTACGCCATCAACTGCAACGGGATCACCGTCAGCATCGGGCTCAGCGGCTCGATCACATCGGGGATGTAGATCACGTCGTGGCAGTAGTTTTTGATGTGCTGATCGCCCTCGGTGGCCACCGCGATGACGTGCCCGCCGCGCGAGCGGACTTCCTGGATGTTGGACATGACCTTCTCGTACTGCTTGCCACGGTTGGCGATGAAGACCGCCGGCAGGCCCTCGTTGATGAGCGCGATCGGCCCGTGCTTCATCTCCGCCGCGGGCATGCCCTCTGCGTGGATGTACGAGATTTCTTTGAGCTTCAGCGCGCCTTCGAGCGCGGTCGGGTAGTTGTACCCGCGGCCCAGGAAAAGCCAGTTCTCACGCTCGATGTACCGCTCGGTGATCTTCTTGATGCGGTCGGCCTGGCCCAGGATGGTCTCGATCTTCTCCGGCAGCGCTTCCATGTGCTGCATGAACTTGGTGCAGTCATACGCCGACATCAGGCGGCGCCGCGCCATGAACAGGCCGAGCTGCGCCAGCGCGCAGACCTGGCCGACGAACGCCTTCGTCGACGCGACGCCGATCTCCGGCCCGACGCGCAGGTACACGCCAGCGTCAGTCGTGCGAGCGATTGACGAGCCGACGACATTGACCACGCCGAGAGCCAGCGCGCCGCGTTCTTTGGCTTCGTGCAGGGCCGCGAGCGTGTCGGCGGTCTCGCCGGACTGGCTGACTGCGACGACGACGGTGTTCTCTTCCACGATCGGGTTGCGATAGCGGAACTCGCTGGCGTACTCCCAGGTCGACGGCACCTTCGCGACGTCCTCAAAGAAATACCGCCCGATCATCGCGGCGTGAAGCGCCGTGCCCTGCGCAGTGAACACCACGCGCTTGGCCTTGGTCATTTCCTTACCGAACGAGCCGATGCCGCCGAGGACGACGCGCCCCTCGCGGGTGTCCAATCGGCCGGACATGCAGGCCCGAAGCGCCTTGGGCTGCTCGAAGATCTCCTTGAGCATGAAGTGCGAGTACTCGCCCAGTTCGATCTGCTCAAGGTCGATCTCAAGCTGCGAGATCTTCGGCGTCACCACGGTGTTGTGGATGTCCGTGGTGTGGAAGCCGCTGGGCGTGATCTTCACGACGTTGTAATCATCGAGCATGAACGCCTGGCTGGTGTGCGCGATGATCGCCGCGGCGTCCGACGCCACGACGTACTCGCCATTGCCCACGCCAACCAGCAGCGGCGAGCCCTTGCGCGCGACCACCAGCGTGTCCGGCTCCTTCTCGCACATCACGCAGATCGCGTACGCGCCGGTGACCTCACGCAGCGCGGCTTGCACCGCCTTCTCCAAGTCACCCTCGTACAGCTCGCTGATGAGCATCGAGATCACTTCGGTGTCGGTCTCGCTGGTGAAGACGTGGCCCTTCTCCTGGAGATAGGTCTTCAGCGCCGCGTAGTTTTCGATGATGCCGTTGTGCACGACGACGAGGCCGTGACGGTCGTCCTTGTGCGGATGGGCGTTGAGCTCGGTGACGCCGCCGTGGGTGGCCCAGCGGGTGTGGCAGACGCCGATGGTGCCGTCGAAGCCGCCCTCTTGCTCAAGGCGCTCTTCAAGCATGGCGACGCGCCCGACGGAGCGGGCGAGCTTGAGCTTGCCGTTGACGAGCATGGCGAGGCCGGCGGAGTCGTAGCCGCGGTACTCGAGGCGCTTGAGGCCCTCGATGAGGATGGACTTGGACTTGCGATGACCGAGGTAGCCGACGATGCCGCACATAGGAGGTTCCTTGATGGCCAAAGAGGCCAAGAGTGAGCGAAAAGCAGGGGAGCGGAGCGGGACGGATGCCAGGGGATGCGAGCGGCGGGAGATGACCCGGGCAATCCCCGGCGCGAGGCAGAGCAGAACTAGAGACGATCCAACGAACCGACAGTTCGATTCTATCGGCAGGAATTGCAATGCAACGGAGCGTGTGGGCGCCGGAGCGTGTTTCAGTTCGTGCGATCGGGTAGGTTCTATAACCTTGAGCTCTGTGGGGCAGACGTCCCGACTGCCTCTCGCCGACTCCCGACACCGGAACACACCAACCACCCCGCACTGGCGCGGCGGCACCCGCGAGCCGACTATCGTGTGCCGATGCGCGTCGTGTACTACTGCGTCAACCTGGATTCCCGGTTCGGCGGCCCGCCGAAGACGACGATCGACCTCGCCGTCGGCATGGCGAACGCCGGACACGAGGTTGTGCTGATGACCGCGGAGGTCGGCGACGCGAAGATTCCAGCCATTAACGGGGCGAATCGCGGGAGCCTGCGGGTGGCGGTGACGCCGGGGCCGCGTTTGCCGGCCGCGACGTTGATGCCCGGCGACGCCGCGAAGCACGACCCCCATCTTCAGGGTGCTGATGCCTTGCACTTGATCGGCGTCTTCGATGGCACGCCTATCCAGCTCTCATCGCGGGCGCGCCGTTTGGGCGTGCCGTACCACGTGTCGCTGGCGGGCATGCTCGATGATGACTGCTTCACCCGAAAAGCGTGGAAAAAGCGGCTGTTCATGAGCTTGGTGGGCAAGCGATGGCTCGCCGGCGCACGGGCGATTCACTGCACCGCGGAGGAAGAACTCCGCCAATCGTGCCGCTTCTTTGACAAGCGGCTGGGCGTCGTGATCCCGAACTTCGTGGACATTGGGCCGTTTGTGACCGAGCCCGATCCAGCGATCGCGGCGGAGCGGTTCGCGTTCTTGCGGTCGCAGACGCCGGTGATCGTGTTTCTTGGAAGGCTGCACCGGATCAAGAACTTGGAGTTGCTCATCGACGCGGCGGGAGTGCTGCGGCGGCGGGGGGTGGATCTGGCGGTGGCGCTGGCGGGACCGGGTGAGGAGGCGTACATCGCGGAGCTGAAGAGCCGCGCGGTGGCGGCGGGCGTCGGCGATCGGTTGCTCTTCACCGGGCTGGTCTCGGGGGATGTGAAGTTGTCGTTGCTTCGTGCGGCGAGGGTGTTTGCGATGCCCAGTCTTCACGAGAACTTCGGGATCGCGATGGTCGAGGCGATGCTGGCGGGGACGCCGGCGGTGCTGACCAGGGGCGTGAAGATTTGGCGCGAACTGGAATCCAGCGGCGGCGCGAGCGTCACGGGCGAGACGCCCGAGGCGTTTGCCGACGGGCTGGAGGGGTATCTGCGTGATGGGGCGATGGCGCGGAGCGCCGGCGGGCTGGCGAGGCGGTGGGCGCTGGAGTTTTTGGAGCCGCGCCGGGTGATCGAGCAGTTTGAGGCGATGTACGCGCGACGCGGGTGAGTTGAAGTCGGAGCGCGGGCGCGAGCGCGGATCGCGACTACTATCGGCCCGAGCGATCCGAATCGGGCATTGGTTCTCGGGGGGTTGGGGGATCGTGAACGTGGAGTGGCGGCCAACTCATCCTGGACGAGACGATCCCTCATGCCCAAACGCAGCGACATCAAGACGATCCTCATCATCGGCGCCGGCCCCATCGTGATCGGGCAGGGCTGCGAGTTTGATTACTCCGGCACCCAGGCGTGCAAGACCCTCAAGAGCGAGGGCTTCCGCGTCGTGCTGATCAACAGCAACCCCGCGACGATCATGACCGACCCGGAGATGGCCGACCGGACGTACATCGAGCCGATCACGCCCGAGTGCGTGCGGAAGGTGCTCCAGAAGCAGAAGGACATGGGCGATCCGGTGCACGCCGTCTTGCCGACGCTGGGCGGGCAGACGGCGCTCAACTGCGCGTGCAAGTGCTTTGATGACGGGATCTTTCAGCAGTTCGGCGTGGAGATGATCGGCGCGGATCGGCGCGTGATCCATCGCGCCGAGGACCGTCAGGCATTCAAGGACATTTGCGAGAAGCTCGGGCTCAAGCTGCCCAAGGCCAAGACGGTGACGACGCTGGCGGACGCCGAGGAGTTTCTCAAGGAGATCGGCCTGCCGGCGATCATCCGCCCGGCGTTCACGCTCGGCGGGACCGGCGGCGGCATCGCGTACAACAAAGACGAGTTCGTGGACATCATTACGCGAGGCCTGCGCGCCAGCATGATCGGCCAGGTCCAGATCGATCAATCGGTGATCGGCTGGAAGGAGTACGAGCTCGAAGTCGTGCGCGACAAGAAGGACAACTGCGTCATCGTCTGCGGCATTGAGAACATCGACGCCATGGGCGTTCACACCGGTGATTCGATCACGGTGGCGCCGATCCAGACGTTGAGCGATCGCGAGTATCAGGCCATGCGCGACGCCGCGATCGCGATCATGCGGGCGGTTGGCGTCGAGACCGGCGGCAGCAACGTGCAGTTCGCGGTCAACCCGAACCCGGTTGCCGGACCCGACGGCGTCAAGCCGTTTGAGATGGTCGTCGTTGAGATGAACCCGCGCGTGTCGCGATCCAGCGCGCTGGCCAGCAAGGCCACCGGCTTCCCGATCGCCAAGATCGCGGCGAAGCTCGCGGTGGGCTACACGCTCGACGAGCTGCGCAACGAGATCACAGGCACGACCAGCGCGTGCTTCGAGCCGGCGATCGACTATGTCGTGACCAAGATCCCGCGCTGGACGTTCGAGAAGTTCCCCGAGGCCGACGAGACGCTGACGACGCAGATGAAGTCCGTCGGCGAGGCGATGGCGATCGGGCGCACGTTCTGCGAGAGCTTCCAGAAGGCGATCCGCTCGATGGAGGTCAAGCGTTTCGGCTTTGGGCTGGATCGCAACGACAAGTGGCTGGTGGCGCTGCGGGCGCTGGGCGCCGGCAGCATGGTGCGCGAGCCTTGGGACACGCAGGCCGGGCCGCTGATGTCGGCGGTGCAGGATGAGGATCAGACCAGCGAGCCACAGGCGGAGCAACTGGAGCTTCGCACTGCCGACGGCGAGCTTGTGGAGTGGCCGATCCCCGAAGAGAAGATCGCGCGCAAGCTCGCGGTGCCGTCGCAGGCGCGGATCTACTACGTGCGCTACGCGATGAAGATGGGCTGGAGCGATGAGCGGATCTGCGGGCTCACGCGGTTTGATCCGTGGTTTGTGGATCAGATGCGGCGGATCGTGGACTTTGAGAACGAGCTGATTGAGTTTGGATCGCTGGAGCAGGTGCCGCGCGAGGTGTTCTTCAAGGCCAAGCAGCTCGGGTTCAGCGATGCGCAGCTTGCGAACGTGTACCTGGGCGGGATCACGCCGGACACGGTGCTGAAGGTGCGTGCGCGGCGCAAGGCGCTGGGGATCGAGCCGGTGTACAAGCTGGTGGACACGTGCGCCGCGGAGTTCGCGGCCGTGACTCCGTACTTCTATTCGACGTACGAAGCGCCGTACTTCGACGGCACCAAGATGGTGACCGAGGACGAGGCACGCATCAGCGACAAGAAGAAGGTCGTGATCATCGGCGGCGGGCCCAATCGCATCGGCCAGGGCATCGAGTTTGACTATTGCTGCTGCCACGCGGCGTTCGCGGCGCGTGACCTGGGCTTCGAGTCGGTGATGATCAACTCGAACCCCGAGACGGTCAGCACGGATTACGACACCAGCGATCTGCTGTTCTTTGAGCCGCTGACGCTGGAGGATGTGCTGAACATTGTCGAGCGGCTGAATGGCAAGCCGCTGGCAGAGACCGCGGGCACGAGCAAGGGCTTGGTCCACGGCGCGATCGTGCAGTTCGGCGGGCAGACGCCGCTGAATCTGGCCAAGGGCTTGCAGAAGGCGGGCGTGCCGATCATCGGCACGAGCGTGGACTCGATCGATTTGGCGGAGGATCGCGATCGGTTCGATGCGCTCTTGAACGCGCTGAACCTGCACAAGCCGCCGTCGGGCATCGCGCGGACGCTGGAGCAGGCGGTGCAGATCGCCAATCGCATCGGGTACCCGGTGCTGGTGCGCCCGAGCTACGTGCTGGGCGGGCGCGGCATGGAGATCTGCTCCGATGAGCAGGCGCTGACGAGCTTCATGTCGTCGGCGGCGATCATCAGCGATTTGGACGATGCGCCGGTGCTGATCGATCGGTTCTTGTCCGACGCGACGGAAGTGGATGTTGACGTGGTGGCGGATTTCTCGCCGACCGCGCCGGGCACGCGCCACACGCCGGGGCAGAACGGGCACGGCACCCCGCTGCGCGGGCGGGCAGTGGTGGCGGCGGTGATGGAGCATATTGAGCAGGCGGGCATCCACTCGGGCGATAGCTCGTGCACGATCCCGCCCTGGTCGCTGGCGCCGGCGATGACCGATCGCATCCGCAAGATCGGGCGAGACCTCGCGGCGGCGCTGCACGTCAACGGGCTGATGAACCTCCAGCTTGCGATCAAGAACGAGGACATCTATATCTTGGAAGTGAACCCGCGTGCGTCGCGCACGGTGCCGTTCGTGGGCAAGGCGCGGCACATGCAGTGGCCCCGGATCGCGGCGAAGGTGATGATGGGCAAGACGCTCGACGAGCTGAACATCACCGAGCCCAAGGACGGCGCAGGCGTCACGGCGGTGAAGGTCAGCGTCTTCCCCTTCGCGAAGTTCCCGGGTGTGGACGTCACGCTCGGGCCGGAGATGCGCAGCACCGGCGAGGTGATGGGCATCGACACGCGCTGGCCGATCGCGTTTGCCAAGGGCCTGCTCTCGGCCGGGATTCAGCTCCCGTTGAACGGCGCCGTGTTCCTGTCGGTACGCGAGAGCGATCGGCCGCAGGCGGTGGAGATCGCGCGAGGGCTGGTCGGGCTCGGGTTCGTGGTGCATTGCACGACGGGGACGGCCGACCATCTGCGCCGGTTCGGCATCGTGACCAACGTGATTCAGAAGGTGGACGCCTTCACGAGGCCGAACGTCATCGACCTGATGAGCGACGGGAAGATCCAGCTCGTCATCAACACGCCGACCAAGACCGGCTGGAAGACCGACGAGGGCAAGATCCGCTCCGCGGCGGTCCGTATGGGCATCCCGATGATCACCACCTGTACGGGTGCGATGGCGGCTCTGCAAGCGATTAAGGCTTTGCGCGAGGCGGACTGGACGGTCGCGGCGTTGCAGGATTACTCGCGCAGCGCCACCGGCGAGATGACACTGGTCCGATAACCGCAGATCGCAGAAGATCGCTGGGAGATCGGCCAATGGCGGGCGTGAAACCGCGTTTGGCGCTGGTGTAGCGTCGATTCCCGGTCGATTGTGGTTTGTAAACGGCTTGTCAAAGGTGGGGGGGAGCCGCGCGTGGGGATGCCAGGAACGCGCGGGCCAGCTATTGTCTCTGTTTCCCATTTTGACCTGGCCCCCCCTCACGGAGCGGGCACAGACCCAGACCTGACCCGGCACGACGCCTTGTGGAGCACGACTCAATGGAACCACTGATCCTTGGCTTGAACTCGACGCACCCGGACGCGGCGGCGTTTTTGGCGAACAAGAACGGCGTGATCGCGGCCATCGCCGAGGAGCGGATCAACCGCGTGAAGCACTACGGCGGGTTCCCGCGCGAGGCGATCCTTGAGGTGCTGCGGATGGCCGGGGCCTCGATGGCGGACGTCACGGACATCGCGTACGCCAGAAACCCGAAGGCGAACCTTGGCGCGAAGCTGGCGTTCATGGCCAAGAACCCCGCGGTGGGTATCTCGATGGCATCGTTCCGCTTCTCGATGCACAAGAAGGTCAAGGGCGTCTCCCTGGCCGAGCAGCTCGGCGTGCCCGAGTCGCACGTGAAGGCCAAGGTCCACAACATCGAGCATCACCTGACGCACGTCGCGTCGGCGTACCACTGGTCGGGCTTTGAGCGCGCGGTGGCGGTGACGATCGACGGTGCCGGCGACTTCTGCACTGCGATGATGGCCAAGTGCGAGGGGAGCAAGATCGAGGTTTTGCAGCGGTCGCACCCGCCGCACTCGCTGGGCGTGTTCTACTCGTCGATGTGCTCGTACATCGGGTTTGATCGCTACGGCGAGGAGTACAAGGTCATGGGCCTTGGCGCCTATGGCAAGGACACCTATAGCGAGCAGATGAAGAAGCTCTGCTGGTACGACCCGGAGAAGGGCATCCGCCTGAACGGCGAGTACTTTGACTGGTACAAGAAGATGCTGGACCGCGACGCCGAAGAGGCGGCGCTGACCAACGAGGCCGGCGAGCTGAAGGCGCCGAACTTCTACAACCAGAAGATCGTCGAGATGTTCGGCCCGGCGCGCAACCGCAAGGACCCGCTCACGGAGCGAGAGCACGACTTCGCGGCGTCGATCCAGGCGCACTTTGAGCGTGTGTACATCGACATGGTGCGCGACGCCGTCAAGAAGACCGGCTGCCGCGATCTGGTGATGGCCGGTGGTTGTGCGCTCAACGGCGTGGCCAACGGCAAGCTCGTGATGCAGGGCGTGATCGATCGCATCTACATTCACCCGGCGGCGGGCGATGACGGCACGGCGGCGGGCGCGGCGCTCTATGTGCTGCACAACGAGCTGGGCATCCCGCGCACCGGCGAGGTCGGGCACGCGTACTGGGGCTCGGAATGGACGGACGACCAGATCGCGACGGACATCGCGGCCAACACCAAGGGGCTGAAGTTCACCAAGATGTCGCGTGAGGACTTGATGCGCACCGCGGTCGAGTCGCTGTGCCGCGGCAAGATCATGGGCTGGTTCCAGGGTCGTGAGGAATGGGGCCCGCGAGCGCTGGGCAACCGCTCGATCATCTGCAACCCGAGCTGGCCGAACATGAAGGCGATCCTCAACGCGCGAATCAAGAACCGCGAGCCGTTCCGGCCGTTTGCGCCGGCGGTGCTGTTTGATCGCCTGGGCGAGCTCTACGAGGGCGCGCACGAGGTGCCGTTCATGAACATCGTCTATAAGACGCGCCCGGAGTGGCGTGAGCGGCTGTCGGCGGTGAATCACCTGGATGACACCGGTCGTGTGCAGACTGTGAAGCGCTCGCAGAACGAGATGTACTACGACCTGATCAAGAACTTCAGCGACAAGACCGGCGTGCCGGTGCTGCTGAACACGTCGTTCAACGAGAACGAGCCGGTCGTGCATACGCCGGCGCAGGCGATTTCGTGCTTCGCTCGTACGAAGATGGACTGCCTGGCGGTCGGCTCGTACTGGTGCGAGAAGCCCGAGGAGCTCGCGGCGAAGGCCGAGGTGATCTCGGCGGAGTTCAGCAAGACGAAGTAAGTCGAACGTGAACGTGAAACGAAGCGCCGCGGACGTGGGTCTGCGGCGTTTTTCTTGATGGTTTGTGGTTTGTGGTGGCCCGCCTTTCCAAGGCGGGCGTTGGACAGATTGCGAGCGAAGTTCGGCACCGAGTTTCCGCGCGATTCATTCAGTCGGCGCTCGCATTCCCTGAATGGGGCGGTATGCTGTCGCGATGAGCGATCAGAGGCCAGGAAAAGGGCAGCCGCAGCCGCAATCGCAATCGCAATCGCAACCACGACCGCAGGCGCGGCCGCAGACGCCGCCGGCGGCGGGCTGTCCGGGGTGTGGTAAGTCGCTTCGCGCCGACGCGGTGATCTGCATCGAATGCGGCTTTGACAAGCGCAAGGGCCTGCAGCGCGGCACCGGGATCGGCGCGGGCAAAGTCCAGAGCGGCTCGACGACGTGCTCATCGTGCGGGTACTCGATGGTCGGGCTGAAGACGCGGGTGTGTCCCGAGTGCGGCGTTGAGAACAAGCCCAAGTCGTGGAAGGACTACTCAAAGGTCGAGAGTGCGCGAGTCGTGCGGCGGGCGTACATGGTGCCGGCGGTGATGCTGGGGGCGGGGGTTGGCGTGATCTCGATCGCGTTCGCGGTGACCGGGCACGCGGAGCTGATTCCGAACTTCCTCGTGGCGCTGGCGGTGTCGACGGCGCTGGGTGTGTTGGCGTTCTTCATGATGTGCGCGACATGGATCGGCTTTGATGCGCCAACGCACCTGACGGCGCTGCGTCTGAGCGGCATCGAAGCGGCTGCGACGGCTGTGTGGCTCGTGATGGTGCTGCTGGTGCCGTGGTTCCTGGTGTGGGGATTGGTGATCTGGCTCGGGACGTTGATCGTCACGGCGCACCTGCTCGAGATCGAGCTTGCCGAAGCGTTTGTGCTCGGGGTGATCAAGTTTGTGTTGCGGCTCGGGCTCGCGTTCGCGGGAGTTTCGTTCGCGGTCGGCAGTTGACTGGCCTCCGAGCTTGCGCGGCGGTGCCGCTCAGCGTCCGGGCTGCTCATTGCGCCCGCGGCTTGAAGTCCGGGCTCGCGTCGCGGAGCTCGTTGAAGAGGCGCGATTGCTCGGGCGTGAGCGTCTTGGGAATCACGATGGTGAGCTCGGCGTAGAGGTCGCCCTGGCCGGAGGTGGCTGTGGGGGTGGGGCGTTTGGCGAAGCCGCGCTCGCGGAGGCGAAGGCGTTGTCCGGAGGATGAGCCTGCGGGGATGCCGAGGGTGACGGTGCCTTCGAGCGTGGGGACATCGACCTTTGCGCCGAGGGCCGCTTCCCAGGGTGCCAGGAGCACGGGCGTGATCAGGTCGGGCGTTGGACGACCGGCGTCGTCGAGGCGGAAGGTGAACTTCGGGTCTGGCATGATGCGGACGCGCACGAGCAGATCGCCGGGGCCGCCCTGGCCGGGGTGCCCCTGGCCGGCGAGGCGGAGGACGCTGTTGTCGAGCGTGCCGGGCGGGATGCGGACTTCCAGAGATGAGACGCCGGCGCCGTCGCGTGTGAGGGTGAAGGTGCGCACCGTGCCGCGGTGGGCGTCGATGAGCGGGATGGTGACGCTGGCTTCGAGGTTGGCGCCCTTTGGCAGCGCCGACGCGGCGGCGCGGAAGCCTCGTGAGAAGGCGTCTTCGTCGGGGGAGGCCTGCTCGCTCTGGCGGCGAGTGCCGGCTTGGCCGAAGAGCTCGTCGAACATGTCGGCGTAGTTGGCGCCGGAGGGTTGGCCGCCGAAGGAAGAGAAGTCGGAGGAGTCTGGCGCGCCGAAGCCGGAGGTTGGGCGCGATGAAGCGCGGCCGGAGCGCCCGGAGCGGCCGGCTCGCCGTTGGGATCGAGCCGCGGCTTCGTCGGGGTTCACGCCTGCGGACTGCGCGGCTTTCCAATCGCTGCCGTATTGGTCGTAGAGCTTGCGGCGCTGCGGGTCTTTGAGCGTGTCGTAGGCCTCGTTGACCTGCTTGAAGCGGGCGTCGGCGCCGGGCTCTTTGCTGACATCGGGGTGATACTTGCGAGCGAGCAGGCGGAAGGCGCGCTGGATCTCCTCGGCACTGGCGGTGCGGCTGACTCCGAGAACGTCGTATTAGTCCTGGGGCTACATGTGGGCGTGGGGCGGCGGGGAGGCGTGGCGCTTGGCGGTGTTCTTCGCAACAGAACACAATAGCGGGGCGGGGCCGATGCGCGGCGGCGCGATGCGTGGACCGTGGATCGTGGAGCTTCATGCGAT
>JALHNK010000018.1:0-337 GCA_022843565.1 Phycisphaerales bacterium
CCCGCGTTTGAAGCTCGTGACGTTCGACCCGGCGCTCGCACGCGCGCTGGGCATCAACGTGGCGCTCTACAGCGGCGTGATGCTGACGCTCACCGCCAGCACCGTCGTCACCGGCTTCCAGTCCGTTGGCTCGGTGCTGGTGGTCGCGTTGCTCGCGGCGCCGGGGGCCACGGCGCAGCTCCTGACCGATCGGCTCTCGTGGATGCTCGCACTCTCGGCATTGTTCGGCGCGACAGCCGCGATCATCGGCTGCGTGCTGGCGGTGAAGCTGTCGGTCTCCAGCGCCGGGATGATCGCGGTGGTCGCGGGCGTGCAGTTCGCGATCGTGGTGGTCTTT
>JALHNK010000018.1:347-11859 GCA_022843565.1 Phycisphaerales bacterium
GGCAGGGGCTCGTGTCGAGGTTCATCGCGCGCGTGCGCCTCTCGGCACGCATCGCACGTGAAGACCTGCTCGCCACGCTCTATCGCGCGTGGGAGCTGCGCCAGGGCCGGCGCGCGGATCTGCCCGATGTCTCGATCGCGGGCCTGCCCGGCGCACGCGGCACGCTCGCTGCGTGGCAACTGCGGCGCGCGGGCCTCATCACCAATGACCCCGCGTCCACGCTTGCGCTCCGGCTGACCGACTCCGGCCTCACCGAAGCTCGCGAGCTGGTGCGCCGGCATCGCCTCTGGGAGACCTATCTCGCCAGCAACCTCGGGCTGCCGCCGGATCACTTGCACGAGCCGAGCCATCGCCTCGAGCACTTCGCAGTGCCGGACATCGCGCCCGTGGGCGACGCGCAGGGCCGCGTCACCGATCCGCACGGACGCGAGATTCCCGAGCCGAAAGACCCTCGCACCCGGTGAGGCGTGCGGGGCCGTCGTGGCGCCGTTATCGGAGCACATCCAGCAGCGATCCGCCTGCCGCGGGCGAGTGTTTTCGTCGGCTGGTCGTTCGGAGGACGAGCGAACGTCTGGTCACGTCGATATGACGCTGTGATGCGGGTCGCTGGCAGAGCGCGGGAAACGCGAGGGCGCGGACGCTGGTGCCCGCTCGACCGTGCCCGGCGCGAACGACCGCGGTGATGAATGCAAGGAACAGGAGACATGCTCAGGATCGAACTGGCCCGCGTAAAGGAAGGGATGGAGCTGGCGTCGCCGGTGATGCACCCGCGCACGCCGGGGCGGCTGCTGCTGCGCCCGGGGTATCGGCTCGACGGTGCCGCGATCGGTCGGATGCGCGACTTGGGCATCCCCACGCTGTGGGTGAAGTTCCCTTCACTCGCAGCGGTGATCAAGCGGCCGTCACAGGCGCTCACCACGCAGCAGAACGCGGTGCTTGCACGCCTGTCAGAGTGCTTCGATCACTCCGGCCAAGAGTGCTTTCCTGAGATCCCGTATGCGGAGTTTGCCGGGGCGGTGCGATCACTGGTGGAGCGGATCCGGCTGGAGCCGTTCGCCGCGAGCATGATGAGCGACATGGCCAGCAGCCCCGGCAGCCTCGGCGAGCATTGCGGCGCGACGGGGTTTCTCAGCGTCGTGCTCGGGCTGAAGCTCGAGGGCTATCTGCTGGATCAGCGCAAACGTGTTTCGGGTTTGGCCGCCAAGCACGTCGAGAGCCTCGGACTCGGTGCCCTGCTGCACGATGTCGGGCTCTTGACCCTGCCGCCATCGATGCGTGCCCTGCGCGAGGGTGATCCGGGCACGGAGCAGGCACGCTGGCGCGACCACCCGCACGCCGGATGGAGCATGGTCCACGCGCACATCGAGCCCACCGCCGCCGCGGTCGTGCTGCACCATCATCAGCACTATGACGGGACGGGCTTTCCCGCGATCTCGCACTCGGGCGGCTTTGACCGGCCGCCCGCCGGTGCCGACATTCACATCTTCGCACGCATAGTCAGTGTCGCCGATCGCTTCGACGAAGCACGCCGCGCGACACCGCCGACCTCTGGGCGCTACGCGACGGTCGAGGCGCTGCGGCGTGTGGTTGATGACGCCCGGGCGAACCTAGTGGACCCGGTGGTGGTCAAGGCGCTGACGCACGTGATCCCCGCGTTCACGCCCGGGAGCATCGTGGCGCTCTCGACCGGGCAGCCGGCGGTGGTGCTGGAGCACAACCCGCTGAAGCCATGCCGCCCGCTGGTGCAGCACGTGCGAACGTTCGAGATCCCTACTGAGCTCGACGAGGATTTCCTCGGCGAGCGCATCGACCTGGCCACGAGCGACGATGTTCACGTCTGCCACTCGGACGGGCGCGATGTCAGCGGCGCGATCTTTGACCCGCTCTGCGCCGACGAGTTCGACGTGCGCGTGCTCGAAGCGCCGGCCGTCGGTCACGGGGCGCGGAAGCGCGTGGCATAGGTGGGAAATCGCAAATGGCGAGAACTGAAGGCTGAAGACTGAGGGCTGAAGGCTATCGTTGCCCCATGTCACTCTTCGTCACACGCTTCGCCCCCTCCCCCACCGGCCATCTTCATGTCGGCGGAGCCCGCACCGCTCTATTCTGCTGGGCATTCGCACAGCGCAAGAAGCTCGACGGGAACGACGGACGCTTCATGATCCGCATCGAGGACACCGATCAGGCCCGCTCGTCGGACGAATCCGCCCGCGGCATCCTCGATGATCTCGCATGGCTCGGCATCACGTGGGATGACGGGCCAGTGCTCAAGAACTTTGGCGCAGCCGCGGCCACCATCGGCGGCGATTCACGCAACGTCGGGCCGTATTTCCAGGCCCAGCGTTTGGACATTTACAACGCGTATATCGAACACCTCGTCCGCCTCGGGCGCGCGTATCCGGCGTTTGAGACTAGCGCCGAGCAGGACGCCGATCGCAAAGCGGCGGCAGCGAAGAAGCAGACGTACAAGTACCCGCGCCCCGCGGACGTGCAGCTCGGCGTGTTCAACGAGGCTCGCTGGGCGCGAGCGGTCGCCGGCGAGGCGCACGTCGTGAGGTTCGTGATGCCACGGGCGGAGATCCGCGTGCAGGACGAGATCCTGGGCGAGGTGAAGTTCGCTTCGGGTGAGGTGGATGACTTTGTGATCCGCAAGCAGGACGGCTTCCCGACCTATCACTTCGCGGTGGTGATCGATGACGAGCTCATGGGCGTGACGCACGTGCTGCGTGCGCAGGAGCACCTGATCAACACGCCGAAGCACGTGGCGTTGCAGGGGGCGCTCACGAGGCTGCCGCCCGGCCTGGGCGCGAGGGGCCATCCTGGCGAGGCGTTCAGAGTCCCCGCGTTCGCGCACTTGCCGCTGATCTTCAACCTCGACGGCACGAAGATGAGCAAACGCGACAAGGCCAAGACCGCACGCAAGGCGCTCAAGGACCTGATGGCCAAGGACGCCTCGCTCACGCCCGCGTCGCTGGCGCAGACGCTCGGCGTTGACGGCGCGCTCCTGCAAGGCTTCATCGACGCGGACAACGATTCGCTCGATATCGCCCAGATCGTCGCGGCCCATTTCAAGATCGCGCTGCCGGAGATCGAGGTCTGGGACTATCGCAAGAGCGGCTACCTGTCGCACGCGATCACCAACTTCCTCTCGCTGCTGGGCTGGTCCACGGGTGCGAAGGACGCCGAGGGAAAGGACATCGAGAAGTTTGACAACGCGTTCCTCGCCGCGCACTTCGCGCTGGATCGCATCGGCAAGACAGCGGCGAAGTTCGATCGCGTGAAGCTGCTCTCGTTCAACGCCGACGCAATCGCTGCGCTCAGCGATGCCGACTTCTCGCGCGAGCTGTTCGCGTGGGCCGATGAGTGGGAGCCGGACTTTGCCCGGGCCCTTCGCTCGACGCCCGACGCGCGCCGAGCAGTGCTCTTCAGCGCGTGCAAGGCGCGCTGCAAAACCCTGCGCGACGCGATCAAGGTCATGGAGTTTGCGCTCGTGAGCGACGAGGCGATGCCGTTCGATCCCGTCGCGATGCAGAAAGCCGCGCTGCTGGCCGGCGGCGCGGGACGAGCGCCCGTCGAGTCGTTCGGCGCGATGCTGCGAAGCTCGCCAGCGCCGCTCTCTGCCGCCGATGTGGACGCTTGGATCAAGCAGTACGCCGACACCAACCAGCGCAAGATGGGCGAGGTTGCCCAGCCGCTCCGCGTCGCGCTGACGGGCACGGTGGTCAGCCCGCCCCTGGGCGACGTCGCGGCGGTTCTTGGACGCGAGGGCTCGCTGCGACGCATCGAGCGCTGCCTGGCGCACTGATCACGCCCGAGCTCAGATCAGCGCCGGCGACGACCGGCGGCGATCGCGCCGAGCACCAGCACGCCCGCGGCTCCCGGCGTCGGCAGCGCGTTGATGCGCAGCGCAAACGGCGATGCACCGCCTGCGCCCTGCACCGACCAGCTCGTACCTGCGGATGAGGTCGCGTAGCTCGACGCCGTAAGGCCGATCGACGGCCCGCTGGTGTTCTGCATCACCCAGAGATTGCTGGCGGTGGAGTTGATCGTCGCGCCGCTGGAGTTCAAGAACGACCAGCCGACCCAGATGCTCGAACCGGGGAGCGTGAGCTGGCCGACATCAGCGGTGAGGTTGAGCGTTTGGCCGCGTGTCCAGGTCGCGGAGATATCCGCCTGCCAGATGGCGTTGCCGGGGCGCGTGCCCGACGGGAAGACGACCTGGTTGCTGAAGATCCCGACTCGAAGGAACCCGGTGAACGAGGCGACCGAAGCGCCTGAGCCCAGTCGCGTGCTGAAGTCGATCGAGCCGACGGTGAGCGACGAGCCGCCAGCGAGAGTGATGTCTTCGGCGAGCCAGTTCGCCGCGGACTGCGTCACGGTCGCCGGCGCGGTCATGTTGGTGATCGCGTCGTAGCTGATGCCGGTGGCGAACGCCACCGGCGAGCCGATGCTCAAGCACAACGCGCACGCGACGGCGAGGCCCGCCGCGCGAAGATGCCGCGGCGCTGCAAAGCGTGCGGAGGAAAGACTGCGAGGCGAACGCGACGAGCGCAGAGTTTGCATGGCGACACTCCAGGTCGCTCTCTCCGCCGCTGCCTGCACGGGCTCCCATTCCCGCGCTCGGCAACTGGAGTATCCCGAGGAGTGACTCAATTGTCACGCTCCGCGGGCAGAATTCGCGCCAACTGTGCAAACTCGCAGGAAGTCCCGATCTCTTCAGCGCGAAGAGAAGCCGAACGACCGCGCAGAGATTGCCGATTGACGATGGGAGTACGCGTCCGAAGCGGCTCAACACTCAGCGACGACGACGGAGGAGGCTCGCGCCGCCGCCGATCGCCAGCAGTGCCAGCGCGCCGGGCGCGGGGATGGCCACCGGTTCGCCGTAGATGAAGTCATCCATCGCGACGTAGTCCAGGTTCGGGTCACCGCCATTGATCTGCGTCTGGCCGCTGGTGATGCGGACGCGGAAGATTTCGGCGCTGTCGCGGATCATGGCGATGAACGAGAGACCGGCGTTGCCACTGACGGGGGCAACGACACCGCCGACGGGCTGATCGTTCACGTCGTAGAACTGGATGGAGCTGGTCTGCGCGATCTCGACATCGGTGAAGACGACGCCGAAGCCCAGCACGGTCGCGGGCGTGCTCGTGCCCGGGACGAAGAAGAAGATGTCGGTGATGTTGCTGCCCATCGCGGTGAAGATGCGCTGCGCGCTGAACGTGCTGAAGTTGCCGGGGATCACCGGATCAAGGTCGCCGAACAGGATCGGCGTCGCGGTCGGGTTGTCCGAATCGGCGCTCACGCGGAAGCCGGTGCCCGGCGTGGTCATGGTCAGGCCGCGGGGCGAGTTGCTGTTGAAGAAGTTGCCCGGCAGGTTGTTGGGCGACGAGAACGAGTCCGGCACGCCATCCCAGTTGATCTCGCGGCGTCCGCCGCTGGTCGGGTTGCCGACGCCGTTGTTGGCCCCGCCGAGGCTGGCGCGGAAGGCGTCAACGGTCGTCTGAATGTCCGCCGGCGCGGCGCCCGAAACGGAGAACGTTTGCGTGGCCTGGGCGGTGCCAGCGAGCGACAGGAACAGAGCGGCGCTGGACAACGCGCTGGAAACGATGACAGACTTCATAATCTTCCCTTCCTCAAAGAGTGAGTGACACGTACACGCCGCGTGAGCCGGAGAGAGGCCCGCGTAACGCCGATCGGCGCACGACCGCCGAGATTGGGAATGTACCCCGATAACCTCCGGCGACAAGGAAACCAGTGGGTCACTCTGCACAATCGAGGGGAACTTGGGTAAGCTGCGCGATTGTTCATCCCCGAATCATGGGAAAACTGCTCACTTGTTCGGTCGCGGCCGAGCCCGTGGTCGCTCGCACGCCGAGCCTTCTCCGCTTCTGAGGGCAGACATGGATGGGCTCGCGGCGGCCCAAGCCGACCGACATCCCCCATCTACGATGTCGCCCCATGTCCTCACCAACTCCGCCGGCGACACCGAACAGCACGACTCCACCATCCCCCGCGCCCTTCCCGGTGCCGACGACGCACTTCATCCACGATCTCATCGAGGCCGACATCGCGTCGAATCGATGGGGGCTGAACACGCCCGCCGCTCAGCGCGACGGGCTCTGCATTCACACGCGATTTCCGCCGGAGCCCAACGGCTATCTGCACGTCGGGCACGCCAAGAGCATTTGCCTGAACTTCGGCTTGGCGATGAAGTACGCCGGCAAGTTCAACCTGCGCTTTGACGACACCAACCCCGCCAAGGAAGAGCAGGAATATGTGGACGCCATCAAGGACGATGTCCGCTGGCTTCTCTCAGCGTTCAACGCCGGGGACTACGAGCGCGGCCCGCACGCCGGCGGCATCTTCTTCGCCAGCGATTACTTCCAGACGATGTACGACTTCGCGCTGGAACTCATCAACAAGGGCAAGGCCTACGTCTGCGAGCTCTCGGGCGATGATGTCAGCAAGCGACGCGGCACGCCGAGCGTCCCCGCGACGAGCCCGTTTCGAGATCGGCCCGCTGCCGAGTCGCTCAAGCTGTTGGCGGAGATGCGCGACGGCAAGCACGCCGCGGGCGCGATGACGCTGCGCGCGAAGATCGACCTGGCCTCGCCGAACTTCAACCTGCGTGATCCGGTGCTGTATCGCATCGTTCACGAGGCCCATCACAACACCGGCACCACGTGGTGCATCTACCCGATGTACGACTGGGCCCACGGCTTTGAGGACTCGCTGGAAAAGATCACGCACTCGATCTGCACGCTGGAGTTCGAGAACCACCGGCCGCTCTACGACTGGTTCATCAACAGCGTGAACGAGGGCCGCAGCGACGATGGCTCGGGACGGTGGGGAAAGAAGATCCACCACCCGCAGCAGATCGAGTTCGCGAAGCTGCGCCCCACCTTCACCGTCATGAGCAAGCGCAACCTGCTCAAGATGGTGCAGGACAACGTCGTCCGCGGCTGGGACGACCCGCGCATGCCCACCATCCGCGGCCTGCGCCGGCGCGGCTACACCGCCCATGCGCTGCGCTCATTCGCTGAGGAAGTCGGCGTCACCAAGGTCGAGTCATCGATCGATCTGGGCCGAATGGAGAACGCACTGCGCGAACACCTGAACCGCATCGCGCCGCGAGCGATGGCGGTACTGCGCCCGCTCAAGGTCACGATCGAGAACTGGCCCGAGGGCCAGATCGACAACCTCGACTTCGTCATCAACCCCGAAGACCCGAGCGCCGGCAAACGCAAAGTGCCGTTCACCAAGGTCATCTACATCGAGCGCGATGACTTCATGGAGAACCCGCCGAAGAAGTTCTTCCGGTTGTCGCCGCCGGGCGCTGACGGCGCGCCGGGCGCCGAGGTCCGCCTCCGCTGGGCGTACTTCCTCACCTGCACCGGCGTGATCAAGAACGACGCGGGTGAGGTCATCGAGCTTCGCGCGACGATCGACCCCGCCACCCGCGGCGGCGACTCGCCGCTCGGCCCCGACGGCCAGCCGCTGAAGAAGGTCAAGGGCACGCTCCACTGGGTCAGCGCCGAGCACGCGATCGACGCGGAGATCCGTCTCTTCGATCGACTCTTCACCGCCGAGGAGCCGGGCCTGCGCACCGGCAACTGGCTCGACGACCTGAATCCCAAGTCGCTCGAAGTCGTCCACGCCAAGGTCGAGCCCGTGCTCGCCTCAGCCACGCACGGCCAGCACTTCCAGTTCGAGCGCCTCGGCTACTTCGTCGTCGATGCCGACTCATCGCCCCCCCCCGGCAAGCTCGTGTTCAATCGCGCGGTGGGGCTGAAGGACGAATGGGCGGCTGCTCAGGGCGAGAAGAAGGCCGCGAACGTGCGGATGTACGCGATCGCAGAGGCGGCGCACGAGCTGAAAATCAAGCAGGACAAGCTGCTCGCGGTGATCGCGACGGCCGGCCCGGCAGACTTCGCATCACGCACCAGCAAAGAGCTGACGATCGACGAGGTGCGGAAGCTGAAGGAGTGGGTGAAAGCGAACCCCCCCACGGTAAAGTGAACGGCACGCCGACCACGCGATGACCACGCGAGAGCTTGATGACACTTCGACCGAGTGATATCTCTGCCTCGCGTGTCCGCGCGTTGAACGCCGGCGAGCCCGCGGCGAACCTCGCCGAGTCGCTCTCCATCGATTTCGCAAAGCTGATGAGCGTCGCGGTGCCGTCGATGCCGCGGGACGCAATCGCGTCGATGCGTGAGAACGCGACCACCGGCATCACGCGCCGGATCGCGCACGCCGCGGAGCTCATCGCGCTGCACGCGCCGCGTGAGCTCGATCGACTCGCATCGCACCCCAGCGACACCGTCCGCGGCTGGGCGTGCTACGCCATCACGCGCGCACCAGGTCACACGCTTGCACGCCGATTGATACTTGTCCGCCCGTTCGCGGACGACCCGCACTCGGGGGTGCGCGAATGGGCGTGGATGGCGGTGCGGAACTTCGTCGGCGCGGAGGTGGAGCGTGCGATCACGTTGCTGACGCCGTGGACGGCGGATGCGTCGCCGAACGTCCGACGCCTCGCGACCGAGGTCACGCGCCCGCGTGGCGTGTGGTGCTCGCACATCCGCTCGCTGCGCGACGATCCGTCGCCGGCGCTGCCACTGCTGGAGCCGCTGCGCGCCGACCCGACGAAGTACGTGCAGGATTCGGTCTCCAACTGGCTCAACGACGCCGCGAAGGACAATTCCGCGTTCGTACGCGACGTGACCGCACGCTGGAACGCGGCGAGTCCGTGCAAGGCGACCGCCCGCATCTGTCGGCGGGCGGTGAGATCAATCGACTGAGCCATCGGAGCATTCGGATCGCGTGCTTCGCGTACGACGCAGTGATCCGGCTTGGGGGCGTTTCAACGCGGCGACTTGAAGTCACTCGGATGTTTCAAGATGTACCGCCACAGCAGAGACTCAGCAAACTCCTCATCTTTGTACAGCGCACTGTCCAACTCACTGAACACGTCGTCTCCCTGTTGCTTCACGAGCTTGGCGAGCTGACGGTGGCGCACGTCGTCGTCTTCGCTGGGGCTGGCGTCACCAAACTTCGCGACGGCGCGGCGGAGGATGGATAGCAGAACCGTGCTGCCCATTTCGGACAAGCCCACTTCTGCGAGGCGCCAGTTCCCGCCGGGCGAGTTCACGAAGTACTGTGAGAACCCGCCGTTATTCACTTGGTCGATGTATTGACGCACGGCCAGCACATGGCGCTGCGCCGGAGTGATCCGTTCCCAGCCCAACGCATCGAGCTGGCCGAACGCGTACCCGTACGGATCGACGATCCCGGCCCGCTCAGCCAAGCCCTCGAACACCGCATCTCGAACCTTCGCAGAAGGCGACGTGGCACAACGGCGCAGCATCGCCTCCGCCGCGGGGGAGTTCGCGCGAGCGAGGAGCATCGCGACTTCTGCGACGACGTACTCAGCGGGATACTCCTTGAGCTGCCCTTCGAGCGACTCAGCGAGCTTCAGCAACGCTCCTTCATCAACGCTGACCTTGGCCTCGCGAAGCGCACGAAGCACGTACTGAAGGCCTTCGACGCCCGCGACCAGATTCTCGGGGCGGGTCATGACTTTGATTGCCGCCGCGCGGTCCAGTGCCAGAAGGCATCGCGGCGCGTCCCCACTCACGGTGCGGTCTCGCCGGTAAAGCAGCGGAAGAATGGCCCTGTAGGCACCAGCGCGAAAGCCCGCGGTCGCACGTCCCGTTTCCACCGCCTGTGCGACGCCGCTCATAGCGCTCGAGCGGACGAAGTCCTTCTCGTCTTCACATGCGATCATGAGCGACTCGACACACGCGTCGGTCCCGATCGCGCCAAGGAGCCGAGCGGCGGCTCTTCGAATGTCCTCGTCCGCGTCGCGCACCAGCGGTGCCACGCGCGGCAGGGCCGCGACGGGCGCGTGCTCGACGAGGCATCGCAGGACCGTCTCCAGCGGCTCCGATCGACTGCTGAGCACATGCGTGCGAGCTTTGACCTCCGGTGGGACTTTCACACGGAAGCGCGGGTCTTCGAGCGCCGCAAGCAGCCCGGGCACGACCTTCGGCCCTGACTCTTCGATCGCCCGACGGGGCAAATCGAAGTCCTCTTCCAGGAGCATCGCCACCAGGTCCGCCGGAGGCAGCGTCACCAAGTCCGCCACCGCACGATCCCGCGCCGCGAACACGTCTCCCATTGACTCGCGGATCTCCGGGTTCCGCACCCACTCGCGAAAGCCCGGCGCACCATCCCGCTTGCTTCTCGCGCGAATCCAAAGCCCCGCGGCAAGGCCCGCGAGCAACAAAGCAACCGCGACAACGATGATCACACGCATGATCGAATGCTAACAGCCCCGCAAAGCTCTGACGATGCAGGTGCAAAGGCCCGCAGTCAGCCTCTCCGCTCTTCTCTGCGCACTCCGCGATCGGGGCTGACATCGACACGTTGGCACAGGTCCGCGTGCTCGCGCCCGCGGCTCCGATGAGGCCCCGATCTGACACGCCGCCGAAGCTCGCGCTCCGGGCTCCCTCGATCCCACGCTCCCTCGGTCCCTCGATCCCTTCCCCCTCACGCATCCGTGCGATCGATGACGCGATACGACTCGCGCTCGCCGCGGCCGCGGAGGGGGTAGTCCTTGCGGAGCGGGTGGGCGGGGTAGTCCTCCCATGTCAGGATGCGGCGGAGGTCCGGGTGATTGCGGAAGCGGATGCCGAACATGTCGTAGACCTCGCGCTCCATCCACTCGGCGCCGGCCCAGAGATCGGTGACGCTGTCAAGGTTGAGCGACGGGTCTTCGACGATGCCGTCGGTGGGGATCGATGGGTCCAAAAAGACCTTGACGAAGAAGCGATCGTCGCGATCCAGCGAGCAGACGTTGTACACCACGCCGAATCGGCCGGGCATCGCGGCGGGGTAGTTCAGGTAATCCATCCCCGCGACATCGCTGAGAAAATCAAACGCGCAGCGCGGGTCGTTCTTCAGGAACGCCATGACTTCGTGCAGATCGGTCGGCTCGACGATGAGCGTCGAGGTGCCGCGGTACTCAGTTGCGCGAAACTTCTTCTGAGGGAACGCGGCCTTGAGGATCGCGAACATCGGATGGTCGAGGGTCGGCTTGGCGGTGCTCACGTCGGGCTCCTGATCGGTGGATGACTGGCGAGGGTAGGAAGGGCCGAGGGCTGAGGGCTATTTGATCGGGACCCCGCCGGCGCGCAGCAGCTCGATCTGGGCGTCGACCTCGTCATCGATGAGAACGATCGGTGCCTCAGGATCGAGCCAGCGGGCCATGGCCGCGATGATGTGCTGGGGATCGATGACGCCCTTGTGCAGCGCCGCCGGTCGCAGGGCAGGGCCGTCGTCCGCGGTGAAGGCTTCGGGATCGGCAAGCGAGTCCGCGGGGGGCACGATGACCGCGCCGCCGGGCTCCTCGTCGTCGCCGCGGGCGATGTTGGAGATGACCACGGCACCCAGCGCCCCGGCCCCCCCGCCCCCCCCGCCTCCTCCGGCCCAGACGCGCGCGACGGACTCC
>JALHNK010000018.1:11869-33682 GCA_022843565.1 Phycisphaerales bacterium
CGGTTCCCCGACGAAACGCTCGGCTCGCACGCTATCGCAGAGCACGTGCCGCGCGTGCGGCCGGAGCCAGAGCTGGCCCGCGCTCTTGGCGAGTTCGGGCAATACGCGATCGTCAACGAACGAGGTCAGTGCCGTGAGGGCCGATGGGCCCCACGAGCGCGGATCGGCGTCAAAGAGGTCGTTGTCATCTCCGATGGACTGGCCCCGGCCAGACCAGCAGGCGACCGGTTGACCTGCCGAAGCGACTGAGGCGACATGCTGCGAGTGTTGCGTGATGGCCACCGATCGCCAGGCGCAACGAGCGCCCGAGGCGTCAAGCGGGCGCAGCTCGCACGACACGCCGTGGCGATCCGCCTTTCGCGGCATCAGCAGGATGGTGCGATTCGCCACGCTCACGCAAGGTCCGATTCTGAGATTTTCTTGGACATTCGAGCCCAGCGTAGCACAGCCGCTTGTGCGGGCGTATTTGGCGAGGCCCAATCGCTCGTGCGCGATGCGGATCGACCTGACGCACGCCGCGAGTTACACGCTGTCGTGAATCTCGCGGAGTGCCCGATATCCACGAGCCCGGAGGGGCGTCGAGTCCTGACGCGCCCACCAACCAGCAGAGTCTCGCACCGCACGGAGGCAACCGATGATCCTCAGCTCGACCTTCAGCCGCCGCAACTCGTCGCGCCCAAACTCCTCGCCGGCGGGCGTGGACACATCGAACGTCGCACGCGACGCGCTCATCGGCGAGATCGTGGAGATCAACCGCGCGGCCCTGGCGGAGTTCCTTCGCCAGTTTGATGAGCCGGCGTTGCGGGGGTATCTGGATCACCTTCGCGCCACGCAGACCCCGCGCGGGCGCGATGCTCGCTGGGTACGGCCCGATGGCCCGCCGGCGATCGAGTGGCGCGAATCACGCGCCTAAGGTGAAACGCGGTGCTGGCGACCTGCATCCGAGCAATACCCGCACACAATTCCTCCACCTGGCCGAGGGTTTCGTCCGAAATGGACACTCACGGACGGCGGATATCGCGCTTTGAAGACGGTCGGGCTTGACTCCGGGGGGGGACAACGCCTTACCGTCGCCCCGCCTGTCGCATCGAAACTCCATGGCAAAGAGCAAAACAGTTCGCGTTCCCGGGGCCGCAAAGGCTCCATCAAGTCGCAAACCCAAGGCGGCGCCGAAGGCCAAGGCTGGCAAGGTTGGCGCGGCGCCGTTTGAGAGCGGTGGGCCCGTTGAAGTGGATGACGCCAGCGGCGGCGGCAACGCCCGCGGCAAGCACTTGGTCATTGTCGAATCCCCCGCCAAGGCCAAGACCATCAACAAGTACCTCGGCCCTGACTACAAAGTCATGGCCAGCGTCGGGCACGTACGCGATCTGCCGAGCAAAAACCCCAAGGGCGTCAAGAGTCCGGTGCCGGGGGTGGACCTGGAGCACGACTTTGCCCCGACGTATCAGGTGATGGACGCCAAGGGCAAGGTCATCAGCGATCTGAAGCGCTCGGCCAAAGTCGCCAAGGACATCTGGTTCGCCACTGACCCGGATCGCGAGGGCGAGGCGATCGCGTGGCATTTGGCCGAGGAGCTGGGCGTTGCGCCGGGTGTGGCCAAGCGCGTGATGTTCAACGCGATCACCAAGGCCGAGATCCAGAAGGCATTCCAGAACCCGCGCGCGATCAATATGGATCGCGTGAACGCGCAGCAGGCGCGCCGGATCCTGGATCGCATCGTCGGCTATCAGGTGTCTCCGCTGCTGTGGAAGAAGGTCGCTCGCGGCCTGAGCGCCGGGCGCGTGCAGTCGGTCGCGGTGCGGCTGATCGTCGAGCGCGAGCGCGAAATCAAGGCCTTCATCCCCGATGAGTACTACGAACTCGGCGGCATCTTCACGCCGGATATCGGCGAGGCCAAGACCATCGCGACGGCCTGGGAGAAACAGCAGACGCTGCGGATGGCCAATGGCGAGTCGATCAGCGTCAAGGATCTCTCGGCGTGGCTGACCGAGAAGGGCTGCTTCCGCGCGGCGCTCGTCGAAGTCAACGGCCAGAAGTTCGAGCTCACCAGCGAGGGCGTCGAGGGCGACAAGGTCAAGCACGCCGAGGCGATGCTGGCCCGGGCGCAGGTGCTCGCCGCTGCGGCCGGGCTGAAGGACGTCAGCGTTCGCACGACCGAAGACCCCAAGGGACGCGGGACCGCCAAGACGCTCCGCGTGATCACCGGGCGGATCGACCCGGCGACGCCGTACCGCGTCAGCGCGATCGAGACCAAGCGCACGACGACACGCCCGAGCCCGCCGTTTATCACCAGCACGCTGCAGCAGGCTGGCGCAAACCGCCTTGGGTACACCAGCAAGCGGACGATGGCCGCGGCTCAGCAGTTGTATCAGGGCGTCGATATCCCGGGTGAAGGCCCAGTCGCGCTGATCACGTACATGCGAACCGACTCGACGCACATCAGCGGCGAAGCGCTGACGATGGTGCGCGATCACATCGGCCAGAAGTACGGGCCAAAGTACCTGCCTGAGAAGCCCAACTTCTTCACCAGCTCGAACAAGGACGCGCAGGAAGCCCACGAGGCGATCCGTCCCACGAGCATGGCGTATCCGCCGTCGAAGTTGCGGACGATCCTGAAGCCGGAGATCTTCAAGGTCTATCAGTTGATCTGGGATCGCTTCCTGGCGTGCCAGATGACGCCGGCGCAGTGGGACTCAACCGCGGTGACGATCACCGGCGGCGCGGATCCGAAGACGGTGCTCTCGTTCCGCGCAACGGGGCGCATCTTGGTGTTCGATGGCTTCTATAAGGCCACCGGCGTGCCGCCGAGCGCCGATGAGCAGACGCTCCCGACACTCGCCGAGCGCCAGCCGATGGCGCCGATCGCGATGGAGCCGAAGCAGAAGTTCAGCTCGCCGCCGGCGCGATACACCGAAGCGAGCCTGATCAAGGTCCTCGAGAGCGAGGGCATCGGCCGCCCGTCTACGTACGCGAGCATCATCTCGGTGGTGCAGGAACGCAAGTACTGCGAGCTGAACGAGCGGCGTTTCTACGCGACGGACCTGGGCGAAGCGGTGACGGACAAGCTCATCGAGGCGTTCCCGGCTCTGCTGGATGTCGGCTACACGCGCGAGATGGAAGGGCAGCTCGACAAGGTCGAGGACGATCACCTGGACTGGGTGGACATGCTCCGCAAGTTCTACACGCCGTTTAAGAAGCGGCTCGGCGAGGTCGAGCACACGCTGACGCACGCCAAGGCGGAGACGACGCCCGCGCCGTTCAAATGCCCCAAGTGCGGCAGCGCGACGTGCTATCGCCTGGGCAAGAACGGCAAGTTCCTCTCCTGCACCGCGTACCCGACGTGCAACTACGCCTCGCCGGTGGATCGCGAGGGCAACCCGCGCCCGCCGGAGACCACGAGCATCGCGTGCCACATCTGCGGGCGCGCGATGATCAAGCGCGTCGGACGCTTCGGCCCGTTCCTGGGCTGCTCCGGTTACGGCGACAAGGCCAACCCGTGCGACGGCATCCTGCGCATGGACAAGAAGGGCCACGTGGTCGCGCCGTCGCAAGAGCCGTTCACGCCGGACCCGGCCCTGCCCTGCGCAAAGTGCGGCAGCCCGATGTACCTGCGCCCGGGCAAATACGGCCCTTGGCTCGGGTGCAGCAAGTTCCCCAAGTGCCGCGGCAGAGGCGACTTCAAGGGCTTGCCCGAAAAGGAAAAGGACGCGCTGCTCAAGCTTCTGGAAGCCCACCAGAGCACGCGGCCCATCCCGATCATCAAAACGCTCGACGGCATCCCGCTCACCGGCCCCGACGGCAAGGCGCTACCGGATGCGCCGACGGCCGACGGCGCGACCGGCGAGGGCGCGACGCTCGAGGCGATTGCCGATGACTTGGGGGCGTGAGGAAGTCGCGAGTCGCGAGTCGCGAGTTGCGAGTTGCGAGTGGGAAGGCAGTTCTTCAACGAAGGGATGCAAGGGATGGAAGGGGGTTGGGGGAGTTGGTTGGTGGTCGCGTGTGTCGTAGTGGGTGATGGGAGAGATTTGGGGTTCGGGCCGGATCAGCGGCGGGCCGTCGATCAGCAGCTTTGACGGCGCGGGTCGCGTCGAATCGAATGGCAATGAAAACGCCGCGGGCGAGGGCACGCGGCGTTTGTCGTTGGTCTTGAGTATCGCGAGTCTGCGTCCGCGTGCTTGCGCCCGCGGCTCCGACGGACCTTTAGCTCGCCTCTGCTCGCGGGTGCGCCTGGTCGTACGCCTGCTTCAGGCGCTGCGCGGTCAGGTGCGTGTAGACCTGTGTGGTGCTGAGGCTCTGGTGGCCCAGGAGTTCCTGGACGCTGCGGAGGTCGGCGCCGTTTTCAAGCAGGTGCGTTGCGAAGCTGTGGCGGAGGGTGTGCGGGCTGATCTTCGGGTCGAGCCCGGCGGACTTGAGGTACTTGTCGAGTTTACGGCGGACGCTGCGGCTGCTGAGGCGGCCGCCGTGCTTGTTCATGAACAGGGGCTTGCCGGCGCCGCCGTCGGCCCAGAGGGGCGCGAAGCGGGCATCGGCCTTGACCATGCCGATGAACTTCTGCATCGCGCCGGTGCAGTGGCTGCCGAGCGGGACGATGCGTTCGCGCTTGCCCTTGCCGCGGACGCGAAGGGCCTCGCCGGTGCCGTCAACGTCATCGATGTTGAGGTCCACGACTTCGCTCACGCGGATGCCGGTGCTGTAGAGGGTCTCGAGCATGGCGCGATCGCGCATGCCCAGGACTTCGCGCTCATTCGGTGTCGAGAGGAGTTTCTCGATCTGCTCCATCGTGATCGCTCGCGGCAGGCGCTTGCCTTGCTTCGGCGTGCGGATGGCGGTCATGGGGTTCGTTGATGCGACGCCGCGGCGCTCGGCCCACTTGAAGAAGCTGCGGAGCGTCGCGATCTTGCGGGCCATCGTCGCGGCGGAGTACTCGTTCTGCCCAAGGTGTGCCAGGAACGCGCGGATCGCGTCGGCGTTTGAGTCCAGAATCGCCGTGGTCACCGTGCGCGTCGGCGTTGCCGAGGCGCGAGTCACGGCGCCGAGATTTCCGGCGCTGCGGGCGGCGCTATCGGCCAGCCGCTGCTCGTACGCCGCGTTCTCCGCGGGCTCGGACATGGTCACGCCGAGCTGCTCGGTGGTGAACTCGACGAACTGGCGCAGGTCGGCGCCGTAGCATCGCGCGGTATACGCGCTGAAGTGACGCTCGTTGGACAGATAGTTGATGAACCCGGCGATCACTGGAAGCACGGTCATAGCAAGCTCCTTCCGAATCTCAATGCCCGAGGGCGGCACGAAGCCGACGAATCTCCTGCCCGCACGCGACAAGGCGCGCGGGCAACACCCGAACATCTCTCCGCCTCCGACCCTCTCCACGCCCGCGCGGTCCGAGCGTGTGATCGCTCGGCTCTCGGGGCGTTGTCCCCCGAGGGCCGTTGTCAGTCGTGTGACTGCGCGGGCTTAGCGGGGGTTGCTCTTTGGCGGCGGGGCGAGACGGGCGAGCCTCAGGCGTTCTTCCTGCATGAGGCGATCCATCGCGCGATACGCCGCGAAATCCACGTACAGGTCCATGCTCTTGACATACCGCTCCCAGCCGAGAGCGCTCGCTTCTCGGTGCCGGCCTTCGCTGTAGCGTTGAACCGAGATCAAGATCTCGTGATTCGCGGCGTCGTAGTGCTCACTGATCACGCTCAGCGGTCCGCTGGCGTTGAAGGTCGTTGATGCCCAGCGCGTCTCGTCCGGCTGGGTCTGAAGGTCCTTGACATCAATCGGCTTGCGAGCGACGCCCGTCAGGATCGATCCCTCGCGCCCATAGAGGCCGATCGTGATGCCGATCTTCGGCGGGTCGTACGGGTCGTACGCCGTGACCGAGCCGACGATGATCGCATCGGCCCCGACCGCCACGGCGAGTCGTCGTGCATCCTCGGGCGAGCGGACATCGGTCATTCGCAGCGCCCGCATGGCCGCGAGCGTTCGATTGACCGGGAGGCAGGCCATCCCGCGGATCTCTGAAGCGCGATTGGCCAAGGCGTCGCTGACTCGCAGCGTGTCGGCGAATGAAACGCCCGATTCATTGCGGAGCGGCGCGATCGCCAGCACCGGCGTCTGCGCCAGCGAGCCGTACGGCGACACCGTCACCTCGGGCGCGACGAGCGCTTGCTTGGTGTTGCAGCCGCTGAGCGAGAGCGCCAGCGAAAGCGCGAGCGCGATCTTCAGCACAAAGCGCGCACGCACAGTCGGTAGTTTCAGCATGGTCCCTGTGGTTTTCATGGCGTCCTGCCTGGGCAACGATCGGGCGCTCCGGCCCGTCGGTTCAAAGCGACGCGAACCCTCTCAGGCTCGCTCCGCGGAGAGAGGCTTGCTCACGGCTGGGTCGGCACCGTCGCCAGACCTTCCGTTGAGCTGTTGCTCGGGATCGCGTCCGCGGCCTTCGCGGCTGCGTTTGACGCGCTCGGCTGAACCGAGGACGCGACCGAGTTCCCTGTCGCGCTGGCCGCGGCCAGCGCTTTGCTCGTCCCCACCGCCCAGATGTTGTCCAGGCCGTTGCGGTTGGAGACGAAGTAGACCTTGTTGTCCGGGCCCCAGGTCGGCATCACGTTGGCGAACTTGCCCGACGAGAGATTGACCCGTGCGCCGCCATCGACGCTGGTGATCCACAGATCCGCACGCCCGGGCTCGATCGCCGCGGCGACCGGCGACGAGGCGCGTGTGCCCTTGGCCTCTTGGCCCGCGGGGATCACGCTGTACGCGAGCCAGAGCCCGTCGGGCGACCAGGCCGGGTTGATCGCGGCGCTGCCGCGGGAGGCGACGATCTCGGTGAGGTTGCTGGCCGAGCCGGGCTTGTAATCGATGGTCCAGAGGCCGAAGGCGCGATCGCCCCGCTCGCGCCCGCGCTGGAAGGCGATCTTGTCCGAGCCGTCGGAGCCGGTGCTGGCGACGGTACACCACTCAGGGAACATGCCGAAGCCGATGAACTCGGCGCTGCTGGGCCGATCGGTCTCAACGACCCACAGTTCCCAGCGGCCGCTCATCTGGCCCAGGCGGCAGAAGACCAATCGCTTGGCATCCGGCGACCAACTTGGGTGCAGGTCGTGGGCCTGATCGCTGGTGAGCTGCACCGCCTGCCCGCCGGAGGCGCTCATCATGTAGATCTTCCACGAGCCGCTGCGGTCAGACGCGAAGGCGATCTTCTTGCCATCAGGCGAGAGCGCGGGCATGACGTCGTTGGCGGGGTCCGCGGTGAGCTGCGTCACCGTGCGGCTGCCGACCTGCTTGACGTAGATGTCCGATGTCGGGCGGTGCTGCGTGCTGGCAAAGACGAGCGTCTGACCATCGCGGCTGATCCGCGGGTCAAAGTCGGCGCCCTCTTCGGCGAAGCTGGCTCGCTGCAGGCCGTCCATGCCATCGGTCAGCGTTGAGCCCTCTTCGCTGGCGGCGAATCGGGTGGCCAGGTCGGCCCGGGCGATCGCGGGCCCGATCGGCAGGGCGCTGCCCATCGGCGCGCCACCGGCGACCAGACGCTCGGCCTCGGCGACGACCCAGTTCGGCATCGGGTTCCCGCGGCGGGAGCTCCCGATTGACGGATTGCCGGGAGCGCCAGCCAGCGCGCCCTCCGGCGAGATATCGGTTTCGTGACCCTGCGCGCCATGCGACGCGGACTTGGCCGCCTCCGCCTTCGCGATGGTCTTGGCCAGCTCGCCTCGGGGCTTCACGCTGGCAGCCTGCTCGCCGGTGACGGCACATCCGCCCAGCATTGATGCGAGCGCACCGGCGCTCATCGTCAGCATCATCATGTGGGCTCGGCGGGTCTGCTGGTTCATGGGCGGGGCTCCAATCGGCTGGCACGCGGTCGCTCGACCCGAGTAGGCCCTCACGGTTTATCGGACCGCTCGGGGGGCCTACTTGAGTGCCGACAGCGCCTCGGCATTGATGGAATCGGACGCAATAACCTCCGGCTTGAGTCCGGGAAGGAAAATCGCCTTGGCCGTGCTTCTGGCTACTTCCGCTCTGGAGCTGTCGGGGCGGGTTGCTCCGGCGGCGATTGTCCCGGCTCGCCAGTTGGCACACCGGCGCGGCGCCCGGCCTCGCGAAGCTCGCGGGTCATCGCGGCCACGTCGTCGACTCGCCCGTCCACTTCGATGACCGCGTGGATCTTCATCGCCCGATCCACGACGCACAAGACCACCTGGGCCTCGGGCGACAGCCGCTGGATGGTCGATCGGGCTGGCCCGATCAGCGCGACGCTCGCGGGCGTCGCAACGGGTGCCGGAGCGGGCAGGACTGGCTCGTGACCACTTGGTGTGGTCGTCGCTGGCGGATTCAGCACTCCCGATGTCGCGATCGACGCCCAGCGAACCGGCAACGCCGCACGCATCGCGATCTCATCATCACCCTCGGGCCGACGACGCGTCGCGATGAACGCTCGGGCACGAACCGGGGCAGCGTCGACAAGATCAACCAATCCCGCAATCGCGCTCACGCCCGCCGCGGCGATCGGCTCGGTGCTGCTGGGGGCCGGCTGGGCAGGATTCGGGTCGCTCACGAGCATGACGATCGCGGACTTCGCAGCGTCCTGGCCATCGCCAAACACCTGCGTCGCGTCCAGAAATGACAGGGCGTTTCCCACTCGCAGCGACGCCTCCGCGATCGTGAGGTCTGCGAGCGTGTCCACGGGCCGGCGCTTCGTCGTGTCGATCACCCACGTCGCCGGGTCGCCCGCGGGCTGAGGCTCAAAGGTCATCTCAAGGACGAGTTGTGTCTTGAAGGTCGTTGTCATCCGCGTGAGACGGCCGGTGGCGCCGTCGGCGGTGAGCGAGACCTCACCCTGGTCGCACGTGCCGCGAAGCAGCAGCTCCGGGCGCTCAGCCTTCGGATCGAGCGTTGCGCTGGTGAAGCGAACGCCGGTGGCCCAGGGGGTCAAGGTCATGCCGCGAGCGCTCGCGGGCGGATCGTCCGGGAGTTCATCGGCACTGGCCAGGATCGCCAGCGCGACCAGCCCGACCGGCGGCATCAACCGCCGCAGGCTCGCGCCGTTCAGCGGCTTCTCGTACGACCGGATGTAGACGGTGGACTCGTGCTGGGTGTGGATGACCCGTAACTGGCCATCACGGGCGATCGCTCGCAGCGGCCCGAGCTCCAACGAAAGCACGCGCTCGACGCTCGAAGCGCCGCCGGAGCCGCGGGCGTTCGCGTCGCCGTCGGGCGCGGGCGTGTCTTTCGTGGCGTCGGCCGGTTGGCGGGGTGCCTTCGGTGCTTGCCAGAGCCGGGCGACAATGACACTCTCGGTCTTGCCCGGTCGATCCGGGAGCTTCAGGCTGATCGTGACGCGATCGCAGGTGGGAGCGGTGGAGTACGCGGCGCGGATCTCGGCCAGCGCGGTGGCGGGCTCGATTGAAACGAGCGCCGCAGCCGCGGGGGGACGCGCCGACACCCGCGCCGGCTGAGCGACCGCTCGCGGCACGTTGTGTTCCGCGATGAGCACGACGCAGAGCATCGTTGCGATCGCGAGGAAAGTCGAAGCACGAGCGCTCATGCTGGGGCTCCCGCATCGCTTGCGATCAATCGTGCCCACAGCTCGGCGATCGTGGCGTTCAGGCCGGGCACCATCAAATCCGGCGCGATCTCCGCCAGCGGTTCGAGCACGAACGCTCGCGACGCCAAGCCCGGATGCGGCACGCGCACTTCTGCGGTGTTCACGATATGGTGCCCGCACACCAGTAAGTCCAAGTCCAAGACCCGCGGCCCCGCGTGCGGCTGCTTCTGCCGGTCACGCCCCGCGGCGCGTTCGATCGCGTGCAACTCTCGCAAGAGAGCCTCGGGCATGAGCGCCGTCTCGATCAGCGCGGCACCGTTGACATACTCACCGCCGGGATCGACGTCGCGATGCACACGCACCGGCAACGTTGCGATCAACCGACTCACGGAGATCACACGAACGCCCGCGACGCGGCGCAGGCCGTCTACGCCGGCGTGGACGTTCGCGAAGCGATCGCCCATGTTCGAACCAAGCGAAATCGCAGCCAACTCCGCCGTCATGCGAGATCGTAGTTCACACGCGGGCGGGGCGGGCAAAGCCAGTTGGCTATGTGGCACAGCACTCAGCACTCATCGCTCAGCACTGTCTCACCCTCAGTCCACGTCTTCCAGCTCGCGGGCCCGATGCTGCATCTGCGCCTTGAGGCGGAGCAGGATCGAGCTGTGCATCTGGCTCACGCGGCTCTCAGAAAGGTCCAGGGTCGCGCCGATTTCCTTCATCGTCATTTCCTCGTAGTAGTAGAGGATGACGATCAATCGCTCCGCACGCGACAGGCCCTTGGTGATCAGCTCCTTCAGGTCGCGGCGCTGCGTCTCCACCAGCGGGTTGCTCTGCGTCGTGTCGTGGAAGACATCGATCTCGGTGACGTCCTTGTTGCCGTCGCTGTTGAAGCACTTGCGCGCGAGGCTGACGGTTCCCACCGCCTTTGAGTCGCGCTCGATCTTGTCAAACTCCTCGCCGTCAACGCCCAGGAGGTGCGCCAGCTCTTCCTGCGTCGGCACGCGCCCCTCGCGCATCTCGAACTTCTGGCGGGCCTGCTCGACCTTCGACGAACGGTGGCGCACGAGGCGCGGCACCCAGTCCATCGCACGCAGCTCATCCAGGATCGCGCCGCGGATACGCGGCGCGCAATAGGTCTCGAACTTCACGCCGTAGCCGGGGTCGAACGCGTTGATCGCGTCCATGAGGCCGAACTGGCCGGCCGACATGAGATCGTTGATGTCCACCTCATCGGGCAGACGGGCATAGGTTCGCTCAGACATGAATCGCACGAGCGGGAAGTACCGCTCCCAGAAGTAGTTGCGGAGCTGATCCGAGCGGGTCTTGACGAACTCGGCCCAGAGCTTCGTCACCGGGATCGCGTCAAACGCGTTGCGGACCTTGATCCACTCCGCCGCGTCGCAGCCCGGCGAGGGCATCGTGAAGCCGCCGGTGCGGGCGGCGCTGGGGCGCGTCGGGTCAGACTTTTGCTTCGCCGCCTTCGACGGCTTGACGGGAGCCGGCGCGGTGGCAAGCGAAAGCTTGGGCTCGCTCTTGCTGGAGGCCGTGGATCTGACTTTGGTTGCCGATGATTTCAATGAAGACATACAGGGCCGCTCCTTGACCGCTGGAAGGTTCGACACGACGTCGATGCGTGCGAACCCTTGAACAGATCGTCCAAAACGCCCATCCATGGGCACAGGCATCTAAACAACTCATCCACGAGTTGTCAAGTCGTCATTCGTCAATGTGAGTGAGTTGTGGGTGAAGTTCCGTCGTGGCCGTTCTCATGCACGCTCGCGCCCCCACCCAATTCCCCAACACGACCCGCCCGCATCGGCGTAGACGCGATGCGATCCCGCACGCAGCGCTCGCCGATCTTGCCGATGATGATGCCCGCCGCGAGCCCTCCCAGCATGCTCACAAGCGCCCGCGACAGGATCACATCCGTTGGGTTGTTCGCGGCCAAGCCCGCGACCATCGACACCGCCAGAGCGGCCAGTGCCAGACAACACGCCATGATGATCGCTGGAACGCCGGGTGACAAACTCATCATCCTCCCGCCACGAGCGCAGAGAACGCGCCGTGGACTTCACCGTCTTTCGTCAAACCTGAGCCCGTCCTTGAGGTTTGCGATGCGCGTGGAGCACACAATTGTGCAACGCACGATCGCGCCAGTCGCGACAGGAGTCGCAGGCGGCGCCCGCATCACAGATCCTCACTCACGGTGACGTCACGATTTCTCTGCACGCGAGCGGCCAAACGTCGCCGCGATGAGCCTCGAGAGCACGCTGGGGCGTTTGGGTGGAAACGCAAGGCCGGATTCCGTCAGGGTGCGGATCTCTTCGCTCGAGATTCCCAGCGAGAGCCGCTCAGCCACCTGCGCCCCGAGGCCCAACATTGCACTGGCGACCGCGCTCCGCGGCTCGGCCAGCAGCACCGGCACCCGCGCCCGCACCGACCGCCCGACGGCGGCATCGGACGGAACGCAGCCCAGCAAGCCCACCCCGCGCCCGAGGAACGTGCGAGAGACGTGATCGATCCGCGCACGGACCGAGCGTCCCTCGGCTTCGTCGGCGGTCTGATTCACCACGAGGAAGAGCCGCTCGGCGTTTGAGTTCTCAACACGAGCCGCGCGCGCCCCCTGCACTCCCCCCACTGCCGTCTGGCGACTCACGCACTTGATCAGCGCATACGCGTCGGCGATCGCGGTCGGCTCGGGGGTCGTCACGATGATGCCGATGTCCGCCGCGGCGACCAGCCCGGTGACAAGCGAGCCGACGCCCGCGCCGGTATCGACGATCAGGACATCGTTGGTCTCACTCATGGCCTGCAAGCCGCGCAGGAGCGCCAGCCGGTTCTCAGCCGTGAGTTCGCAGGCGGAGGCTCCGGTGCTACTGCTCGCCGGCGTCGCGAGGCCGACGGCCCCGGGCACGAGCGTGAAGCCGCCGGGCGCCGCGACCGCGAGGTGCGAGAGATCGGGCGTGCGCTGGAGCGCCGATCCATCGACGCGTGCGCGAGGCGAGAGCCCGCAGAGGACATCGGCGTTCGCGACCCCCAAGTCGGCGTCCAGGAGCGTGACGCGCAGCCCCCGCATCGAGAGCGCGATCGCCAGATTCACCGCGATATTGCTCTTGCCCACGCCGCCCTTGCCCGAGGCGATCGCCACGATCGGTGCGACGCGGGTCATCGGCTGCGATGCCGCGAGAGCGGCTTCGCCATCTCCGACGGGTGCTGAACGGTCCGGCGGAGTGTCACTCACCGACTGCCGCACGGCCTCGTGCTGATCGCGGGCGCGGCGCATGCGATCGATCAGGTCGCGCAGCGGCGCAGCCTGATCCTCGCGATCGGTGGATCGCCGGCCGTGGTCCGGGATCGTCGGCGTATGGATCAACTCATGCCCCGCCGGCCACCGGCGTGTTCTTGCCATCGAGCACCAATCGGGCCAGCCGATCCGCCCGGCCCGGCTCGATATCGTCGGGCACTTCCTGCCCGGTGGTGACGTAACTCAGGCGGGCGTTCACGCGCCGAGCGACATTCACCAGCACGCCCAGATTCGCGGCCTCGTCCAGCTTTGTGAAGATCAACAGGTTCGGCTTCAGCTCTGCGAATCGCTCGGCGGTGCGGACCATCGAGCCCTCGCTGGAGACCGACGAGAGCACCAGGTGCGTCTGGTGAGGCTTCGCCGCCCGCAGGAACGCCCGCAGCTCATCGAGCCGCGGCGCATCCCCCGGCGAACGCCCGGCGGTATCAATGAGGATCACATCGGTTTGCGATGACGCCTCGATCGCAGCCTCCATCTCGCTGGGCGTCATCACCACGCGCAGCGGCACGCCGATGATGTTGGCGTACGTGCGGAGCTGATCGACCGCCGCGATGCGATAGGTGTCCGTCGTGATCAGGGTGACGCGCTTGCCGTGCCGCAGGCGATACGCCGCGGCGAGCTTCGCGATCGTCGTGGTCTTGCCCACGCCGGTCGGCCCCACCAGCGCGATGGTCAGCGGCCTGCCGTCCTCGCCGGGCTTCGGCGAGGCGACATCATCGCACACCGGCAGGAGCGTTTCGAGCCTTCGCAGAATCGCCAGCCGGACGATGCCGTCGTCGGCAAGCTCCGCCGGTGACAGCTCATCACGCACGGCGCCCACGACCTCATCAGCAACTTCCTGCGCAACCTCGTTCTCAATCAATCGCGAATAGTGCTTGACCAGCGCATCGCTCATCTTCAGCGCCGGCGCGGCTCCGGGCCCACCGATGCTCGCTCGCGCGGAGCTCTGCAGCACCTGGCCAACCATGCGTCGGATCACCGACAACTCCGCCCGGAGCTCCTCGGAACTGCCCGAGCCCGGCTCAATCGCCATCCGCGCCGCGGCCCGAATGCCCGACGCCTGATCCGCATCCAGCCGCACCCCGCCCCGCGAGTTGTGGACCGGCATCACGATCGACTCGACACCCGCGCCGCGACCGGCGTTGCCCATGCCCCCGCCATCAACACCCCCAACACCGCGATCACCTCCGCCAGCGGCGTCGCGCGCAGCCTTGCCCGCCGGTGCGCCGCTCGGACGCTGAAACACGCGCGGATCGGGCGCCGATGAACCGGCGTTGCTGTAAGCAGACTTCGCTGGCGAGAGGCCCGCCGCCGTCGCAGCGGGCTCTTGCGCGAGGTCGCGCGCCGAGGGGACATTCTGGCGTGCGGCGCGGTCATTCGCCGCCGCGCTGCTGAGCAGCGAACGCTCATCACCGCTCTGCGTGATCGTCGCGCCCACGCGGCTCGTGTGCTCCGACCCACGCCCCGAGCCCGCCACCTTTGCCGCAGGGCGCGGGCGAGCCGTCTCGGCGGTCGCATCGACCGCGGCTCGGCCCTTGGACCGCAGCGTGGCGCCGACGTTGACGCTGTCGCTGGCGGTCACCTCGACCATGTCACGGGCGCCGAAGCCGAAGAAGCCGCCGTGCTTGAACATTCGTGTGTGAAGAATGACCGCCTCGCGCCCGAGGTCTTTCTTGACCTGAGCGAGTGCGTCAGCCATCGATTGTGCGCGATACGTCTTGAGCTTCATTCCTCGCCTTCCATGGCTCGGTTCGTCAGCGATTGCGTCACGGGCGTCCTGCCCGCGGGTTCAGATGTTGCGTGAGTTTCGCAAGCCGACGACTCCGCGTCAACTTCCCACAGGCACGCTCCACGATTCGCCCCCCACGACCGCCTCTTGCATCGTCGCGACGCCCGCGCACACTTGAGCAGGACGCGCCGATCGTCCCGCGCCGATCGGAGGCGTTCACCCCAAACCCACGCCCGCTGTCACGCCGCCACCGCTCCATTGGCGGACTCGAATCGTGCCCGCTCACGCCGCCGCCGCCTCGGTGCCCGATTCGGCTCCCTCGCCCGCCGGGGTGATCAGCGCCAAAGACTCGACCTCGACGGAGTTCACCACCTCGTTGTACCCGAGCACCGCCGCGTTCGGTGCCTGCGGCTCGATCAACTGGCGCACCGTCGCCCGCACTTGGGGCGATGCCAGCAGCACCGGCTGGTGCCCGAGGTTCGAAAGATGCCGCACGCCCTTGATGAGCTGCCCGGTGATCCGCGCCGCCTGCGACGCGCCCATCTTCACGCTCGTGCCCGAGGGCGAGCGATCGATGCACGAGTTGATCTCGTCCTCCAGCGCCGGGTCCAGCGTCGCGCACACCAGCTTCTGTTGCCCGTCATCGCCCGGCACCGTGTACTGGTGGCTGATCGATCGGCGCAGCGCGTGCCGCACGTATTCGACCAGGACATCCTGATCCTTCGTCTTGCTCGACCAGTCGCCGAGCGTCTCCAGGATCGTCTCCAGATCGCGGATCGGCACGCGCTCGCGCAGCAGGCTCTGCAAGATCCGGTGCAGATCACCCGGCTTCACCAGCGCCGGCACGGTGTCGTCCACCAGCTTCGCCGCGCGCGTCTTGAGCTGCGTGACGAGCTCGTTGACTTCCTGTCGCGTCAGCAGATCCGCCGCGTTCGTGCGAACGACTTCAGTCAGGTGCGTCGCCAGCACCGCCGAGGGCTCGACCACGGTGTAGTTCATCGTCTCGGCGCGCGTCTTGAGCGCAGCCTCGATCCAGTACGCCTCCAGCCCGAACGCCGGCTCGCGCGTCGGTTCGCCCTCGATCGGCCCGGTGGCCATCCCGCTGTTGATCGCCATCAGTCGCCTTGGCACCGTCAGGCCCCGCGCCACCGCGTTGCCCTTGATCTTGAATCGATAGTCAAACTGCTGGAGCTGCAAGTTGTCCCTGATCCGCACCGGCGGCAGGATGAAGCCCAGCTCCGCCGCGAGCTGCCGCCGGATGGCGCTGATGCGGTCTAGCAGATCTCCGCCCTGGCCGGCGTCGATCAACTCGACAAGCCCAAAGCCCACCTCCAGCTCCATCGTGTCCAGCTTCAGCAGTGACTCCGGCGATGGCGGCTCCGGCTTGGCCATCGGTGCCGGCTTCTCGCCACCAACGGGCTTGCGGGCAAAGGGGTTCACACCGCCCATGACGATGCCGCAGCCGATGAGCCCGAGGCCGATCACCACCAGCGGCAGCGTGGGCAGGGGCGTCGCGACCAGCGCGAGCATGAACGCGCCGGTGATATACATGCCGCGCGGATGCGCGGCGACCTGGCCCGAGAGCTGCGAACCCAGGTCGTCCTTGCTCGCCGAGCGTGTGACGATCAGGGCGCTGGCGATCGAGACGATGAGCGCGGGGATCTGGCTGGTGAGGCCATCGCCGATCGTCAGGAGCGTGAAGACGCTGGCGGTCTGGCCGATCTCCCAGCCGCGCTGCACGACGCCGATAGTGATGCCGCCGACGACGTTGATGGCGGTGATGACCAGGCCGGCGATCGCGTCGCCCTTGACGAACTTGCTGGCACCGTCCATCGCACCGTAGAAGTCCGCCTCCTGGCCGATCTTCTCGCGACGACGCCGGGCCTCAGCCTCGTTGATCGTCCCGGCATTCAGGTCCGCGTCAATCGCCATCTGCTTGCCGGGCATGGCGTCGAGCGTGAACCGCGCCGCGACCTCGCTGATGCGCCCGGCACCCTTGGTGATCACGATGAACTGCACCAGCACCAGGATCAGGAAGATGATGATGCCCACCACCAGCGAATCACCGGCGACGAACGCGCCGAAGGCGCTGATCACCTGCCCAGCGACGCCGATCGCCTCCTCCGGCGTCGCGGCGTTTGCCGTCAGAATCAATCGCGTCGACGCGATGTTCAGCGTCAGTCGCAGCAACGTCACCGCCAACAGCAACGACGGAAAGACGCTGAACTCCAGCACCTCCCGCATGTAGATCGTCGTCATCAGGATCATCAGCGACAGCGCGATGTTGAAACAGATCAGCGCGTCCATCGCCATCGGCGGCAAGGGCACCAGTAACGCCCCGATCATGCACACGAAGCCCACGGGCACGAACAAGCCCTTGTGCTTCAGCACCCGCTGCGTCCACGCGGGCAACGCGAGCGCCGGAGTTTTCGCTTCACTGCTCATGGCTGCACATCACATCCGCACATCTTCACTCTGCCACGTTGCCACTCTGCCACTCTGCCACTTCCCCGCTCATCCCGCCTTCCGCTTCTCCAGCTTGTACACCTGCGCCAGCACCTCCGCGACGGCCTCGAACAGCTCCGGCTTCACCATCTGCCCGACCTTCACGCCCGAGTACAACGCCCGCGCCAGCGGCGGGCGCTCGACGATCGGCACGCCATTGGCCGCCGCGATCTCGCGGATGCGCAGGGCCATGAAGTCCTCGCCCTTGGCCACGACGATCGGTGCCGCCATCCGATCCGCGTCGTACTTCAGCGCCACCGCGAAGTGCGTCGGATTCGTCACCACCACGTCCGCTTTGGGCACCGCGTTCTTGGCCCGCTGCGTCGCGATGTCGCGCGCGATCCGCTGCCGACGCGCTTTCATCTCCGGGTCGCCGTCGCTCTCCTTGCGGTCGTCCTTGACCTCGTGGCGCGTCATCTTCAGATCCTGCGTGTGCTGCCAACGCTGATACATCCAATCCGCAACGCCGATCGCCAGCATCAGCAGCAGCACCCACAGAATCACCTTCAGCACGATCCACGACATCACGCCGAGCCCCGCCACGGCGCTCAGCGCCGGCAGCGCCGCCAGCTCCTGAGCGTGCGCCATGATCACCTTGTACACCACCACGACCACGATCACGAGCTTCACTATGCTCACCAGCGTCTTCACCGCGCCGCGGAGGCTGAAGATCCGCTTGAACCCGCTGATGGGGTTGAGCTTCTCGGGCTTCGGGCGCAGCGGCTCCAGCGTGAACAGGAACTGCACCTGCTGGAGCTGGGCGGCGATCGAGATCACCGCCATGAGCACCATCAGCGGGGCCGCGATCAGCAGCACACGCGACAGGCCCCAGCCCAGCGAACGCAGCGACTCGCCCGGCGAGAGCAACTCCAAGAGCGGCGCCGTCCCCAGCAGCGCCCGCATCACTTCCTTGCACCCGGCCAAAAACATCGGCCCCAGCATCCAGATCAACGCCACCGCCCCGAACATCTCCAGCGGCGCGCTGAGATCAATGCTCTTGGGCAACTGCCCCTTCTGACGAGCATCCTCGAGCTTGCGCCCGGTCGGTTGCTCCGTCTTCTCGCCCATGTCGTCGGCCATTTGGATCCAGTGCTGAGCGATGCGTGGTGAGTGCTGAGAGAGTCGCGAGTCGCGAGACGCGAGTGGGAAGAGGCGAAACGGGCGACTCGGCGTGAGGCGTGAGGCGTGAGGCGTGAGGCGTGAGGCGTGAGGCGTGAGGCGTGAGGCGTGAGGCGTGACGGATTCAATCCACGGCGAACTCAGGTCTTCTTTGCGATCTCAACTCTGAGATTTGAGATCTGAGATCTGAGCTTTGAGATTTGAGTCTCTCCGAATGTGCCATGTGCCATGTGCCATGTGGCTACGCGCCTCCCCACCGCATCATCGCCCGCAGCACCTCTTCAACATGGCCCGAGATCACCGCGTCAATCGCGCCCAGCGACGCGAACAGCGCCGCGAAGCCCAGCACGATCTTCACCGCGAACCCGATCGACAGGATGTTCAACGTCGGCATCGTCTTCATCAAGAACGCCGTGGCGATCGTCTCGATCAGGATGATCCCCAGCACCGGCGAGCTGATCCGCAGCGCCAGCTCCAGCCCACCCGAGATCGCGCCCAGCACCATGTCCGACGGGATGCTCGTGGACGTGACCGTGCCCAGCGGCACCTTCTCAAACGTGTTCGCGACACAGAGAAACAGCGCCTCCAGCCCGCCCAGCGCGATGAACGCCACCAGCGACATGTGCAGCAAGAGCTCGCCAATCGGATCGCTCTCGGTCTCCAGGGCCGGGTTGTACACCTGCGCGATCCCGAAGCCCATCTGCTGGCCGATCAACGAACTGCCAAGCTGCACCGCCAGCACCGGCAACAACGCGATCAGCCCGATCACCACGCCCAGCAGCACCTCAAAGACCCCCACCATCGCCAGCGACAACACATCCATCTCCAGCGCCGGGCGCGCCGACGCCGGCAGCACCGGGAACACCGCCACCGTGATCAGAAACATCAGCAACACCTTGACCTTGCCAGGGATCGCCACGCTCGACAACAGCGGAGCAAACACAAAGATGCCGCTCATACGCAGCAACGCCAGCAGGAAGGGTCCGAGTTGGTCAAAGAGGGCTTGCATGATGCGAAGTGCTGAGCGATGAGTGCTGAGAAAGTCGCGAGTCGCGAGACGCGAGTGAAAAGACCGGAGTCGCGAAGCCTTCAACGCGAAGCCTGAGGTTCAAAGTTCCCGACGCCGATCCCACGATTGCCGATTCCCGATTCCCGATTGCCGCCTTACCGCAACACAAACATCTCCGCCGTGAACGCCACGAGACGTGCGACGATCCACGGGATCAGCGCCATGCTGACCACGAGCATGACCACGATCTTGGGGACAAAGACCAGCGATTGATCCTGGATGCTGGTCACCGACTGCGCGATGCTGACGATCAGGCCGACCACCACGCCCGCCAGCAGGATCGGCAGCGAGATCTTCAGCGTGATCATCAGCACTTCTCGAACGAGATCCAGCGCCTGGTCGTTCATTCCCATCGCCAGCGTGAGTTGCAACATCGTCCTGCTCCTTCGTGGTCCTGCCCGCCGAGTCGGGGCCTCCGCGTGAATCCGCGGCCTCCCAATCCCTCGGTCCCTCGATCCCTGATTCCTCACCCAAACCCCATCGGCGCGCCCCCGCCAAACCACCCCACGCCCTCAACCAACGCCGACGCCTGTTTCGTCACCACCGGGTGCGTCACAAAGCTCGTCATCAAGCTGCCGCACACAAGCTGCCAGCCATCCACCATCACAAACAGCAGCAGCTTGAACGGCAGCGAGATCAGCACCGGCGGCAGCATCATCATGCTCATGCTGATCAGCAGCGCGCTGATCACCATGTCGATGATCAGGAACGGAAGATAAATCCTGAACCCCATCAGAAACGCCGTCTTCAGCTCACTGAGCACGAACGCCGGCACCAGGCTCACCATGTCCACATCGGCCCGCGTCAGCCGGCTCGGGTCGCTGGTGTCAAAGCCGCGATAGTTCAGCATCGCGTACACGCTCGACCAGTTGCCCGTCGCCTCGATCTGATCAAACATGAAGTCGCGCAGCGGCTGCTTGGCCCGGTCCCACAGCTCGTCATACGTCTTCACCTCGCCGCGCTTGTACGGGCCGATCGCCTCGAGGTTCACGCGATCGATCGTCGGCGTCATCACCAGCAGCGACAGCACAAGGCTCAACCCGAGCATCACCTGCCCCGGCGGCATCTGCGCCGTGCCCAGCGCCTGCTTGAGCAAGCTCAGCACGATCACGATCCGCAGGAAACACGTACACATCAGCATGATCGTCGGCACCAGCCCGATCACCGTGAGCACAACCACCACGTTCACCGCCGTCGACAGGCCCGCCCGCTTCTCGCCCGTCATCGGATCGGCCTGGCCCGGCAACGCCTCAGCAGCGCCCGCAAGGATCGAGATCGGATTCACCGACTCGCTCTTCAACGCGCCGCCCATGCCCCCGACCGACGGCCCGCCCAGCACCGTCCCCGGCGTCATCACATTCGCCGGCGAGATGTCGCGCATCGCGTCTTCGATCAACTGACCACGCGCGCCAGAAGTACCGATCGCCAGCACGACCGCCATCGCCACGAGCACCGAACGCATCAGCGTTGCGAGCGACGTCGTTCTCACGCGACACCTCCGAAGCCGCCGCCACTGCCACCGCCAACGCCGCGCCCGCGCAGCCCGTGCAGCCGCTCGCGAATCTGCGCGAAGCTCAGTGTCTGCTCGTCCTGTGGCGGAGCGTTCATCGATCCCCCGCTCGGCTCGGCAGCGCTCGCAGCGCCCCGTCGCGCATCGCCCCGCGCGTTCACGCGCCCGCTGGCGTTGCTCACGGGCGCCGTCCCGACGTCATCAAACTCCGCCAGCAAGTCCGCCGCCCCCGAGGCGTTCTCGTCCCACATCTCCGTCACATCGCCATCAGCCGAGCGGTCAACCCGCCGCCCGCGCGACGGCGCAACCTCGTGCAATCCCAGTTCCGCGGCTCCGCGCCGTTCAATCTCATCGCTGTTCTCGAACGCGCCCTTGCGTTGCAGCAGAGCGCCGAAGCGAGCGGACGCACTCTTGCCGTCGCCATCTTCCACCTTGCGAAGCACCGCCGCGACTTCCTCCGGATCGGTGATCTCGCAGAGCGTCGAGAAGCCGCCGCCGACGCCGGCCATGCCGCGCCCCGGCGCACTGTGGCCCACCAGCAGCACACGCCGATCGATCTTGATCAGCACCAACAACTGCCCCTTGGCCACCGGATACCGCCCGAGCACCTCAAGCACGCCGCCCGGAGCGCGCCCGCCCGGGCCCAGCGACGCCGCGAGGCTCGAACTCGTGCCCATCACACGCTTCAGGATCACCATGCAGCCCAGCAGCAGCACGATCACCACGCCCAAGGGCAGCGCCATGCTCATCAGCACGCCAAGGCCACTGGACGACGGCGCGACGCCCGACTCGCGATCACCCTCAGCGCCCCCGCTCACGCCCAGCGGCCTCGCTTCGGTCGCGCCACGCCCCGCCGGCGTCACCACCTGCGCCCGCGCCGGGCTCGCGCTCGCTGCGCCCACATCTTCACGCGCCCCGCCCCCCCCAGCCAGCGGCGCCGCCTCGAGCATCCTCGATCGCTCGCGAGCATCCACCAGCGCGCTCAGCGGATCCGGGCCCACCACATGCCCCGCGTACTTCCCCCATGCGGAGCCGATCGGCGACAGCAACG
>JALHNK010000019.1 GCA_022843565.1 Phycisphaerales bacterium
CGCTCTTCCGATCTCGAGGCCCGTCTTGGTCTTCTCCGCGTCTTCGATCGCGGAAATGTTCGAGCGCCTGACCTCGCCGGGCTCACGCGGATCTGCACCGGGGCCGGTCTTCGTCGGTGCGGCGTTGACCTCGGCGGTCACGTCGCGAATCGCCATGAGAATGGTGACCTCGGTGTCGGCGCAAGGCAGCTCTTCGGCTTCAGTCTTTGCAAGGAAGCCGTTCTTCACCAGATCTCGCTCAGGCGTCGACAGCTTCTGGATCGCGTCGCTGGCGACGTGGTGGTTGGTCATGACCAACCCGCGCCGGGAGACAAATGAGCCGCTGGCACCGATGTCCACGCTCGCTCGCTGGGCGTGCAGGAGGAACTCCGGGGTGACCTCGATGCCGTAGCGGTCCTTGATCTGCTTCGTCGGTGGATTGGAGAGCAGCCACATGCCCTCGTCGGCCAGCGCGGTGGAGACCCGTGTACACACGCCCAGCGACAGCGCGAGTATCGAGGCGACGACGGTCGAGTGGTTTCGGCTCAAGCGAAGGAACGATGACATGGCGAAGAACTCCTGGCCCGCTGATCCCCAATCCCCCACCCCCCCCAACCCCCCCACTCCCCCCACCGCCCCCGCTGCACGCCGCTCACCACGCGGCAGCAAACGAGGCCGCCAGCGAACACGTTGGGGTCGAGTGTACTCCGCGCCGGTCCTGGGCAGGGGCTATTCTTCGACTTGCCTTGCCCAAGAGGTGACGCTCCGTGACGATTGCCAAGACCATCCAGCGAGCCAAACGCGTGCGTCAAACGCTCGGGCGCGGGCTCTCGCTGATGAGCCGGCTGCGCATCAGCGCTGTCTTCTATACCCTGGTGATCATCGGGGCCACGTGGGGCGTGATCATCCTGATGTCCGGCGCGTGGATTCCCGTCATCGGCGTCGCGTGCGTCGCAGTGGCGATGAGCGTGAACAAAGCGACGAATATCCTCAAACGCCCGGTCTGCCTCGATTGCGGGGGTGATCTCTCCAATCAACCCAACACGCTGTACGGGCTGGCGTGCCCCGGTTGCGGGACACTGACGCTCCCGATCGCCCTTTCCGGGCCGATCAACGAGCTTGACGATCGGTTGGACGACGACGCCGATCAGGTTGCCGACGACGTCCGAAGCCTGTCGGCGGGTCCGGGCGACACACCGACCGGACAGGCTTGACCGAGTTGGCGTGACATGTGCCACATCCCGCGTACGCTTGCGAATCGGGCCCTCTGGCGATGGCCCGCGCGATGTTGACATCACGCGATCATGGAGCTTGCTGAGCATGGCCACCACTGCACCAACGTCCGCACCCAGCGCCCCCACCGCCCCCGCGAGCAACGCCTCCCACGACAAAGCCGCGGCGTTCGCCAAGGGCCTTGAGGGCGTCGTCGGCGGGATGACTGCGGTGTGCTCCATCGAGCAGGACAAGCTCATCTATCGCGGCTACGAGATCCACGATCTGGCCGAGCACGCGACGTTTGAAGAGGTCGCGTTCCTCCTGCTGGAGGGGCACAAGCCCGACTCGCGTGAGCTCGAACGATTCAAGGCCGAGATCGTCGCCGAGCGTGCGCTGCACCCGGCGGTGACATCGTTCATCGAGTCCAGCGCTGGCTGGTTGGCCAGCGGGCGCGCGGTGCCGATGGATGTTCTGCGCACAAGCGTGAGCATCTTGGGCCACACGGACGAAGACTGTCAGGACAACTCCGGCGCTGCCAACCTGCGCAAAGCTAAGCGGCTCTTGGCGAAGATCCCGACCATCGTCGGGCACATGCAGAACGTGATCGACGGGCGGGCGTTGATCGGGCGCGAGCTCGGTGGCGATCCTTCGCTGAGCCATGCCGCGAACCTGCTCTACATGATGACAGGCCGCCGCCCGAGCCGCGACGAGGCCCGCGTGATGGATGTCAGCCTGATCCTCTACGCCGAGCACGAGTTCAACGCCAGCACATTTACCACGCGCGTCGTCGCCGGCACGCTGAGCGACATGCACAGCGCCGTGGCCGGCGGCATCGGCGCGCTCAAGGGTCCGCTGCACGGCGGCGCCAACGAGATGGCGATGGAGATGCTCAAGGAGATCTACGCCAGCGTCGGCGAGAAGGGCATCGGCACTCCGGCTGTTGATGCGTGGATGCAGACGGCGTTTGACACCAAGCGGAAGCTCATGGGCTTCGGGCATCGGGTGTACAAGAACGGCGACCATCGCGCGGGGATCTTGATGGGGCTGGGCAAGAAGATGGCGGCGACGCTGCCGGGGACGTTCGGCGGGCTGGCGGCCCCGAAGTGGTTCGAGCTTGGCGAGCAGGTGCAGAAGATCATGATGGCCAAGAAGAACATCCACCCCAACGTCGATTTCCCCTGCGGTATGACGTATTTCACGATGAAGATCCCGGTGCCGCAATACACGCCGATCTTCGTCGCCTCGCGTATCACCGGCTGGACGGCCCACATCATGGAGCAGCACGCCGACAACCGGCTGATCCGGCCGCTGAGCATCTACACCGGCCCGGCTGAGAAGAAGTGGAACTCGTAACCGGCATCACGTCGCTCGACGCGCCGGCGATCGAGCGCCGCCTCGATGATCTGTGCGACCTGCTGATGGACGCAGTAAACGGCGGCGCATCGGTGAGCTTCCTTGCGCCGCTCTCGCGCGAACACGCCGCGGCGTACTGGCGGAGCATCATCGCCGACGTGGCGCGTGGCGAGCGCCTCGTCCTTTTGGACATGCTCGACGGGCGTGTCGTCGGCTCCGTGCAGTGCGTGTTCAGCCCGTGGCCAAATCAGCCGCACCGCGCCGACATCGGCAAGATGCTGGTGCATTCGTCGCAGCGCCGCAAGGGTCGCGGGCGTGCTCTCCTGGCCGCGGTCGAAGCCGCATCTGTGAGCGCAGGTCGAACGCTCTTGGTTCTCGACACCGTCCCCAACTCCCCCGCCGAAGCGCTCTACCAAAGTGCCGGCTGGTCACGCTGCGGCGAGATCCCGGGCTTCGCGTTGCTCCCCACCGGCGACCAGCGACTCGCGCCGACCGTGATCTACTACAAGCGGCTCGGCTGATCGCATCGGTGCGATTTGCCGCCCCACGCCAATCTGCTACGCTCCGCTCCCTTGACCAGAGCCAGCCCCGAGCACGCCCCGCGAAGCACGCCCCGCGCCACGATTCGTGCCGCGTCGTCAGCCAGCGCGCGCCCGGCCGGGCGCTTCGCGGAGCTGCACCTGCACCTGGGCGGGGCGGTGTTGCCGAACATCCTGCACGCCTATCTCCGCCGCGTGGATCACCCGTTGCTGAGACGCTACCCGCACGTGGAGATGCTGGAGCGGTACTTCACGCGCCCGCGCCACTCGCTGGATGACTATGTGAACATGCACAAGGTTGTCGAGCGCGTGCAGCGGCTGGACTCGATTCCGTACTTTGTTCAGCGGCTGATCCGCGGCGCCGTGCTGTTTGACAACCTCGCGTACATGGAACTGCGCCACTGCCCTTGGTTCCGCACCGATGCGAGCCTGCCCGAGGAGGCCCGGCTGGCGCAGATGGACGAGGTCGTCGGCGCGATCACGCACGCTTCGACGAACGCGACCGATCACTACCCGCTGGTCTTTCGCCAGATCCTGTGCATGCACAGCACGCTCTCGCCGACCATCAACCGGCGAATCGCCGAACTGGCCAAGGCACACATGCCCGATGTCGTCGCGATCGATCTTGCGGGGCCGGATCGGCTCTACGCCGGTGCGCTGGCTGACGTGCTACCGCTGTACAAACGCGCACGGTCGCGCGGGCTGCACACCACTGCCCATCTCTTCGAGACCCCGCAGGGCAGCTCTCGGATGGTCGAGAAGCTCCTGCCACACCTCGATCGCATCGGTCACGGCATCCAGATCCCGCTCCGCCGCCCGACACTCCTGAAGGCGATCGCACGCCGGAAGCAATGCCTGGAGATCTGCCCGACGAGCTACGTCCGCACCGGCACACTGACGACGGGCGCGGCGCTCCGGTCGGTGTTTCGCAAGTGCTTTGACGCCGGTGCGCCGGTGGCGATCTGCACCGACAACTCAGGGATGCACTCGGTGCGCCTACCGCACGAATACGAGAGCCTGCTGGTGAACGACATCATCAGCTTCAGCGAGATGGCGGCGTGTCACGACGCGAGTTTTCGTCACGCGTTTGCGTGGAGCGGGCCGACGCCTCGGCTGTGACGCTTGTCGACGAAGCGTCGAGCGACAGTCCGCGGGGCATCGCCGGACCCGTGTCGGTCTTCAGCAGCGCAATCTCAACGACGACGGTGTCGTCCGTCGGCTGGCCGGACCTGAAAGCGTCCACCGCGTTGATGATGGTCTGTGGCCATCCGAGGGCCGGGGCCGCGAGCGTCGCCGAGGACGCCGCCGGGCTGGTGGTGCGAGGGCTGAGCAGCGCCCGCACCCGTTCGACACCGAAAAGATCGCCCCGGACGTTCTTAGTCTCGACTGCGCCATCGGTGTACGCGACAAAGTGCTCCTCGGGGCGCAGGGGCATGGTGCGCGGGTCGGGGTTGAAATCGTCTGGCGGGAGCACGCCGAGCATCGGGGCGGTCGATGGAATGAGCCGTGGGTCGAGGGTCGTGACGCCATCGGTGCCCGTGGTGCTGACCGAGCCGAGGACGAACGCCGGGGGGTGCCCCGCGTTGGCGTATCGAAGCGTGCAAAGGTCTTGGCCGAGGGCGCGGTCCACGCGAGCGACCATCGCGGTCGCGTAGATCGCGTGCGGTGCGAGCGTGAGGTAGACGTAGCGGTTGAGGGCCGCGAGCACCTCGCCGGGGCCGGTGGCGGGGTCTTCGGCGAAGAGACGCTCGAGTTCGCCCGAGATGCGGTTGACGGTCAGCGCGCTGCTGAGGCCGTGGCCGGTGACGTCCAGGAGCACCACCGTCAGACTCTCGACGCGTGCCTCACTCTTCGGCGTCTGGCCATCGAGGGCGAGGTCGTCTGGCCGCTCGGGCGTCCAGCGCGCGAAGATGAAGTCACCGCCGATCTGGCGCACCGGCTCGTAGCGATAGTCCAGGCGGATGCCGTCGCGTGTCTCGGCCTTGGGGAAGAGCGCCTCGTGCAGAGTCCGCGCGTCGACGAGTTCACGCCGCATCTGCCCGTATCGTGACTCGAAGAACCGCGTTCGGAAGAGCTCGGTGCGCCATTTGTCCTTGACCGTTGCGACGATCGCGCCCGGCACCAGCACCAGCGGCGAGAACAGGATCAGCCCGAGCGCCTGCAGAACCCTCGCCTGCGACACGCCCGCCCAGAGCACAATCACCAGGATCATCGCGGCGCTGAGCCCCAGCAGCGGGATCATCGGGCGGATCGCGTCCTTCAACGACCAGGGCATGCACGCGCACGCGATCACGTGAACGAGAAAGACCGACTCGATCGGCAGCACGCGCTCTCGCGTATAGACGGGGTAGAGCAGCATCGCGAAAGCGCCGCAGCACTGGAGCATCCGTCGCGCGAATCGCATCAGGTCCGCGTCGTCAAAGCGACCGATCCACGCGCGCCAGCCGATGAGCCCGAAGACGCAGATCGTGATCGCGTCCGGCAGCCCGCCGACAGGCCGGCCCCAGTCCCAGCCGCTGGTGTCCACGCCGCGGATAAGTTGGAGGAGCGGGATGACCAGGTCGTTCCACACACGCTGCAGCGAGAACAGCAGCGTGAAGCCCACCACCAGCGCGCAGAGCCACACGAACCGATCGCGGATGATCCGCGAGGTTTCCGCGGCGTACTCCTGATGAAAATCCGTCGTGTAGACGCCCTTGGCCACGCTCACCTCGGCCTGTTCTGCCCGGGAACCCAGAGAATATCGCCCGCGCCATTGTCATTCGCGACGCGCGACACCACGAACAACAGATCGCTCAGGCGATTCAGATACTTCACGCACTCGGTGTTCGTCGTCGCGGCCTCGTCGTGAGACAGCGACACCACGCAGCGCTCGGCACGCCGGACCACGGTTCGCGCGACGTGCATCGCGCTGGCCAGCGGGCTGCCCCCGGGCAGCACGAAGCTGTTCAGCGGCTTCAGGTCCGCGTTGAACTGGTCGATCGCCTGCTCGAGCCGCGAGGTCTGAGCCTCGCTCACACGCAGACGCTGCCCCGGCTGCTCGCCCTCGACCGGCGGACAACACAAGTCGGCGCCGACATCGAACAGATCGTGCTGCACCGAGCGCAACAGGTCACCGATGCGGTGCTCCAGCGTTCCCGGCGCAGCCTGGTCGCAGAGTGTGACACAGACGCCGACGCAGGCGTTCGCCTCGTCAACCGTGCCATACGACTCGACGCGGAGGTGATCCTTGTTGACGCGCCGCCCGTCGCCGAGGCCCGTGGTGCCCGCGTCGCCGGTTTTGGTATAGATTCGGTTGAGCTTGACCATGCCCGATCGTTGGCAACCGGCGCGCGTTGGGCGCGTCAACGCAGCCAACATCGGCTGAGATCTGGCCACGGGTGAGGTCCACAGCCGATCGCAACCGGTCTGGACCATCCGACGCACGCGCAGAACGCTCCCAAAACGAGAAAAGGGCCCGCCGAGGCGGGCCCTTTGCACGTTGAAGCGGAGAGGGGGAGATTCGAACTCCCGTAAGACCGAGGCCTTAACTAGTTTTCGAGACTAGCCCATTCAACCGCTCTGGCACCTCTCCGGTGGCGGGGTCTGCCCGCGCGGGCCTGAAGGGAATCGTTCGCAGGCCGGGGGGCACAGTCAACTTTGGAATGAGCTCGCTACGGAGGCGATGATGTCCGCCGCGCGCTCGCATTGGGCTCGTGAAACGTCCAGATGGGTGACCAAACGGATCTGGTTCTCGCTGCTGTCAAGGGCCAGAACGCCCCGCTCGCGGAGGCGATGGCAGAAGTCGGCGGCGCCGGGCAGCGAGCCCGCCAGATTGACGAAGACCATGTTGGTCTGGATCGCGCTGGCGATCGAGAGCCCCTTGACGTTGGCCAGCGCGCCGCCGATCAGGGTCGCATTCGCGTGATCCTGCGTCAATCGCTCGCGATGGTGATCCAGGGCGTAGATCGCCGCCGCGGCGAGCACGCCGCTCTGCCGCATCCCGCCGCCGAACATCTTGCGGAAGCGGCGGACGCGTGCGATGAACGGTGCGGAGCCCGCGACCGCGCTGCCCACCGGCGCGCCCAGTCCCTTGCTGAAGCAGCACGAGAGCGAGTCCACACACGACGCGTACTCGCTGGCCGGCACGCCCGACGCGGCGCAAGCGTTCCAGATCCGCGCGCCGTCCATGTGGACCGAGAGCCCTCGCTCCCTCGCGGCAGCCGTCACGGCGCGGAACCGATCCAGCGGCCACACAACCCCGCCAGCGCGATTGTGCGTGTTCTCGATCACGAGCAATCGCGAGCGAGGGTCATGGTCCGAAGGGTGCCGCACGCTCCTTCGCACCGCGGCTTCATCAAACATCCCCATCTCACCCCGCACCACACGGATCATCACGCCCGAGAGCGCCGCCGGCGCCCCGGTCTCGTAGTGAATGATGTGCGAGTCTTCGTGAGCGATCAGCTCGTCGCCCGGCTCTGTGTGCGAGCGGATCGCGACCTGATTCGCCATGGTGCCCGTGGGCACGAAGCACGCCGCTTCCTTGCCCATGATCTGACACACGCGAGCCTCGAGCTCTCGCACCGTGGGGTCGTCACCGAGGACATCATCACCCAGCGGCGCACTCATCATCGCCGCGCGCATCGCGGGCGTCGGACGTGTGACGGTGTCCGAGCGGAGATCGATGATCGGCACGCCCGGCGGGGTGGTGCCGAACGGAGCAGGAGCGGGCGCGGGCGACGCTTGGGCGGATGGTGCCATGATCAACGGTAGATCCAGCCGCGTACGCTGGCGATTGATGAGCACGCCGAGTTTACCGATGTTGTTGATCCCGACGCCTTCGCGCGTCGAGATGCTTGGCGGGGTCGTGCGTCGCGGCTCCGACGAGCCCCGCGTCCGCGTGCGGAGCCTGAATCGCGCCGGCACGCCGGGGCCAGATGACCGCTCGATCGCCGCCCAGGCGTACACGCTCGAAGTCACCGAGCCGACAGCGGCCAACAGCGAGGTGATGTTCGAGATCACCACCGCCGGCCACAGCGGGCGGCGCTACGCGCAAGAGACCATCCGCCAGCTGCTGCGTCAATATCCGCGCGAGCTGCCCCGGGTCCGCATTACCGACGAGCCCACCTTCGCCACACGAGGGGTCATGCTCGATATCTCACGCAACCGCGTGCCGACGATGCCCGAGTTCTTCGACATCATCGATTCGCTCGCGGCTCTGAAATACAACCATCTGCAGCTCTACACGGAGCACACGTTCGCCTACGCCGGACACGAAGAGGCATGGATCGGCAGCGGGGCGCTGTCGCCCGATGAAGTCCGGCGGCTTGACGATCGCTGCCGTGAGGCGGGGATCGAGCTCGCGGCGAATCAGAACTGCTTCGGCCACTTGGCACACTGGCTCAAGCTCGAGCGTTACTCGCACCTGGCCGAGACCCACGGCGATTGGATGTTCGACGTCTGGCCCCGCAGCGGGCCGTTCTCGCTGTGCCCGGTCGATGATCGCTCGCTTGACCTCGTGCGCGACTGGCTCGATCAACTCCTGCCGTGCTTCCGGTCGTCGCTGGTGAACATCGGCGCCGACGAGACGTTTGACGTCGGCTGGGGGCGGAGCAAGGACGAGGTGGCGCGGATCGCCGGCACGATCAACGCGCCGGGTCTGAGCGATGACGCCCGTACCGGGCTCGCTCGTGCTCGCGTGTACGCGCAGTTTGTCAATCGCGTGTGCGAGCTGGTGCGAGAGCGCGGGCGAAGGCCGATGTTCTGGGCGGACATCGCGCTTTCGCACCCGGAGGTGATCGCGGAGCTCCCGCGAGATCTGGTGGCGCTCGCGTGGGGCTATGAGCCGCACAGCCCGTTTGATCGCTGGTGCGCGGACCTTCGCGCGATGGGCAACGAGACCTGGGTCTGCCCCGGCACGAGCAGTTGGCGGAGCATCACCGGTCGCACGCGCGAGCGCGACGAGAACCTGCGCAACGCGGCCCGCGCTGGCGAGAAGCACGGCGCGACCAGTTATCTCGTGTGTGATTGGGGCGATACCGGGCATCATCAGCAGTGGCCCATCGCGCTGCAGGCGCTGGCCAAGGCAGCTCAGGCAGCCTGGAGCGGCGCCGATGCGATGCAGTCGCTTGACCATCGCGCGATCGCCCTGCACGTCCACGGCGACCCGACCCTGCGCCTCGGCGCTTGGCTCGACGAGCTGGGCAACGCTGACGAGCCGCTCCGCCGAATCGCCGGGCGATTGTCGCGCCCGAAGGAAGTCGGCGAGTTTGCGCTCTGGAATCAGTCGGCGTTGTTCGCGGATCTCTACAACTGCGCCGCGGGCGATCGCGCGGAGGTCGGCGATGTTGAGCTCTGGAAGGACGCCGCGGGGCGCGTCGAGGATGCGTGGGTGTCAATGCCGCAGGGGCTGAACACGCTCGTGCAGGATGAGCTCGAACACACGATCAATGCCGCCCGCCTCGCGGCGCGAAGGGCCATCGCACGGCGCGGCCCAACCCGCGGCGTGATCAGCGATGCCGACGCAAGCACCATGGCCACGATGGCGAAAGATCTGCTCAGCGAGCACCGGCGCCTTTGGCTCGCTCGCTCGCGCCGCGGCGGGCTCGATATTTCCTCAACGCACTACGAACGAATCATCCGCGAGCTGGAGAGCCGCGCGTGAGTGACATCGCCCGCGACCACGCCCGCACCGGACCCGATGCGCGACGCCTCGTCGTCGGCTGCATGACCGGCACGAGCCTCGACGGCCTGGACACAGCCCTCGTCGAGATCCACGGGCGCGGTCTCGACATGCGTGCGTCGTTCATCCGCGGCCTGTCGCGGGGCCTTGACGATGTCGCGGGCACGCTGCGCCGCATGGCCGACCAAGTGCCACTCACCAGCACCGAGATCGCCGGCGCGATGCTGGTGTTCACGAACCTGCACGCTCAGACGATCACCGAGCTCCTCGCGGGCAATCACGCGGATCTGATCTGCGTTCACGGGCAGACGGTGTGCCACGCGCCGCCGGTGAGCTGGCAGATGTTCAATCCGACGCCGCTGGCCCAGCGGCTGAACACGCCGGTGGTGTGCGATCTGCGCGCGGCGGACCTGAGCGCTGGCGGGCAGGGCGCACCGATCACGCCGCTGGCAGACCTGATGCTCTTCGCGGACACGCACCCTCGCTGCGTGGTCAATCTTGGCGGCTTTTGCAACATGACGCTGCTGCCCGGCATCGTGCAAGGCACTTCACGAGCGAACACGCGGCATCTTGTCCGCGGGTTTGATGTCTGCGCGTGCAACCACGTGCTGGACCGCGTGGCCCGCGTCGCGCTTCAGAGGCCCTTTGATGCCGGCGGTGCCAGCGCCATGACCGGTCGCGTCGATGCCGACGCACTCCCGGAGTTGATCGCGGCGCTCGGCGCGCAGGCGGGCGGAGGGCGCTCGCTGGGCACCGGTGATGAGGCCTCGGCATGGGTGGACCGGCACGCCGGGCGGGTGAGCGCTTCGGACCTTGGGGCCACGGCGTGCGAGGCGATCGCCCGCTGCATCGCCGATCGCGCGGGCGATGCGGAGTCCATCGTGCTCGCCGGTGGCGGGGCGAAGAATCTGGCGCTCCGCGGCGCGATCGGGCGTGCGACCGGCCGCCGAACGATTGACACCGCGGCCCTCGGGGTGCCGATCGACATGCGTGAGGCGGCGTGCATGGCTGTGCTCGGTGCGCTGTGCGAAGATCGCGTGCCGATCACACTGCGCCAGATCACCGGCGCATCGACCGAGACCGTCGCGGGCGTGTGGGCGTTTCCGAGCCGATTGTCCGATAGAGGAGGCACATGAGCACGCGAAAGTCGGACGCCAGACGAGAACCCAAGGCCACGCCGATCCCCGATCGCGCCGGCATTGCCACCGAGCAGCGCAACCCGCGCTCGATGCGGCTGCACGCGATGAGCGTGAGCGAGTGCGTGCGGCTGATCAACGAGGAAGACGCGCGCGTGATCGAGGCTCTGAAAGCCGCCGGCCCGGCGATCACCGCGTTGATCAGCGAGATCGAGCCAAGGTTCTGCCGCGCGTCGAAGCCGGGGCGGTTGATCTATCTCGGCGCCGGCACGTCTGGGCGATTGGGCGTGCTGGATGCGAGCGAGGCTCCGCCGACGTTTCAGGTATCGTCCGATCGCATCATCGGGATCATCGCCGGCGGCGATGGGGCGCTGCGGATCTCCAGCGAGGGCAAAGAGGATGACCCGGAGGGCTCACTCGCGGCGCTCCAGTCGCTCAAGCTCACGAAGCTCGACTGTGTGATCGGCATCGCGGCGGGCGGAACGACGCCGTACGCGACAGGCGCACTTCGCGTCGCCAAGCGTCTGAACCGGGGCGTGCTGACGGCGCTGCTGACGTGCTCGCCGGTGTCCCGCCCGGCGTCGTGCGATCACCTGATCGTGCTGAACACCGGGCCCGAGGTGCTGACGGGCTCAACTCGGATGAAGGCCGGCACCGCGACGAAGCTCGCGCTCAACACGATCAGCACGACGCTGATGGTGCGATCCGGGCGGGTCTACGAGAACCTCATGGTCGACCTGCGAGCAAGCAACGACAAGCTCCGCGACCGCGCCGCCCGGATCATCTCGACGCTGACCGATGCGTCGCGCGACGAGGCGCTCGCGCTTCTCGGTCAATCTGGTGGAGATGCCAAGACGGCGGTCGTCATGCGGCGGCTGAATGTTGGTCGCGATGAAGCGGCGCGCCGACTGGCCAGGGCTTCGGGTGTGCTTGGCAACGTGCTCGAGTCGGTGAAGGCTGTCAATCGGACACGATCAAGCGTGGCCAAGGCGAAATCTCGCGGCGCGAAGGCCCCGAAGAATCGATCATCCTCAACACGGGTGAACGCGCGTTGACAACTCCTGATCTCAGGACGGTGGATCCCGCGGCAGGCACGCGCCTCACAGGCGTCGAGCGCGCCGCGATAGCGATCGTCATGATCCTCGCGGTCGCGTTCGGTGGCATGGTGCTGCTGCGCTCGGCGTTCCAGAATCAGCGAAAGACGGATCTGGACGTCTTCGCGCGTGCCGCGTGGGCGGTGCGAGAGAACCAGGACATCTACGCGACATACTCGGATCGCTCGTGGAACTACGTCTACCCGAGTTTCTTCGCGATCGTGATGACGCCGCTGGCCGAGCCCCCCACCGCTCGTACATTTGAGCTGATCGCGAACGAGCGCGCAAGGATCGCCACGTCTCACGGCGCAACGCCTGATGAAATCCGGCTCGATCGCGCCCGACTCGCCAGCGAGTCGCAGCGCCTCGCCGGCCTCGGACTGCTTCGAGACCCCAAGACCGGCCAGGGCGGCGCGGGGTACCTGCCGTTCTGGGTCAGCGTCAGCATCTGGTATCTGCTCTCGCTGGCGATGATCGCCCTGAGCTCACACTGGATCGCTTCGGCGATCCAAGCCGCGGACTCGTCGCTCAGATCGCTCACAATCTCGCAGCGCGGCTGGTGGATGCTGCGGCTTTGGCCGGTCATCTTCTGCGCGCCGCCGCTGTTCAATGGCCTATCGCGAGGCCAGTCCGACGCACTCGTCCTGCTCTCGATCGCGGCGTTCCTGCGGCTGGCGTCCACGAATCGCGCGTTCGTCGGTGCGATCGCCCTCGCCGTTGCGCCGGCGGTGAAGGTGATCCCCGGCTTGCTCGTGCTCTACCCGCTGTGGCGGCGCGATGCCCGCTCGCTGGCCGGCCTCGGCGTCGGTGCCGCGTTGACGCTGCTGATCATCCCCGCGCTGGTCTTCGGCCCGGCGCTGGCGCTCTCGTACAACCTCCGCTGGCTCCAGGTCATGGGCCTGCCCGGGCTCGGCATCGCCGGTGAGAATGCCGACTCCTCACGCAAGTTCGAGCTCTACGGCCTCGCCGGCAGCGACAGCCAGAACTTCCTCACCGTCCTGCACAACATCATCAACATCACCACCACCCACGGCCTGCGCCCTGCCGAGCCCGCACCCTGGCTGCCGCCGGTCGTCCTGCTGCTGAGCGCCGGAGCCGTGCTCATTTCGCTGTGGGCCATGGGGTGGCGCCGCGCCGCACCGGGCGAAACGCTGCTGGCCCCGCCTCGCGAACCGGACCCGCTGCTGGTGCCGAGCGTGGGTGTGCTGCTCTGCGTGATGCTCATGGTGTCGCCGGTGACGCACACGCACTACTTCGGCTTTGCGCTGCCGCTGATCGCGTGGCTGGTGTCGCTGGGCGTTCGCAAGCATCCGACGCAGGGCCTGCCCGGCATCGCGATGCTTGGTGGCCTTGCGTACCTCGCGATCCACGCGGGCATCAAGCTCAATGGCATGACCTGGGCCCAGGACATCGGCGTGCTGCTGTGGCTCGGTGTGGGCGTCTGGGCGTTTGCGTGCATCAAGCTTCGGCAAGAGAGCGACAAGCTCCGATACGCTTGAGCCATGCCAGCGCCCGACCTTGCCAAGCTGACGCCGGAGACGATCGACCGACCGACGCTCATCCACTTATCACCGTCGCACATCGAGCCCGGCGCGCTGGCCGGCGGCATCGTCGTCATGATCGACACACTCCGCGCCAGCACCACGATGACGCGCGCCCTGGCCAGCGGCGCTCGCGAGATCTTGCCGACGCTCACCGTCGATGAAGCGATCACGACCGCTCGCGAGCTTCGCGATCTCGGGCTGGATGTGCTCCTTGGCGGCGAGCGTTCCGGCCAGCTCATCCCCGGGTTCGATCTTGACAACTCGCCCGCCTCGTACACCCCCGATCGCGTTCGAGGCCGGACCATCGTATTCACCACCACCAACGGCACCGCGGCGCTTCGACACGCCGCGCTGGGCTCGCGCGTGCTCGTCGGCAGCCTCTGCAACCTTTCTGCCCTGTGCGATGCGATTGCCACCGACCCGCGCCCCATTCACATCCTCTGCGCCGGCACGCGGGGCGAGATCTCTGCCGATGACGCGATCGTCGCCGGCGCGATCGCGACCAAGCTCGTCGAGCGAGGCCGCGCCCACGCGGGCGATGACGCCGGGCGATTGTGCGCGATGGCCTGGGCCTCGATCGCCGCCGACCGCGGGCGCGAACCGACCACCGAGGCGATCGCGGCGGCACTACTCACCTGTCGCGGCGGCAGAAATCTCGCCCGGATCGGACTCACGGGCGACGTCCAAGACTGCGCCATGATCGATACGTCCCGCGTCGTGCCGGTCTTCACGCCCGGCGACGGGCGTGTTCGCAGTCTGTGAGCACTCGCCCGACGCCAACCGGCCCGCGCCGCAGAAACTTCGTAAAGATTGCGTTCTGACGTGAACCCGGTGCAGCCCCCGGCCCCTGAAGGACTACATCCCTCGGGCGCCAGCGCCGAAGCGCTGCTTTTTCGGACAACCGCGCCACGGATCGAGACGGCGGGCGGCGGGTGACACACGGAGGCCACGATGAACCACACGCACCGTCGTCACGCATTCACGCTCATCGAGCTCCTGGTGGTGATCGCGATCATCGCGCTCATCATCGGCATTACGCTCCCAGCGCTCGCCGGCGCTCGCGCCAGCGCACGCCAGGCTGGCTGCCTCAGCGACATGCGTCAGATGGGCCTGTCGCTCACGATGTACGCCAACGACTTCAAGGATCGCCTGCCACTGCCGAACTGGGGCCCCGTCGCCACCGCCAAGGGCTGGCTCTACGGCCCCGGCGTGGACACCGCCAACTGCCAGGAGGACGACCGCCAGACCGGCTCGCTCTGGTCGTATCTCGAATCCGCCGATGTCTACCGCTGCCCGAGCCACAAGGGCCCGTTCGAGGGCACCGCACGCATGACGTCGTACATCATGAACGGCGCGACCATCGGCTACGGCCGCTTCCCGATGCCGCAGCGCATCAGCCAGTTCCGCCCCGACAGCGTCATCCTCTGGGACGGCAACGAGCAGCCCGAGTTCGGCCCGCCCTACAACGACGGCGCGAGCTTCCCGCGCGAGATCGTTCCCGGCCATCACGGCACAAGCGTCACCTGCATGGTCGTTGACGCCTCGACGATCACGATGCCCAACGCAGAGTTCTTCGCCCTGCGCGACTCCAACGAGGCCAACCGCTTCTGGTGTACCCCCGGCTCGTCGAACGGTCGCTGAGCACACAGCGCGTCAGAACGGGTCGGTCATGCAGGGCGTGCCGCTTGACCCGCTGAACACACCGGTCGCCCGCGCGACCGCTTCGTCGCCGCCGCTCAGTTCACCCAGCACGCGAAGCTCTGCCGCGCTCGAGAGCCCGCTGAACAGCGGCGCAAGCGCCCGGACATCCAGCCGCAGATCGCCGCGACCACCATCAGAGACCTCGCCGACGCCATCCCTCACTCGGAGCACGCGCCGGCCGCGGTTCTCGGGAATCAGGTCGTCGGCGATGTCCAGGTGCAGCTCGGCGTTGATCGACGGGGCGTATCCGCGGGCCGCGAGCGCGTCGTTCACGCGCAGCACGCGCGTCATCCAGTACTCATAGATCTTGAACTCGAATCGCTGCTGCGCAAGCAGGCTCAGCAGCGGGTGATGCGTGCCGCAGGTGATCGTCACGTCGTCGGCCATGCTGGCGAAATCGTGAATGAACGCCGCGGCTCGCCGCAGCGCCGAAACGCTCGTGAACGATAGATCGCTGAGCGCCAGTTGCATTCGCTGATCAGACTTCTGCGACTGACCCACCGCGACGACCGCCTCCACGCGCCCCTGCTCGTCGAACGCGCCGTACACCTCGCGCTGCCGATCGCGCCACTTCCACACGCGATCCCAGATGTAGTCGCCCCGGTCCAGCATCCCGTCGATTCCCGTGGCCATCGACGTATAGCACGGCGCGATCGTCGCCACCTGCTCGGGCATGATCCGCCGCCAATCGCCGCCCCGCTCCAAGCCCGAGATCGTCGCCAGTTGCGACATCTGGATCGTCACGCGGCACAGCGCCCCCGCCTGCTCATAACCCACCTGCCGATACAGCGGCTGAGTGCTGGCAAAGAGCGTCGAGAGGCACACCCCCGCGTCGTGCATCTCGCGCACCACGCTCCGCATCATCTCCCGCGCCAGCCCCCGCCCGCGGCACTCCGGCCCCACCGCCACACCCGCAATTCCCGCCATGCTCACCGACCGCCCGCCGAAGAACTGCCCCATCGGGATGCTCCGCAGCGCCGCACCAATCTCGCCGCCGACCCGCATGACGCGAAGATCCGTCATCCCCTGCGAGCGGACCCACGTCAGCGAATCCGCCACCGACGAGCCGAACGCCTGCGAAACCAGTTCCGCGATCCGCGTCAGATCCGCCTCGCCCACCCGTGCGTCGTATTTCGCAACATCGCTGCTCGTGCTCATCGTGTCTGCTCCGGGGCGTTTGTCAGTTCTGTGAAGCGGTTCGTTGCCGCTCGCTTGCTCGCACTTCACCATCACACACGATGCGTGTCACTGGGACGCCCGCGCCGCCACCCCATCGCACGCGCCCCCTCTCAGCACCCCCCGAAGCGCACCCCATCGCCCTCCCGCGGCGACCTTCCGCCGGTCCGCGCTCATTGAGGCACAAAGAAGCTCAGGTGCAGCTCTGCATGCCGAAGGTGCAGCGCGATCCACTCCTGATGCGTCAGCGGGCCCAGGAGCGGGTTCGGCTTCGTCGGCGCCGTCGCCACCAGCCGCGCTGTGCCGGCCTTGAGCTTCGCCAGCGCCTCCGGCGCCGGCATCACCTCCACCGCCAGCGTGCCCTCGGGGGTCCGCAGCGGGCGCAGTCCGGGCATCATCGTGCGGCTCAGGAAGTACCGCTTGAAGAACCATCGCGCCGGCAGCCGCACGAACCAAGGCGGGTGGCCGCTCGCAGGCACGCCGTCGTGGGCGTAGTAGGCCCACGTCGCCATGTGATTGATCGTTTGCCCCAACGTCCAGTTGCCCAGTCGCTTCAGCGTGCCCGCGGCTTCAGCGGCGCCGAGTTGCTCCGCATCGCGGATCATCTCGTCGATGGTCGCGAACTTGAGCAGCCGCCGCCCCGTGACTTTCCCTGTGTTGACCGGCTGTTCCGCGTTCATCGTGTTCTCCTGCATCGATGGCCCGGTCGTCCGTCGTCCGTCGCGCTGAGCGGGATGCACAAGCTCGTTCGCGCCAATCGCCCCGAGATCCCCAGCGCACCGCTCACTTGGTGATGCTCGCCGCCATCCACCTCGCAACGGGAACCGCAACGAACGCCGCGGGCACCGCGACGACGAACCCGATCACCCAGTTCTTCGTCCACATCCCCAGCAGCCGATCGCTGAATCCGATCGCCAGAAACGCCATCACCAGCGACATGGCCCCGGACATCATGAGGCACATGAGCAGCACAAAGACGACGTGCCCCTGCGGTTTGGTGAGCTTGAGTGACATTCGAGCCGAGGATACGCCGCGCAGCGCCGGTGTGGATCAAGGGCGTGTCTTGTCGGCCTGTGCTGTCGGCGTGCGCGGCGGGCGTGCGTCGTGGAGTCCGCGATGTCAACGCACGGCTCGCCCCAACGCTCGACGCGCCGTCCTCATCTTTCGCAACGACCCACGCTTATCGTGGCTCCTTCGGGCCTTCCTCTGCGCCGCCGTGCGCTGGCCGAACCCGGTCGGCACCCGCCGCGCGTTTCGGCTGGCTCTGGGCGATGAACGCATCCACACGAGCCTCGCCGGTGGTGTCTTCCGCCAGCCGGTCAAACGACTCATCCATCTCGCAGAGCGTGCCGCACTCGGGGCACAGAACCATCCCCGATGCGTCACGCTTCAGACCGAGAAGTTCGTAGCGGCACGCGTGGCAATGCGCCTGATCGCCGAGGATCCGGTTGATCTGCCGTCGCAACATCAGATCACGAACCAGAAACGCCGCGGCCCCGCCGCCGACCACTGGAAGCGAGAACGCAAGGGCCATGGCCCAGAGCGGCAGCTCCCCGCCATAACTGCGGATCACACCGCTGGAAAGCAGAAGTGGCGAGATCGCATTGCTGATCATGCCGAAACCGGCGGTCGCAACGAAGAACGTCGCCACACAGGCCACCGCGGACAACGCATTCCACGCGACCGACGCCCGACCCGCGGCCGCGACAAACATCGCCGCCTTCCAGTCGTCGAACCGATCAAGCTCCGGGAAGGCGCGATGGAGTTTGAGGGTGAGGAGTCGCATGGATCGGGATCCTTGCCTGCTGCTGTGGCGTCGAGAGTTCGGCGATCACACGAGCCCTGACTATCGCGGAGCATTGAAGACATAATCGAACCCGGCCCAATTCGGGCCCCACGTGATCTCTTGCACACTCCCACCCTCAGTCGTCTTCCCGTCGTTGTCGACGCCGTCGTAACCAATCGAGTACAACAAGTACCCGCGACCCAGTTCGTCGGTGAGCGGATCGACCTGCCGGTATCGAAACGTCGAGAGGGTGAGTTGATCGATCGGCACATGCTCCAGGCGCGTCGGCACCAACTCCTCCAGTGATTTCGGGTAGTGTCCCTCCTCCACTCGAAACCGCTCGATCGCGAGAATCGTCTTGATCCCAAGCAACTGATTTCGCCCCGCGCCATCACCGACGACGACATACCCCAACGTCGGCGCTGTAGACGCAGCGATGATCAGCGACGGATCGACCCCCGCCAGCGGCCCGACTCGTGCATTGATCGGTGCGAGCGCACGAATCTTCGCGTTGGCGTACACCGCATCGAGCGCTTCGAGGTTTTCCCGATACGTCCCGACCCGCGCCGCCATGGACGAGGTCGGGGCTGCGAAGAAGCCACCGCCCAGCGCGGCGTTGACTGCCGCGACCGACCGCACGCGGGCAGGATCGGAGAACAGCCATGCGATCGTCTGACGGCCGACCTCGCGTTCTCCATCAAAGACAAAGTCGAGCGGCATCATCTCAGCGCGACGTGCGATCGCATCATCGATGGGGCCGATCCAATCACTCGGCATCCTCTTCCCGTCGTGCGACCCTCTGACAACGTGGCGCCTCAACTGCTCCAGCACGAGCGTGCGGATCACGTTGCCGACCAACCTGTTCATCAACAACGGCTCTCGATCCAGCATCGCCGCGAGCTTCAGGCCCGCCTCGAGCGACACAATGTACGAATCGCGATCTCCGACGCTGACCGCGAGCTCCATCTTCGCAGCAAGCACTCGCGCCACTCTCCGCGTTGGCCCAAGCCAATCGACGGCCAAGGTTGCCGGAGGCTGATTCGGTTGCTCAATCATGCTCCAATCCCTGACCGCTCGCTTCGCGTCAGTCATCGCTTGCAGCTGAGCATCACCCCCGATCGCCTCGAAGCGACGGATGAGTCGTCGGGCCATCTCTCGTTGGGCGTCGTGCTGGTCTCGCTCTGACTCAGTGGCGCTCTCAGACAAAGGCGGTTGAAAGATCGCCGTCGTCTCCGGCGGCACCACGGCTCCCTGCGCGTCCACAATCGCATCCGGCGAGCTCGTCACCTCGTTCGTCGCGACATCCAGTGCCCCAAACACCTTGTCGAACAGCGTCCACCCGTCCTTAGCCCGTGCCTCGGATTCGCTCTCGTCGGGCGGCACGGGCGGGTACTGCGACGAATTCATCTCCTGAATCACCTCCAGACCGTGCAAATCTCCCCGCGCCACCTTCGCCTGCTCCACCAACTGATGCTCCCGCCACGCCCACCAACCCGCAGCACCCACCACCGCCAACAGCACCAGCATCGCCGCGACCTTGCCAAGGTTCCACGCCAGCCTCCGATTCATCCAGCGCGGCAGCACCCGCTTCTCCGGCTTCGGCTTCAGCCGCCGCTGCCCTCGCTCATCGGTCACCAGTTCGGCCATGGCCGCGTCCACCCACATCTCCAGGCCGCACTCCGGGCACGTCACGCGAAGATCGTCCGGCACCGGCAGCCCCAGCAGCCCATAGCCGCACCCGGCGCACGTGCCCTTGGCCTTGATCACCCACAGCACCCGCCGCCGCAGCATCACATCGCGGACCAGCATCGCCGCGGCACCCGCAAGCGTGAGAATCACCATCACACCGATGCCGATCGCCCCGATCGGCAGATCGCCGGGGCGAGAAAGCACCCCGAGCAGCGCGAGCATGATCTGCGACAGCGTCACGAGCAGCGCAGCGCTCGCCACAAACGCGACGCCCGCCGCGCTCAGTCGCAGCAACGCCGCCCGTCTGCCCCGCTGCGCCGCGGCCACAAACCGCGCGCACCGCTCGTCATCAAACGAATCTAACTCCGGAAACGCCCGCCAGAGCTGCTTCGTCATTACACGCATGGCACACCTCCCGCGCTCTTACCACATCAACCCCGTGCTTGCCGACCGATACAGCCACCCCGCCGCAAAATCGAAGCCCACCTCGCTGACACCGCCGAAGCGACGTCATCCGATCGCTGCGCGCGCCGCCGCACCACAATCGGCGGCTCCGTTCCGCCACCAGCCCCGCACCTCCACCAGCGCTCCCGAAAGCACCGGAGTCCACCTCACTTCCCCGGATACTCATACACCCCGCGCCCACTCTTCACACCCATCCGCCCCGCGGTCACGAGCTGCTTCAGCAGCGGGCACGCGCGATAGCGGTCGTTGTTCAGCCCATCGGCCAGCACGTTCATGATGTTCACGCAGGTGTCCAGCCCAATGAAGTCCGCCAGCGTCAGCGGCCCCATGGGGAAGTTGCAGCCGAGCTTCATGATGCCGTCGATCGCCTCGGGCTTGGCGACGCCTTCCATCCACGCGTAGAACGCCTCGTTGATCATCGGCATGAGCACGCGGTTGCTGATGAAGCCCGCGCGATCGCTGGCCTCCAGCGGCGTCTTGCCCATCGCCGTCGCCAGCGCCACCGTCCGCTGCACCACGCCGGGCGACGTCTGCAATCCGGGGATCACCTCCACGAGTTGCATCAGCGGCACTGGGTTGAAGAAGTGCATACCCACCACGCGCCCGGCACTCTTGCCCGCCGCGGTGGCGATCTCGGTGATGCTGATGCTGCTGGTGTTGGTCGCCAGCACAACGCTCTCATCCGGATACATCGCGCTGAGCTTGCCGAACAGATCCTTCTTGACGGCGACATCTTCCACCACCGCTTCGACGATCCAATCGCATCCGGTGAGTTGCTCCAGCGACTGCACATAGCTCACGCGAGCCAGGGCCGCGTCCGCATCCGCCTGCGCCATCTTGCCCTTCTCAACGAACTTGCCCAGGGACTTCTTGTGAACGCCCTTGCACTTGTCAATCATGCCCGGGAACGCATCGAACACCACGACCTCGATCCCGCTCACCGCGGCGATCTGCGCAATCCCGCCACCCATCTGACCCGCCCCGAGGACTCCCAAACGCTTGACGCCGTGTGACATGGAACTCTCCGTGGTCGCTGTTGGTTGCTGCCAATGTTTCCGATCGCTGAGCGGATCACTCGATCCGTTGACCCCGGAGGATACGCGAAAGCCGGGGCGAGTTTGTGCCCCCAAGTCACGGGGTGTGCCGCGGCCTCCACCACGGACCACGACGCGAAAAGAGCTGAAATCGCCGAGAGTTTCGGCGATCCCGGTTGGCCCAGCCGCCGCGATGCTGTATCTTGTTGGAATGGAACCTCAATCCACCGTGCGCTATTTCTACGCCCTCGCCCGTCAGCCTCGCGCTTCCAGCGCGCTGGCGTTGCTCGCCTCGATCCTCACGGCGTTCGGCTTCGCATCTGGCCAAGCCGCGGCCCAAGCGCTGACCCCCACGACCTTCATCTACCAGGGCCGCCTCGATCAGTCGGGCACGCCGTACAGCGGCTCCGCCGATATCCGCGTCACGCCCTATCGCGCCGGCGTGCCCGTCGGCGCGCCGCGCGAGTTCACGAACGTCGCCGTGGTCCAAGGGCTCTTCAGCGTCCCAATCGACCTCGGCGGCGAACTGGGCAACTACAGCTTCGATTCCAACGGCGTTCCCAGCTTCCAGGCGGCATCACTGGAAATCGGCGTCCGCACGCCCTCCGGCGCTGGCTCGTTCACCACACTCGCGCCGCGCCAGACGCTCACCGCGTCGCCCCTGGCACTCGGGCTCGTCGGCTTCACGCGTGAGCAGACCGGCGTCAACGCCGTTGCCGGGCTCTTACAGGACACCACGCTGCTCCTTAACGCGCAAGTCACCCAGACGTTCATCGTCACGCAGTTCACCGAACTGGACTCGATCGAGCTCCGCTTCGTCAACTCCGGCTCCGCGGCTCCGCTGGCGATCTCACTCGGCAACTCCGGCGGTGTGATCGCGACTTCGGCCACCACCGTTCCCGCCGGCACCAGCAATGTCGTCTTCCCGTTCCCGCCGGGCATCACGCTCACACCCGCCACAACCTACACCATCGAGTTCAACAACAGCACCCTGCTCAGCGCCCGCTACAACATCGCCAACTCGTACGCCAACGGTTCCACCAACTTCAACCCCAACGCCGACCTCTACTTCGTTGTTCGCCGGCGCGCCGAGGGCAACTGGCTCTCTCCGCTGCCGATCAACGTGAACAACGCGTCGGGCGACGCGATCCACGTCGAGAGTCGAGAGCCGCTCGGCGCGACGGTTCGGCTGACGTCGCTCACCACCTCGGGCGCTTCCTACCTGATCACCTCGACCGGCAACGGGACCATCGTGCCCGGCAAGCTGCGCATCGAGCCCGCCAGCGGCGTCTCCAGCAACACCGGCATCACGATGGACGCAACCGGTCGCGTCGGCATCGGCACCGCCTTCCCCACCGAGACGCTCCACGTGAACGGCAACCTGCGTCTGACCGGCGACATCCTGCTGGACACAACCGTTCGCCAGTTGAGCCTCGCCGGCCCCGCATTCTCTGCCGCCATCGACGGCGCCACCACATTCGTCGCCACAGACGGAAGCATCCGCGGCAGCACCGCCGGTCAAATCGTTCGCCTCTTCGCCCCGGTCACGCTGCCAGATGGCGCATCGATCGACAGCTTCCGGATGACACTCGTCGACGACTCTGCGGCAAACAATCTCAGCGTCGCACTCGTCGCCGCCTCCAAGTCCGATGCCACGGCAGTGACGCTCCAGTCCTCCACGCCCAACGCCGATTCGCCCACGACCGCCACGTACCTCGGCAATGTCGATCCCGATCACACCGTCACCAACTCCAACTTCTACTACCTCAGAGTCTCCTGGATAACACCCACTGTCCCGAGCGAGATCGCCTTCCGCGGTGTGACCATTTTCTACAGCTTCAACAAGCTGCCCTGACCGCCGCGAGCTCCAACCACACCCGTGACCCCGCCCTGCTTGGCGGGCCCGGCGATGGTCCACATCCAGACCCTGAAACTCCGTCATGTTGAGGATTTGCGCCGCGCCGAATGCGAGTCCTGTGGTAGTCTGAAGCCATGACTCGCCACACGCTCCTCGCCGTCTTCGCGTTCGTCGTCTTGACCCTCGGGCTGATCCCGCTGGCCGCGGCGCAATCCGCGACGGCGTTCACGTATCAAGGGCGCCTCGAACAGGACGGAGCTCCGTACACCGGCACCGCGGATGTGCGTTTCCAGCTCCTCAAGTACTTCGACACCCCTGCCGGCACGCCCGTCACGCGGTCCAACGTCAACGTCGTCAACGGCGTGTTCACCGTCTCGCTGGACTTCGGCTTCGACCCGACGAGCTATGAGCTCTTCCAGCCCGGCGGCCCCGCGATCCCGATCCCGTCGCTGGAGATCAGCGTGCGCACACCTGCCGGATCAGCGAGTCCGTTCCAAACCCTCGCGCCGCCCCAGTCGCTGGCCTCAACACCGCTGGCCCAGGCGATCGTCGGACTGGCGCGCATCAGCACCACCGCACTCGCGCAATCGAACTTCCTCGAGAACGCGATCTTCCAGATCAACGCCGATGTCTCGCAGACCGTGACACTTCCCGCGCCGATCGATCTCGCGTCGGTCGTGCTGCAGATGGTCAACACCGGGCCCGCCCCCGCGCCCGTCACGCTCACGATCCTGATCGGCAACACGATCATCACCACCTCCACCGCGACCGTGCCGCTGGGCTCGTCCGACGTGACGTTCAGCTTCCCCTTGAACACAAACATCGGGACCGTCGAGCAGATGCGCATCGCGTTGAGCACGACCACGAACATCGGCGTGCGCTACTCCACCGCAAACCCGTACGCCGGTGGCCAGACAAACTTCCTCACCTCCGCCGATCTGGCCTTCAGCGTCAACGAACGAAAGGGCGGCCAGTTCTTCGCGTCGCTCCCGTTCCGCATCTCGGCCGGTGACACCGAGGCGCTCTCGGTCATCTCCGATTCCAACACCGGCACGCGCCTCACGCTCCTCAACGCCGCGTTCGGCGGCGGCACGCCGTGGCTCATTCAGGCCACCGGCCCCTCTTCGCCCGAAGGCGCCGGCAAGCTCCGCCTCACCAACTCCACCGTAAGTGAATCGGGCATCACGATCGACAGCCTCGGTCGCGTCGGCATCGGGGAGAACACGCCGCTGGCCGCGCTGCACATCGGCGGCGTCGCCGGCACTGACGGCATCCGCTTCCCCGACGGCACGACGCAGGTCTCCGCCGCACCGCAGCGCCTCAAGGTCTCGCTCCTCATCGACTTCGGGCCAATCCCCGCCGGCACCCAGTCGACTTCCCTCAACGGCGTCGCGAACGTGGCGGTCGGCGACGTGATCGTTGTCAGCCCGCGCACCGTCTTGCCAACGGGACTCGTGACGTACGCAGTCGTCAGCGGCCCAGGCGCGATCACGGTTGTCATGGCGAACACTGGAACCTTCACCGTCAATCCGGTCATGACGGTATTCGACGTCGTGGTTCTCAAGTAAGCCCTGCTGCGCCCACGCCAACCGTTTGGCGTTTGCAAATCGCTTCGCCACGCGACCGTCGTGTACCATCCGACCATGTCCTCCGATCGCCTCGCCAAACTCACCAAGCTCCTGGCCCTCGACGAACGCGACACCTTCGTCCTCTACGCCCTGGCGCAAGAGCACGCGAAGCTCGCCGACCACGTCACCGCCTGTCAGTTCTTCGATCGCACCCTCGCGGTCGATCCGCTGTACTGCTACGCCTACTACCACAAAGCCCGCTCGCAGCAGGCCATGAACGATCTCGCCGCGGCCCGCGTCACCGTGCAGACGGGCATCCAAGCGGCGCACCGCGCCTCAGATGGCAAGGCACTGAGCGAACTCTCCTCGCTCCAGATCGAGCTGGTCGAAGCCGTCTGAACCGCACGGCACGCCGCTGCTCGACGATCCGCGTGCGAGCACCGGCGCTTTCGCGTACGCTGCCTCCGGTGAACCCCCGCACCACATCCCGCGGCAAGAAACGCACCGTCAGCGAGCCCCCGCAGTGGGACACGCTGCTCGGCAAAGCGATCTCATCGCTCACGCCGCAGCCCCGCTTTGACAACGCCTTCCTCATCCGCGTCAAGGGCAAGCGAGCTGGCACGGTCACGCAGGCCGATGCGCACCGCCTGGGCCTCACGGTCGGCACGATCCTCACCGACGCGCTCGCGGCAGACATCCAGCTCGCGCAATCCCGTTTCCTCTGCCGCACCGCCGCCCTCCGCCTGCTCACCCGTGCAGCGCAGACCACCGCCGGCATCGCCACCAAACTCAAACGCAAGGGCTTCGGTCACGCGGATGTGACCCCCGTCGTCGAGGATCTCGTGAGGCGCGGGCTGATCAACGACGAGCTCTACGCAACCAACTTCGCATCCTCCCGATCCGCCGGCGGACGCACCGGCCCGCGCCTCCTCCGAACCAAACTCATGCAGCGCGGCGTGCCCGAAGCCATCATCACCGCCACGCTCGCCGAGATCACACCGCGCCGCGACCAACTCTCCGACGCCGTCGCGCTGCTCACCAAGACCCTCTCGCGCAGCATGACCTCCCGCCGCCCCGTCGAGCCCGCAACCCAACGCCGCCGCCTCACCGCCCTCCTGGCCCGTCGCGGCTTTGACCTGCAGATCTGCTTCGAGGCCGTGCGCATCGCGCTCAAAACGCCCGAGTCACGCTGAAGCGATCAGAGTCGCGTTGACGCACTCAGAGTGCCAGTGAATCGATCTGCTTTGTGCAACGAGCAGCCTCACAAATCCCGCCGGGCCTTTTGCGGCCACGCGCTCCGCAAGCCCGCTCCACGCCCCACCAACCACCAACCCAGTCGCGCATACACTCGCCCATGCGAGGCTCAATCACCCCACAGCCCCACTCCGCTCAACTCAGCACGCATCGCCTGTTGGTCCCGCTGGCCCTCGGCGCGACGCTCCTTGCCGGCTGCGTGCGCTCACACGAGAGCACCGATTTCGCCCTTGCGCAGCTCGACGCCACGGACCACGCCGCGACCTCGCGACCGCCGGGCTTTGACGCGATCGGCCCCGGCCACCGCGACGCGCCGTCGATCGCAGGGCTCGCTCGCTCGCAATGGGGCATCCAGCGTGAGACCTTCGCGGTCGGCCAGGTCGATACCGACCCGACGTACGCCGTGAGTCAGACGCTGACGGACTCGCAGGCTCGCCAGCGCGGCGACTTCCCATCGCCGGACACTGCGGTGCAGACTCCGAACGACGATGACCGACTGATGAGCGCCGCCGAGGGTTTCACGGCACCGACGCTGGCCCTGGCCGATGGCGCGTTGCTCATTCCGCGGCTTCTGATGAAGCCGCCGGTGATCTCAACGCAGTGGTCCGGCCTTCAGACCGGCAAGTTCCCGCAGCCGCAGACGCGGGTCGTGCCGATCGGACTCGGGATTCGCGTGCCCGAAGCAACACGGACGGTCCCGCTGCCAGCGCCGGGCGAAGGAACGACCAAGTGACGACTCAGCCGCCAACCTCTCCGTCGCACGTGAGAGCGCCCCACGCCGCCGCAGCTCCATCGGTTGACCCCCGTGGCCTGCCAGTGGGCTACGCCTTCAAGCCTGACTGGGAAGTGACGCCACGCGACGCCGCGAACGCCCTGCGGCAGCCCGAGCCGAGTCGCCCGCTGCTGGTGGACTGCCGGCGGGACGACGAATGGGCGTTCAACCGGATCACCGGTGCCATCCACGTGCCGCTGGCGGACCTGGAGCGTCGAGCCGACGAGCTCGCCGATGATCAAGGGCTGAAGTCTCGCCCGATCATCGTGCAATGCCATCACGGCGCCCGCTCTCTGCGGGCCGCCGCGGCCCTTCGGGCCCTGGGCTTCTCGGACGTGAAGTCCCTCGCCGGCGGGATCGAGCTCTGGTCGCTGACGATCGATCCGAGCGTGCCGCGGTATTGACGCTGCTGCGGCATCCATCGCCAGTATGGGGGCCAGATCTGGCCGAGCTGGCCTGTGCTCGTCTGCTTGAGTCCAAGCCCGTCAAGATCGCAGAGCCGATTTCGAGCGGACGGCCGATCGGCACGCCCGGATCGAGTGCGGACTCTCGTTGACGAGTATACGAGCGTGAGTTCAACCCCTGCCTTCGCAGAGCCTCAGGCACGGCGTCCAAAGGCGCGCGGCACACCGGTGATCTGCATGACATCCTGTGGCGGACCGCAAAAATAAAAACGGGGTCTCCTGTGAAGGAGACCCCGCGGATGAAGCAAAGTGAAGCTTCGTCGTCGTCAGACGGGAACCATCAACCGCTGATTAGCGGCGACGGCGACCGGCGACGAGGCCACCGAGGCCCAGGAGCGCCATCGCACCGGGGGTGGGGACCGTGAAGGTGATCGAGGCGGTCGTCGCCGTGTTGACCGTGCTGAACGACGGGGTGTAGGTCGCACCCGTGACGTTCGCGTTCACAACCGCCAGGCCGTAGCCGGACGCGTTGACGGTCACCTGACGCTCGGCGTCACCAACGTTGGTGCGGGGCGTGAAGATGAAGTGATACACGCCGTACCACTGCGACTGGTTGCCATCGACGGTGCTGTCCTGGTCACCGGCCTGGATGGCGTTGCCGTTGGCCAGAGCGCCACCGAAGTTGACGAAGTTCGGGATCGGGTCACCGTTGCCGTCGGTGGCGAAGGTCGCCGGGGCGCGGCTGGCAGTCACGGCGAGGATCGCCGCGGAGCCGGGGGCCGAGGGGTAGCTGTTGGCAGCGGTCGCCGGGCGGGTGCCGTCGAAGTCGCCGGTCAGCGGGACGCCGACCCAGCCGTTGGCGTTGTTGGCGTTGGCGCCAGCGCTGGCGTAGTTGTTGAAGCCGTTGTTGGTCGGCTGGTTGTTGTTGGTGGCAGCCGAGACGGTGCCTGGGGCGTTCGCCGAGTTACGGCTGGGGTTCGAGCTACCGAGCTGGTTGCGGAAGTTGACAGCCTGAGCAGCGGCGCTGCCACCGAAGCCCGCCGGGGTGCTGTAGCTCAGCAGACCACGGTTGGTGCTGCTGCCGCTGATGACGCCGCGGGACAGGGCGGCGGCCGCCGAGGTCCAGAGAGCGGTCGTCTGGTTCGAGATGGTGTCGTTGTGATAGAAGATGCTGTTGGGGGCGCTGGACGAGCCGCCACCCTGCCACGCACCGAGGCCGAGGTTCGGAACGGTGCCCGTCGAGGTGACGCGGACGATCAGCGTGAGGCTGACCGCGGTGGCGCCGTTGCCCGGCAGGAGCTGGGTGCCGTAGCTCACGCCCATCGCCGCGAGGCGGGGGTCGTTATCCAGGACCAGTGCGCTCTCAAAGCTGTACTGGGCGTTGGCCGAGGCCGCGAGGCCTGCGACGGACAGAAGACTCATCAGAACGGTATTCTTCACGTGCTTCTCCTTCTTCCTACCAATGTGGGTGAAACTAGTCGCAAAGACTGCGACGACGACTCCCATGAACATACACCACGGTGAAACACTGTCAAGCTGAACTTCCGAAATTCAGCCCGAGAGATCGGGTAAAGTTTTGTGAAGACGGGTAAGCAGATACCCCCAGCGACGCCATGAACTGGAGCGGTTTAAGGTTTTTTACCCATGGCACGGCTGCTACTCGTTGGTCGGATGCGTGAACTTTGACACCAGAATCCAGCCATTCCCCTCACGACCCGGCTCCACCGCGCACATCCCATCGCCCCAGACTGCTCGAATTACGCCGGGTTTACGCATCAAATTCGAAGCCCCCCCCACAAATCGACCCCCGATGACCCCCCGGCGTGGCCAAATCGTCAGTTCTTGGACGCTCGTGACCAGCATTCCGGTCCGTCCGGGGGCCGCGCTGATGCTCTCGGGCGGCAAATCCACCGCCGCGGTTGATCCATCCATCCAAAAGAACTGAAGCCGCCCGGTCAAAGAGTTGAACAGACCGGTCGCACCAGCGTATTGGGACGTGAACGAGTCTCGATCGGTCCAGAGCGCCGCGCTGAACGCGCCCGTCGGCGGAACTGAGCTCGTCGCGTTGATCGCGTCGCGAATCGTCCGATCGGTGCCGATCTCCGCGACGATGCGCAGCGACGGCGATTGCGGCGTGCCCAGCGCCCAGTGGCGAAGCACGCCACCATCGAGCCGAAGAAATGAGTACTGCGTGGCGTCCAGCGATGTGACCGGGACGATCATCGTCGCGGGGCGTTCATCGAGAACTGCGATCTGTCCTGACGCGGAGCGCCGCGCCAGCAGCCAGCCGGTCGCGGTTTCGTCGCCGAGCGCAGTCACGAGCGAGCCATCGCGCAGCAGCACTGCGTGCGCGCCGAACGTGGGGCTCGATTCATCACCGCCGATGAGCCAGCGAATGCTCGCATCCTTCCAACTGCACAGACCGATCCATCGCGTCGCGTCCTGGCGCGGCCATTCCACCAGAAATCCTTCGTCGTTCACGCTTCGACCCAGGAGCATCCCTTGTGTCAGCACACGCGGCACACCGGACCGTGCCGGCGAGCCCGCGATAAACGTGCGCTCCAGGCGGCGGCTGCGCATGTCGTAGATCTCGATGCGCGTCTGGAGCGCCTCGGCGGGGCCGGAGGCGTCGGCCGCGGCTTCGGGAGGGGCGATGCCGGATTGCACCGCGATGAAGCCGCCGCCGGGCGAGACCAGCGGGAGCGTGCTGGAATCAAACCGCACTTCGCCGAGCGCGGCGATCTCAAATCGCAGGGCCCCCGGCACGCCGGTCGGCTTCGCTTGCGGCGCGCTGATTCCCGTGGGCGGCTGACTCGGATCGCCCTTGACGTACGGAGACGTGCCCAGCGGTCGCGGCAGACGCTCGGTCACACAGCCGGTGAGGGCGAGCGTGCTGATCGGCAGCATGACCAGTGCGACGGTACGAAGCGAGCGACTCAGGCGGCTCTCGCGATTCTCGCGATTCACCTGAGTCGCGCAGCGCGTGACATTCGCGACGCGCGGTCCGGATCGGCGGGCGGCTCCGGGCTGGTGCAAGGCGGTGCTCCTGGGGCGAGTCTGCACACCGGAGATTACTCCGGGCCGGGCGACGGACGCGCCGGTGTCGTCATCAGGGGTTTGGTCCCGGCGCTCTCCGCCGGCGGGGTGATGTCTTCGGTGGGCACCATGAGCGGACCCTGCGGCTCGGGGCGATCGGGCGCGAGCTCGGTGCGGAGCGAGCGCAGGCGGGCTCGCGGGTCTTTGTTGATGGTGTCGGCCTCGGTGCGGTTGTTGACGACGATGGGCGTGATGAAGGCGACCAGCTCGGTGGTGGTGCGGGCGTTTTCGGTGCTGGTGAACGGGGCGCCGAAGAACGGGATATCGCCCAGCAGCGGGATCTTGCGTTTGATCTGCGAGTCTTCGGATCGGATGATGCCGCTGATGACCATGGTCTGGCCGTCGGCGACGATGAGCTGCGTGGTCGTCTCTCGCCGATCGACGACGGCGCCGCCGAAGAGGGTGTTGCCGGGGGTGATCGATGAGAGCTGGAGGTTGACCTTGAGATCGACGTCGCGCTCCGGCGTGATGCGCGGGCGCACGCGGAGCTGGATGCCCACGGCGCGATAGTCGAACGACTGGACGAGGTTGCCCTGGTTGTTGGGCTGGCTCTCGGTGATGAAGGGGATGTCCTGGCCGTCGAAGAACTCGGCCTCCTGGTTGTCGCCGGTGAAGATCTTGGGCTCAGAGAGGATCTTGACGTTGGTCGTCTGGGCCAAAGCCTGGAGCAGCACGTTGATGTTGACGCCGAGGTTGAGCACCGAGGTATCAAACAGGCTGTTGATCAGTTCGTTCTTGGTGCCGGTGATGTTCGAGTCGGCGTTGGTGCCGATGGAGTTCTCGCCCCGGGTCGGGTTGATGACGGCGTTGCTGAAGCGGACCCCCAGCGCCATGGCGTCTTCGCCGGAAAGTTCGACAACCACTGCGGCGATGAGCACCTGGCGGCCGGGTCGATCGAGCCGCTCGATCATCTGCACGATCGAGCGCCGGTACTCGGTCGGTGCGAGCACCATGAGCGCGTTCTGCCGATTGATCGGGACGATGCGGGCCTTGGCAATCAGGTTGCTCGTCCCGGCGTTGTCCGTCGGCACGCGTGCGCGGCCCCACCACATGTCCATGCGGTTGGCGGCGGTGTTGGTGTTCTGATTGTTCGTCGTCGTCTCTGTCGCGCCGTCCTGCGCAAAGGGCGAAGAGCCGGATCGGGCGGTGGAGAGCGTCGTATCGGTGCGACGAATCTGCGCCAGCGTGCCCTCCTGCGCCAGCAGCGTGTTGAGCTGCTCGGCCAGGTCCTCGGCGTTGGCGTGCTTGAGTTCGACAACCTCCGGCAGGCCGGAGACCATCGGCTGATCCAAATCCTCGATGATGCGATCGATCACGCTGATGTTGTCGGGGCTCTTGCCCACGACGACGAGCCGCCCGGCATCAGGCACCGCCTGGAACGTGAACTGACCGGCGAGCCGACCGACGGTCGTGCGCTGCTGCGTCGTTCCCTGGCCGTTGCCGAAGAGGCCTTCGAGCACCGCCTTGACCTTGACCGGATCGGTGTTCTTCAGGTCGTAGACCTTTGGCACCACCGCCTCTTCAGAGAGCGGCTGGTCCCACTCTTCCTGGATCTGGCGTCGGATCGCGGCCATGACGTCTGGCTCAGCGAGAACGGTGATCGAGTTCTGCTGCGTGTTGGCGATGACGCGTGGCGCCGACGCCGCGGTCGCGCCGCCTTGTGGCGTCGCGGGTCGACCACCGGGGCCTTGGAGCGCAACGTCGTCGTCGTTGAAGCCGGCATCACCGCGGCGGTTCCCGCCGCCACCGCCGCCGGGGTTGTTACCCCCGCCACCGCCGCCGGGGAAGCGGAACTGAGTCGGAATCTGCTGCCCGCCGCCCTGATTCTGCCGCTGGGTGTTCGCGGCTGCACCGTAGAGATCGCGGATGTTGGCCGCGATGAGTTCTGCATCGGCGAAGCGGAGTTGAAACGTCTCGGTGACGGGCGTCGCCGCTTGCGGGCGGTCGAGCGTCATGATCACGCGTTCGAGCCGCTGGAGGATGATGATCGGCCCGGTGACGAGCACCTGGTTCGACTCGGCATCCACCGCCATCTTGGCAAAGTCAGGGATCGAGTTCTTGATCACCTCGCCGACGTTCACGGCGTTTGCGAAGCGGAGCAGGAAGATCTTCTGCACGATGGAGCCGATGTCGGTGCGTGTGAGTGTGCTCGTCTCTGGGCCGAGCACGGGCACGCTCTGGCGGTCAACGTCGACCTGGTCGCGCAGGAAGATGATGTCGGGCGTCTCGATGACCGCGACGCCTCGCTGCTGGAGCGCGAGGAAGACCAGGTCCAGCGCCTGCTGGCGCGGGAGCGGGCGGTCGGAGATGACCGCGACGGTGCGGGCCAGAATCTCCTGCTGAGGGAGGACCGCCTTGCCGGTGGACTCGGCGATGAAAGTCATGAGCTGCTCGACGCGGACGGAGTTGAACGCGAGCTTGATCGGCTCTCCCATGTCGCGACGTCGGCCGTTCTCATCGCGAGTGTCAATCGCTGGAGCGGCGGCCGGTGGCGAGACGGGGAGGCCGGAGGCCGCGGGCGGACGCGGGGGCGGCGTCGCGCCGGGGATTGCGGTCGCGGGCGGCGCGGCGGGTGTG